>PLRT01000120.1 GCA_003164915.1 Hyphomicrobiales bacterium | reverse complement strand
GGAATGGTCGGCCAATTGGCGAAGTCCTTGATCCCCTGACGGATTTCGGCGTCCTCAAGTATGTTGACGCCGACCACAGGCGCGCCGAGATAGTCGAGAATCTGCACCACCTGGCCGGAAAATCCGCACTGTGGAAACTCCGGCGTGCCTTTCATGAACAGCACGACCGGGTTGTCGGAGATCAGCTTCTGGATGCGCTCTTGGACGTTGGCCATGGTTCGGACCTTTCCGCAACGGGGGTCAAGGCCCCGTCTTCCCGCATTCATATAGAGCAGGGGAGCGCGGCTCGCCAGCCGGTCAGCCGCCGGTCGCGCTCATGTGCCGGCTGGTCGAAGCGTGGCTGCCCTCGCGCGCGATGACGAAGTCATGGCCCTTGGGCTTGCGCGCGATCGCGGCGCGGATCGCCGCCTCGAGCGCTTCGTCGCCTTCCGACCGGCGCAAGGGCGTGCGCAGGTCGGCCGAATCCTCGCGGCCGAGACACAGATAGAGCCGGCCGGCGCAGGTGACGCGCACGCGGTTGCAGCTTTCACAGAAATTGTGGGACAGCGGCGTGATGAAGCCGAGCCGGCCGCCGGTCTCGGCGACGTCATAATAGCGCGCCGGGCCGCCGCTCGCGTGCCGCGAGGGGCTCAACGTGAAGCGCCGCTCCAGCGCCGCGCGCAATTCGGTCAGCGGCAGGAATTGTTCGAAGCGCTCGCGCTCGACCGCGCCGAGCGGCATGACCTCAATGAAGGTGAGCTCGAAGCCGCGGCCGTGCGCCCAGGCGACGAGGTCGGACGCCTCGCCGTCGTTGAAGCCCTTGAGCGCCACCGTGTTGATCTTGATCTTCAGGCCCGCGGCTTGCGCCGCGTCGATCCCCGCCATCACCTTGTCGAAGTCGCCCCAGCGGGTGACGGCGCGGAACTTGTCGGGATCGAGCGTGTCGAGCGAGACGTTGATCCGTTTGACGCCGCAATCGGCCAGTTCGGCGGCGAATCGCGCGAGTTGCGAGCCGTTGGTGGTCAGCGTCAGCTCGTCGAGCGCGCCGCTGTCGAGATGGCGCGACAGCGAGCCGAACAAGGTCATGATCCCGCGCCGCACCAGCGGTTCGCCCCCAGTGACCCGCAGCTTGCGCGTGCCGAGGCGGATGAAAGCCGAGCACAGCCGATCGAGCTCCTCGAGCGACAGGATGTCCGGCTTGGGCAGGAACGTCATGTCTTCCGACATGCAATAGACGCAGCGGAAATCGCAGCGGTCGGTGACCGACACGCGCACGTAACTGATCGCCCGGCCGAAAGGATCGACCAGCGCCGGGACGGCGACGGGGGCGTGTGCGCTCATCGCCCGACGATACCCGCCCGTCGGCGCGAAAGAAAGGCGGGCGGGGGGCGGGCGCCCTGCGGACCTTATTGCTCGACGATGACCTTGGCGCCGACGCTGGCGCGACCGTAAAGGTCGGTCACATCCTGGTTGGTCATGCGGATGCAGCCCGAGGACACGGCCTCGCCGATCGTGTCGGGCTCGTTGGAGCCGTGGATTCGGTACTCCGAGTAGCCGAGATACAATGCGCGAGCCCCGAGCGGGTTTTCGATGCCGCCGGCCATGTGGCGCGGCAGATCGGGCCGGCGCAGCAGCATCGGCGCCGGCGGCGTCCAGTCGGGCCATTCGCGCTTGTTGGCGACGAAGGTCACGCCCGACCAGGTGAAGCCGGGCCGGCCGACGCCGACGCCGTATTTCAGCGCCTGATGGTCGGGCAGGACGAAATAGAGCCGCCGCTCGCGGGTCGAAACGATGATCGTGCCCGGCGCATAGGGGCCGTCATACGAAACCGTCTGGCGCGGCGCTGGCGAGGCGAGCGGGCGCGAATCCGCCTGCAGATTGGGCGCCGGCGACGAGGGCATCGCCCACCCGGCGGACGCCGCCAGCAATCCGGCCGCCAAGCCGGCGAAAAGAAGAGCGGAACGGCGCATGCCCACGACCCCCGTTTGCGAACGCGCGCGCCGTGGCCCGCAGCGCCGACGGCGACTCGCGCAGCGTTAAGCAATCCTAGAACTGCGACGTTCGCGCAACCCCTTGTGCGTCGGCATGATGCATCGCGGGAGAAAAACGGCAAGCCGTGACTGCTGCGCCACAGTCACGATTTGCCGCGCGGACCCGACGGCGGCGGACGCCGTCCCTGAAAACGGACTCCGCGGCGGCCGGCCGTCGCCGCCAATGCGCGCTTGGCTCGCGGCGGCCCCACCGCCGCGCTGGGAATTCTCGACGAGCGCCAGATGCGCCGCCGGGCGATCGAGATGCTCGAGCGCATGCGAGTGAGGGCGCCTTCGGTCGACGTCGACGTCGTCAGACTGTCAGGGGGACAGCGCCAGGCCGTCGCCATCGCTCGCTCGGTCTTCCAGAAGGCGAAAGTCCTCCGGCTTGACGAGCCCACCGCAACGATGGGGACAAAGGAATCGGCTCTTATCCTCGACCTCATCCAGCGCCTCAAGGAGGGCGGCGAAATCGCGATGATCATCGTCGCCCACAATTACGCGCAGGTTTTCGACGTCTGCGACCGGATCAATCTTGTCGAAGGCGGCATGATCGCCTTCGACAAGCGCACCGCCGAGACCTCCGTCCAGGAGCTGACCGACCGGGTTGTTCGCCAATACCGTTCGGTTCGCGAAATCGTGCGACGCGAGCCGCCGTGAGGACTTCGCCCGCGGGAACGCCGGCGAGCGCGTCGCCTGCGCCACTTCGCTTCACGACCGGCCGCGACTTGGTAGCTACGCCTTGAGCGATGGCCGCGCGTCTTCGTCTAAGTTCTTGAAAATAATGGTGGGCGATGCAGGGTTCGAACCTGCGACCCCTCCCGTGTGAAGGGAGTGCTCTACCACTGAGCTAATCGCCCCCGGGTCGTGGGCGCCCGTTTAAGGCTGGCCGCCGCAGCGAGTCAAGGCGAGCGCGCCTCCGTGGTCGCGCCGATGAGCTCGACGGCCGCATTGAACACCGCGTCGAAATCCGCGACGACCCGATCCGGCCCAAGGTCGGCGACAGGGATGTCGGTATAGCCGTAATCGACACAGATCACCGGCAGGCCGGCGGCGCGCGCAATCGCGACGTCGGTCTTCGAATCGCCGACCATCACCGCGCGGGCCGCGTCGCCGCCGGCGGCGCGGATCGTCTCGATCAGCGGCTTCGGGTCAGGCTTGCCGACGCCGAACGTGTCCTGGCCGCAAACGAAGGCGAAGCGGTCGAGCACGCCGAGTTCGCCGAGCAGCAGTTTCGACGATGCCTCCATCTTGTTGGTGCAGACGGCGAGGCGCCAACCGGCGGCGGCGCAGCGGTCGAGGCCGGCGACGACGCCCGGATAGAGCCTGGTCCCATCGGCGATGTGGGCGTTGTAATGGTCGAGAAAATCGACGAACAGCCGTTCGAGCGTCGCCGCGTCGATCGGGCGGCCGGCCTCGGCGAAGCCGCGCTGGATCAGCGCCCGGCCGCCGGCGCCGAGCAGGCGGCGCGACGCGGCGACCGGCAGCGGCTCCACGCCCTCGCGCGTCAGCACGAAATTCAGCGCCCCCATCAGGTCGGGCGCGGTGTCGGCGAGCGTGCCGTCGAGATCGAAGACCAGTGTAGCGGCGGCGGACACGTTCGGCTCTTCTCCTCATTCGTTCCAGAAATCCGGCTCGGCCGGGGCGAGCGCGCCGCCGAGCCTGAGCGGCGCGATGCGGCGCGCAAGTCCGTCAGGGCCGGTCTCGACCGCGACGCCGCACAGCGTCGCCTCGCCGTCGGCGGGCTCGAAGCGGCCGGAGGGGATGCGGCGGGTGAAGCGGCGCAGGGGCTCCTCCTTGTCCATGCCGATCACCGAATCGGCGTCGCCCGTCATTCCCGCGTCGGTGATGAAGCCCGTGCCGCCGGCAAGGACGCGCGCGTCGGCGGTCTGGACGTGCGTGTGGGTGCCGACGACGAGGCTCGCGCGGCCGTCGACGAAATGGCCGAACGCCTGCTTCTCGCTGGTCGCCTCGGCGTGGAAATCGACGATCGCCGCGTCGCAGCCGATCCCCAGCGGGCAGGCGGAAAGCTCCTGCTCGCCGCGCTGGAACGGGTCGTCGAGCGCGTCCATGAACACCCGGCCCATCAGGTTGACGACCAGCACGCGCGCGCCCCCCGCGGCCTCGAAGAGATTGGCGCCGCGCCCCGGCGTGCCGGCGGGATAATTGGCGGGGCGGATGAGCCGCGGCTGGCGCTCGATGAACACCAGAGCCTCACGCTGATCAAAGGCGTGATTGCCGAGTGTGATCGCGTCGGCGCCGGCGGCGAGGAACTCGTCGCAGATCGTTTCGGTGATGCCGAAGCCGCCGGCGGCGTTCTCGCCGTTGACGACGACGAAATCGAGCTTCCACCGTTGGCGCAAAGCCGGCAGGCGGCCGATCAGCGCCGCGCGCCCGGCCCGGCCGACGATGTCGCCGACGAACAGGAGCCGCATCAGCCGCGTCCCCGCGCGTCGATCCATTCGCGCTCGGTGAGGATGAAGTCGAGCCGCTCGTCGTGCGGCTCGTCGGGGATGCGGTCGACTTCCGACGCGGCGTAGGCGACGCCGACGGCGCGGATCGGGCCGCCGGCGCGCAGCAATTTCAGCGCGCGGTCGTAATGGCCTGCGCCGTAGCCGAGGCGATGACCGCGCCGGTCGAAGGCGGACAGCGGCACGAACAGCAAGTCGGGGTCGACCGCCGCGGCCGCTTCGGTCGGCTCAGGCGCGCCGAGCGGGCCGCGGATCAGCGGCTCGCCGGTTCGCCATAGGCGGAAGACCAGCGGCGTCGAACGCGCTGCGGCGGCCGGCAGCGCGGTCGCGAAGCCGTGCGCCTGCAAGCCGGCGAGCAGCGGGCCGGTGTAGGGCTCGTCGCGGATCGAGGAGAAGGCGGCGACGATTCGCGGCCGCCAACGCTCGGCCCAGGCGAGCCCGACCGCCGCGAGCCGCGCGCTCAACGCGGCGCGGGTCGCCGGGTCGACGTCGCGACGGCGGTCGAGCGCCTGTCGGCGCAACACGGATTTGGGGTCGGCGGCGGCAAGTGGCATGGTCGCGATCGAAACCGCCGATCCCGGTTCAAGAAAAGCGCGGGGCCGAGAAGGCCGTTGGACGGAGATCCCGGGCGCCTACGTAAGTAGGTGGGCGCCGTGTGTCCAAGCCCACGGGCGAGGATAGGGACAGCTCCCATTGGGATCGTACGGCCCCGAGGAATGTGGTCCTGACGCACCCCCCAGCTCCGCAGCGCCCTATTTAGGCGCTGGCGCGCCGGATGGCTAGGGCGGCGCTTTCGCGCCATGCGCCCGTCATGGAGAGGACGGGGCGCCATCATCACAAAGCTTCGTCATGGCGGCTTCAAGGCTTGATTGACGCTACGCGAAGACCGGTAACGTGCCCATCGGTTATTTTCAGCCTTTCAATACGAGAGACAGCCCGAAATGGCTCAATTTTTGACCGACCGTCCGCAGGCCTTTCGCGACTTCATTTACAGAAACTATGGCGAGACCCATCACGTCTATGCCAATGCGGCGGTCGCCGACTCGCCGGGACGGCGAGAACAGATCACGGCAGCTCTGCGCAAATGGCTGCCGCAGGACCGCAGCGCGCGGATCCTCGATTTCGGCTGCGGCGACGGCGCGCTGTTAGCCGTCGCCGAAAGCCTCGGCTACACGAGACTCTGTGGCGTCGACGCCGTGCGGACTCTGGCCGAAGCGGCGTCACGCCGGACGACGGCCGATGTCATGTGCGCCGACGGGCTTGCCTATCTAAGAGAGGCGGCCGCCGAGAGCTTCGAGGCGATCGTCGCTTTCGACGTTCTGGAACATCTTACGCGAGACGAGCTCGTCGCCTGGGTCACGGAAGTCGAGCGCCTGCTGACGCCGGGCGGCGGCGTTATCCTTCATGTCCCGAACGGAGGCTCGCCATTCGTGGGCGGCGCGCTGTGGGGCGATCTCACCCACGAGCAGGCGTTTACGCCGCACAGTCTCGGCCAACTCTTTCACGCGGCCGGCTTCCTCGACGGCGTCGCCTACGAAGACCAGCCAATCGCGCGCGGCGCGAAAAGCTGGCTCAGAGCGCAGCTATGGAAAGCGCTACGCTCGGCGGCGCTGGCATGGCTCGCCGTCGAGACCGGCGTCGTTCGCGGCCGCGTGCTGACGATCAACCTGTTCTACACGGCGCGCAAAGCGGGCGCCGCTCGGCGCGGGCCGGGTGTTTGAACCGCCGCGTCCGGCCTCACCGCCGCGCGAACTTGACCTCGACCGGCTTCGCGTCGGCGGCGCGGGCGTAGAAGGTCAGCGCGATCGTCGCCGGCGCCTTGGAATCGGCAAAGGCGTCGAGGATCTGTCTGACCATCCCTTTTTCCGGCGCCAGCTCCGCGCCGTCGACATCCGTCACTTCCATGCCGACGAGGGCCTTGGCGTGCGCCAGGGCGCAGTTCGGCGCGCCTTTGATTACGGTGACAGTGATTACGGTGACAGTGCACTTAATTGAGCTGCGGAGCTACAGCGACAGTGGAACGTCAGTTAAATGCACTGTCACCGTAATCCCCCGTAATCCCCATGCCGACGAGGGCCTTGGCGTGCGCCAGGGCGCAGTTCGGCGCGCCTTTGGCGCAATCGGTCAGCACGACGACCTGCTCGGGATTACGGGAATTACGGTGGATTACGGGATTACGGTGACAGTGCACTTAATTGAGCTACGGAGCTACAGCGACAGTGGAACGCCAGTTAAATGCACTGTCACCGTAATCTCGCAGTTAAATGCACTGTCACCGTAATCCCCGTAATCCCGTAATCCAGTTAAATGCACTGTCACCGTAATCCGAGGCGAATGCCGGATCGGCGCCCCGCGGTCCTGCGCCAGCCGCGCGAGCGAACGGCGAAGTTCGGCAATTCGGGTCACGTCCCGGCAATCTGGTCTTCAGCCGATGACCAGCGCCAGCCGGCCGCGGACGCCGCCGCGCTCGCCGACGCGGTGGGCTTCCGCGATCTGGTCGAGCGGGTAGGTTCGCTCGACGGGAAGCCAGAAGCGCCCGGCTGCAATAAGCGCGCCGATCTCGGCCAGCGCGTGAAAGGCGTGGCCGTGAAAGCCGTTGCTGAAGCGCACCTCGTATTGTTTCGCGCCGTCGAAGTCGGCGAGCGTCACCACGTTGTGCGCGCCGCCAGCGAGATCGATCAATTCCGGCAGCACGCCGTTTCCGGCGACGTCGAGCGCGGCGTCGACGCCGTCGGGCGCGAGGGCGCGGACGCGTTCGGCCATGCCTTCGCCGTAGGTCACGGGCTCAGCGCCGAGCAGGCGAAGGTAGTCGGCGTTGGCGGCGCTGGCGGCGCCGATCACCCGCGCGCCGCGGGCGAGAGCGAGCTGTACCGCGGCGGCGCCGATACCGCCCGTCGCGCCGTTGACGAACAGGCTCGTTCCAGCGCCGACGCCGAGTTGGTCCAGGCTGCGCGTCGCCGTTTCGAGCGCGACGGGGAGAGCAGCGGCGTCGACGAAACCGAGAGACGGCGGGATCGGCGCCCGATGGGTCAGCAGCGCCCGTTCGGCCGCTCCGGCGCCATCGTCGGAGACGCCGAACACCCGCTCGCCGACAGCGACATCCGTGACGCCTTCGCCGATCTCGTCGACGACGCCCGCCACGTCGCGGCCCGTCGTCTGCGGCAGGCCGGCGCCGAAGTCCAACCGGCCCGCGCGCAGCTTCCACTCCGTCGCATTGACGCCGGCCGCGCGCACGGCGATCCGGATCTGTCCGGGACCGGGATGCGGGTCGGGGAGATCGACGATCTCGAGCACCTCTGGATCGCCAAACCGGCTGAACTGCGCTGCTTTCATCATGATCCTCACCGCGACGCGGGCGATGCGCCCGCCTCATTTCGGCCTCACGTTCAAACATAGCAGACGGCGGCGCTGCTGGCGCGCTGCGCCGGGCGTTTCGCCGTCGAGTCGTCGCCGGGCGCGATCGCCGCGCTGCGCGCGCCCGAACGCCTCGGCCGCCCGCTTGCCGCGCCGGCCTTCCTCGACCGCTTTGCCGCGCCGACCGGTCGCGCCCCCCGCCGGCGCAAACGCGGCCCCGAGCCGCGATCGGGCGTGGCGGAGAAGACCCATCATTAGAAGTTTATGCAGACGTCGCCGGAATTCGTAATTCGTCATTCCCGTAATCCCTCGTTCGAAGAAGCTCCCGTTCATGATCTTCAAAACGGATCTGGCGCCATTCGAGGGCATGGCGCGCGGGCAATGACGAGCGATGGGCTGAAGAATGAACTTGGGCGATATCCTGGTGGCCAAAGGATTGGCCTCCGCGGGAGACATCAACCGTGCGCTCGAACATCAGCGCGAGAATGGCGGCCGACTCGGCGCCAGTCTCGTCGCCCTGGGCATGCTGACCAAGGAGCAGATTGACCGGGTCCTCGAGGAGGCGCCGCAGGCGCCTTTGACGGCGGCCGCCACGGGCGTCGATCCGGCTCTGCTGCTCGAATTGGTCGTCAAGGGCATGTACACGGAAAACCTCGAGTTGGCGTCGCAGATCGCCGAAGCCCTCAAGCTGTCCAGCACCATCGTCAATCCGCTGCTGAACGAAGCCAAGGAGCGCAAATTCGTGGAGACGTTGACGGCAAGTTCCGGCGGCGGGTCCCTGGGGGAATTGCGCCTTTCACTGACCCGAGCCGGGCGCGAATTTGCCGCCGATGCGATGAAGCGCGGACAATATTTCGGGCCTGCGCCGGTGTCGCTCAAGGACTTCCAGGACCGCATCCTGCGCCAGCGCGTAACCAATGAACTGGTGACGCGCCAGAGACTGGAGGAGGGGTTTGCGGGTCTGGTCATGACCGAGCGGTTCCTGAGCCGGTTGGGACCGGCGATCAATTCAGGCAACGCCATTCTCATTTACGGGCCCGCCGGCAACGGCAAGACGACGGTCGCCGAGATCGTCGGCAAGATATTCGAGAACGTGATTTACGTTCCCTACTGCGTCGATCTGGATGGCGAGATCATGAAGGTCTACGATCCCGCGGTTCACCGAAAAGTCGCGGACGTGGGCGAGCAGCAAGGCGCTGCGAGCGTGCGCCGTAGCCGCGTGGACGCGCGCTGGGTCGCCTGCCACCGGCCGATGGTGATCACGGGCGGAGAATTGACGATCGAGATGCTCGATCTCAAATACAATTCGGTCGCCAAGTTTTATGAGGCGCCTCTGCACGTCAAGGCGCTGAACGGCACCTTTCTCATCGACGATTTCGGCCGACAACGCGCCAAGCCCGAGGACATCCTCAACCGCTGGATCGTGCCGCTGAATAGCCGCGTCGACTATCTCACCCTGCACACGGGAAAAAGCATAACGATCCCCTTCGACGAGATCGTGATTTTTGCCACCAACATGCATCCCGACGATCTGATGGACCCGGCGTTCCAGCGCCGCATCAGTTACAAGTTGGAGACCGTGGCGCCGCCGGAAGACCTGTTCCGCAAGATATTCGACGGCATGGCGAAGAAATCCGGCCTTGAACTGACGGACGATATCTACAAGCAAGTGCTCGACCGTGTGAGGGAACGCGAAGCCCCGCTCGCCTATTTTCAGCCCAAGTTCATCATTGAACAAGTGCACGCCTCATGCAAATTCGAGGGCACGAAACCTCAGTTCACCGCAGACAATGTCGAAGATGCGCTCTGCAACCTGTTCATCAAGAAGGCGGACGGTAAGATGTTCGGGGTCAAGCGGAGCTAGGGCGCGGATGCGTCGGCCGCGGCCCCTCACCTTCGCGCGAACGTGACCTCGATCGGCTGGCTGTCGGCGGCGCGGGCGTAGAAGGTCAGGGCGACCGTCGCCGGCGCCTTGGAATCGGCGAAGGCGGCGAGAATCTGCGCGACCATGCCCTTTTCCGGCGTCAGTTCGGCGCCGTCGACCGCCGAGACCTCCATGCCGACGAGGTTCTTTGTCTTCGCCAGGGCGCAGTTCGGCGTTGCTTCGGCGCAGCCGGTCAGCGCGACGACCTGCTCGGTCTTGTAATAGTGCGGTCCGTTGGGCGGCCCGAATGCGACCTGGACCGACTGAACCAAGAAAGTGAGGCCGCCGGCGTCGCCCATCGGCGGCCCGCGATCTGGCGTCGGCGCGATGTCGGCCAGGGCGGCCGATACAACCAGCGGCGCGGCGAAGGCGACGGCGAGAACGCCCAGGCGCATTTCATCCTCCTGTCGAAGCGGACGATTTCTCGGGCGGCGGTTCGCTCGCCTCGCCGATCGTCTCGTCTCGAGGGTCGAGGCGGAATCGAGCGCCGCTTCGAGCGCGGCGCGATGCGACGACCGCAATTAACGCCGCGCGAAGGCCATAGGCAACGACGTTCCGCCGGTCTCCGGGTCGAAATCGATCTCGATCGTCGCCGGCGCGTCCTTGCTGGCGAAAGCGGCGAGGATTTGCGACCGGAGGTCGCGATCGGGGTCGAAGGCGACGCCATCGAAGCCGACAACGCGGCGGCCGATCAGCCCCTTGGCCGTCGCCAGCGCGCAATTCGGCGCGTCGCGGACGCATGTGACGAGCCAAGCGGTCGGTCGGCCCGGGCGCGCGGCGTCGCGCGCGTCGATCTGGAAAGTGAGGCCGCCAGCCGTCACGCCAAAGAATACCACCATCGGCGGCGCGGCGTCGGCCCATGCGGCGGCGTGAGTCAGGGCGAAGACGGCCCCGATTGCGGCGAGGCGACGCATGCGGCTTCTCCCGATGTGGCGCTCCGGTTTGCGTCACTGTGCGCCGATCGTTAGGACATTGTCCATGAGCGAGGCGGACGCGTTGTTGATCTCGATGGCGATCGAGGGTCCGGTCGCCTTCGCGATCGTCGCACTCGCGCGCTGGCCGAGCCGCGGCGCGCTGCACGCCGGCCTGGCGTCGATGGTCGCGACCGCCGTCACCCACCCGCAGATGTGGGCGCTGGCGATCTGGTCCTACGGCCGCTTTCCCTACTGGCCGGCGATCCTGACGATCGAGGCCCTGGTCGTCGTCGTCGAGGCGGCGCTGATCGCCTGGATGGCGCGGCTGACGATCGGGCGCGCCGGGATCGTCTCGCTCGTCGCCAATTCGGCGTCATTCCTCGCCGGGCTGTGGCTCATAACCTGAGCGTCGGCCGCCCGAGACGTTCGACGCGCGCGCCTGCGGCAGGAGGGCGCGCCTTTCCTCGCCGCCAAATCGTCGTGCGAAAAAGTCGATGAAGCTGCGCAGCTTCGGCGCGACCTGGCGGCGGCTGACATAGACGGCGTGCAAAGGAATGTCGGGCGGCGCCGGATTGATTCTGAGGACCTTCAGGCGTCCCGAGGCGATGTCGTCGGCGACGATCCAGTCGGGCAGAACCGCGACGCCGATGCCGGCCAGCACGGCCTGGTAGGTCAAGGCCGAGTTGTCCGAGCGCATCGCGGTTCGCGCGGTGGCGGCGCGCATGTGCGCGAGCTTTTCCGGGCTGAGGTAGCTCGGAACGATGAGATCGAGTCCGGCGAGCCGCGTTGCGTCGGCTGCGACGCCCACGCGCGCCAGATAGTCGGGCGACGCCACGGCGTGAAACGGCACGACGCACAGGAGCCGCGCAAACAGCGTCGGCGCGGGATCCAGGCTGGCGCGCAACGCCAGGTCGAGGCCCTCCGTGACCAGATCGACCTTTCGATTCTCCAGCCGGAGGTCGACGATCACCTCGGGAAACGCGTCGCGATAGTCGGCGAGCGCCTGGGCGAAGCGGGGATTGGCGCACCAATCCGGGGCGGTTAGCTTCAGTCGACCGCGCGGCGTGGCGGCGTCCCGTTGGATCGCCGCGTCGGCGGCGTCGAGGATGTCGAGCGCCTGCCGGCATTGCGCGTAATAGAGTTCGCCGGCCTCGGTCGGGCTGAGGTGGCGGCTCGAACGATTGAGCAGACGCGCGCCGGCCCGGCTTTCGAGCTGCGCGAGGTGTTTGCTCGCCATCGGCGCCGATAGGCCGAGGCGCTCGGCGGCGCGGGAAAAGCTGCCGGTTTCAACGATCTCGCGGAAGACCCTGAGGCCGGTGAGACGGTCCATCGTGCTTTCTCATGGAGAAAGTTAGCGTTGCAATTGTAGACGTCGCTTTCCTAATGGGGAAGTTCTAGATTCCTGCGCCAGCCTCGACGCGCGTCGCCTCGAACCCGCCCGCGTCGGCGCCTTCGCTTCCCAACCCGGGGATCCACAATGACCAGCGCAATTTTGTCGAAACCGCGCGGCGCGAAGATCGCCGTGTGGATTCTCCGCGTCCTCGTCGCAGCCCTGTTTCTGTTTGCAGCCTTCATGAAGCTGTCCGGCCAGCCGATGATGGTTGAGGAATTCGCCACGGTCGGCCTCGGCCAATGGTTCCGCGATTTCACCGGCGTTCTCGAAGTCGTCGGCGCGGTCGCGACGCTCGTCCCGGCGGTCTCGCCGCTCGGCGCCGTGTTGCTGCTGGCGGTCGACGCCGGGGCTTTCGTCGCCCAGGTCGCTGTGATCCACATGGACTGGGTCCACACGATCGTGATCGGCGCGGTCATCGCGGCCCTGATCTACCTGCAGCGCGACGCGCTGAGGGCCCGCCTCGGCCTCTGAGGCGCAAGCTCTCTTTCTTTCGTCTTCCTCTGGATGCTACGGTCCGCACGCCTGATGGCGGCGGGCCGTTCCTTTCTGTCGATGGTTCGGCGCCCTTTGTAGACGCGGTCGCTGATCGCGTCGGCTTCGAGCCATCCACCGCCATGCGCGGCGCTTTGCGCCGGGCGCGGCCAGCGGCAGCGCCTACAAAGCGCGACGCGCCGACGCAGCAAAACCGGTTGCCGCTTGGCGCCGACGCTCTTATGTTGCGCCGCTTTCAAAATCCGGCCCGCGACTTAAGGGAAATCTGCTCATGGCCTTCCTCGCCGACGTCCTCTCCCGCGTGAAGCCCTCCGCCACGATGGTGGTGACGCAGAAGGCGCGCGACCTCAAAGCCAAGGGCAAGGCGGTGATCTCGCTGTCGGTCGGCGAGCCGGATTTCGACACGCCCGACAACGTCAAGAACGCCGCCATCGACGCGATCCGCCGCGGCGAGACCAAGTATCCGCCGGTGCTCGGCATCCCGCCGCTGCGCGAGGCGATCGCGGCGAAGTTCAAGCGCGAGAACGGGCTCGACTACAAGGCCTCCGACACGATCGTCGGCACCGGCGGCAAGCAGATTCTCTACAACGCCTTCCTGTGCACGCTGAACCGCGGCGACGAGGTGATCATCCCGGCCCCCTATTGGGTGAGCTATCCGGAGATGGTGGCGATCAACTATGGCGATCCCGTCTTCGTGCCGACCCGGCTCGAGAACGGGTTCAAGATCATGCCGGAAGACCTCGAGCGCGCGATCACGCCGCGCACCAAGTGGGTGGTGCTCAACTCGCCGTCGAACCCGACCGGCGCCGCCTATACGCGCGCCGAGCTGAAGGCGCTGACCGATGTGCTGATGCGCCACCCTCACGTCTGGGTGCTGACCGACGACATGTACGAGCACCTCGTCTACGGCGACTTCACGTTCACCACGCCGGTTCAAGTCGAGCCGGCGCTGAAGGAGCGCGCGCTGACGATGAACGGGGTCTCCAAGGCCTATGCGATGACCGGCTGGCGCATCGGCTACGCCGCCGGCCCGGCCCAGCTCATCAAGGCGATGGACATGGTGCAGGGACAGCAGACCTCGGGCGCCTGCACCATCGCCCAATGGGCGGCGGTCGAGGCGCTGACCGGCCCGCAGGACTTCATTCCCAAGTGCCGCAAGGCGTTTGAGGAGCGGCGCGACCTCGTCGTGTCGATGCTCAACCAGGCGCAGTATCTGAAGTGCCCGAAGCCGGAAGGCGCGTTCTACGTCTACCCCGACTGCTCGGCGGCGATCGGCAAGACGGCGCCGTCGGGCAAGACCATCGCCACCGACGAGGATTTCGTCAGCGAGCTCCTGGAAACCGAAGGCGTCGCCACCGTGCACGGCTCGGCCTTCGGCCAGGGGCCGAACCTGCGCGTCTCCTACGCCGCGTCGCTGAAGAGCCTCGAAGAAGCCTGCCGCAAGATTCAGACGTTTACGGCGTCGCTGCGGTGAGCGGCGCAACTGAAATCTGGCCGCAATCGCTTGTCCTCACCGGGGCGGGCAAGATGGGCGAGGCGCTCTTGCGCGGCTGGCTTGCCGGCGGCCTCGCGCCGGCGCGGGTGACGATCATCGAACCCAAACCGTCGCCGGCGATCGCGGCGCTGGCGGCGGAACGCCGCATCGCCCTCAATCCGCCGCTCGCCGGGCTGGCGGCGCCCGACGTTCTGTTTCTCGCCATCAAGCCGCAGACGCTCGAGGCGGCGGCGCCCGACCTCGCGCCGCTCGCCGGCGCCGACACGCTGGTCATCTCGATCCTGGCGGGCAAGCGCATCGCCGATCTAAAGGCGCGTCTGCCGAAGGCGCGCGCGCTGGCGCGCGTGATGCCGAACACGCCCGCCGCGGTCGGCCGCGGCGCCGCCGCGGGCTTCGCCAGCCCGGCGACCAGCGCGCGCCAGCGCCAATGGGCGCAAAGCCTGATGGGCGCGGTCGGCCAATTCGATTGGCTCGCCGACGAGGTGCTGATCGACTCGGTGACCGCGATTTCCGGCTCCGGTCCGGCCTACGTCTTCGCGCTGGTCGAGGCGATGGCGGAAGCCGGCGTGAAGCTCGGCCTGCCGGCCGAGCTGGCGACGAAGCTCGCGCGCGCCACCGTCGAGGGCGCCGGCGAACTGCTGCATCGCGAGCCCGCCGTCACCGCCGCCAAGTTGCGCGAGAACGTCACCTCGCCCGGCGGCACCACCGCCGCCGCGCTCGCCGTGCTGCGCGCGCCCGACGGCTATCCGGCGCTGCTGGCCAAAGCCGCCGCGGCGGCGCGCGACCGCGCGCGGGAATTGGCGGGGTAGGCGGCGACGTTCCCCCTCTCCCCGCCTGCGGGGAGAAGGGACGAGGCGCGCGCAAGACCGCGAAAGGCGCGTCGCCTCAAATCCCCTCGTCCTTCAGCCCCGCCAGCTCCAGGCTCAGCGCCCACAGTTTCGCGCGCGCCTGGGCGTCGTAGGCCTGCGGGTCGGCGCGGGCCTCGTTGAGGCCGTTGAAATAGAGGCTGCTGCGGCCTTCGACGGCGGGCGACGCCGCGAGCTGGAGGATCGCCTGTCCGCCTTCCTCGACCGTGCTCCACGGCGTCACGCCCGTTTGGCGCACCATCGTCGTCGCCATGTAGGTCGCCGGATGCAGGCAATTGACGGCGACGCCGGTCCCCTTGAGCCGCGCGGCGAGATCGAAGGTGAACATCACNNCTCGAGCCGCTGGGCGAGATCGAAGGTGAACAGGATCTGCGCCAGCTTGCTCTGCATGTAGGCGCGGCCGCCGGAATAGGAGCGCTCGAGCATGACGTCGTCGAAGTCGATCGCGCGCTGGCCGACCGAGGCGACGTTGACGATGCGGGCGGGGGCGCTTTTTCGCAGCAGCGGCAGCAAATGCATCGTCAGGGCGAAGCCGGCGAGATAATTGACGGCGAAGCGCAGCTCGACGCCTGCCGCGTTGACCTGCCGCCGCGCGCCCGATCCGCCGGCGCCGATGCCGGCGTTGTTGATCAGCAGGTCGAGCCGCGGCGCGGTCTTCGCGACCTGCTCGGCGAGGGCGCGCACGGCGGCGAGGTCCGAGAGGTCGGCGGACAGAAAACGCGCAGCGCCGCCGACGGCGGCGATCGTGGCGACGACGTCAGCGCCGCGCTCGGCGTCGCGGCCGTGGACAATGAGATCCCAGCCGTCGGCCCCGAGCCGCTCGGCGACGAAGCGGCCGACGCCGTCGGTCGAGCCGGTGACGAACGCAATTCTGCGCGATTGCTGCGGCATGGCGGCCTCCATCGCTTCGCCGGCTTTTTTTGGCGAAAAAAGCGAAACAGGCTACAGATATAGGATCGCTGCGGGAGGCGCGCATGGCTGAGGACAAACAGGCCGAAACGAAGGGCGACCCGCGCGCCCGGATCGTCGACGCGCTGCTGGCGCTCGCCGCCGAGCGCCGCTTCGAGGAGATTTCGATCGCCGACATCGCCGGCCGCGCGGAAGTGTCGCTCGCCGATTTCCGTGACGCCTTCCCCTCCAAGGGCGCGATCCTCGCCGGCTTCGCCCGTCGCGTCGACCGCGCGGCGCTGTCGGCCGGCGGCGCCGACCGCGATGCGGACAAGCGCGACCGGCTGTTCGACGCCTTGATGCGGCGGCTCGACGCGATGGCGCCTTATCGCGAGGCTTTGCGCGAGATCGTCGCCTGGCTGAGGCGCGATCCGATCGCGGCGCTGGCGATGAACGCTTCGATCGTCAATTCGCTGCGCTTCGCCCTGGCGTCGGCGGGGATCGACAGCGAGGGCGTTTCCGGCGCGATCAAGCTGCAGGGCCTCGCGCTCGCCTGGACGCGCGTCGTCGGCGTCTGGCTCGACGATTCCGAGCCGGATCTGTCCAAGACCATGGCCGAGCTCG
>PLRT01000153.1 GCA_003164915.1 Hyphomicrobiales bacterium | reverse complement strand
TGAATCCGCTAGCCCGCAAGCGGGGGCGGATGACGACGGCGTCGAACTCGGCGAAGCCTGTGACTCGAACTCAGGCGGTCGGCGCGCCGCTTGCGAACCCGCCCGCCTCGACCAGCCGCGCCGCATAGCGCGCCATCTGGTCGACCTCGATGTTGACCCCGCCGCCGACGTTCCATCCGCTCAGCGTCGTCACCTCGAGCGTGTGCGGAATCAGCAGCACTTCGAATCGGTCGCCGTCGACCGCGTTGACGGTCAGCGACACGCCGTCGAGCGCGACCGAGCCCTTGACGGCGATGAACTTCGCCAGCGCCGCCGGCGCGCGGAAGACGAAATGCGCCATGCCGTCGAAGTCGCGGCGTTTGAGAATTTCGGCGACGCCGTCGACATGGCCGCTGACCATATGGCCGCCGAGTTCGTCGCCGATCCTGAGCGAGCGTTCGAGATTGACCCTGTCGCCGACCTTCCAGCCGCCCAGCGTCGTCACCGCCAGCGTCTCGGCGCCGACGTCGGTGGCGATGACCGCGCGATTGCCGCGCTCGGCCGCCTCGATCACGGTGAGGCAGACGCCGGCATGGGCGACCGAGGCGCCGACGTCGACCGTCGCGAGGTCGTAACGGCATGCGACCGCAAGCCGCAGCTTCTCCGCGCCGCGCACGAGTTCGACCACTTCGCCGACGTCGGTGACAATTCCGGTGAACATACGCTCTCCTATTCGCCCGACCGCCCCCGCCGACCGGCGCTCATGTCCCTGTCCGCGCGTGCGGGGACAGCGGCTCGAATCCTTCGGGGCTCGCGGTCGAAGCCGCGCCTCAAGATGACGCCTCAGCTAGGCTTCGCGTTGACGCGCAGCAAGGGCCGGTCCTTTCACCCGACCCGCCGCCAGCGTCGCAGGGCGTCGGTTCCATAGGTCTCGGGCGCGAGCGGGCGGTAGCGGGCGAGGTCGGCCAGCGCGGCGTACGCGGCCGGGTCGAGCGCCGGATGCCCAGGCCGGCCGAGCGGCTTGACGGCGGAGAACAGCGCGACCTCGTCGGCCAGGCCGAGCGCAATCAGCCTCGAGCCGACGCGCGGGCCGCCTTCGCTGAAGACGCGCGTGACCCCGCGCTTTCCGAGCCGCGCCAACGCCGCGCCGAGATCGACCCCGCCTGTCGGATCGGCCGCAACCCGCGTCGTTTCGACGCCTTTGGCGGCGAGCGCCGCCTCGCGCTCGGCCGGCGCTGCTGTGGTTGCGACGACCACGGTCGGAAACTCGCGCGCGGTGGCGACGAGGCGCGAGCCCATCGGCAGTTGCAGCGCCGAGTCGAGCACGACCCGCAGCGGCTTCTGCGCGACGCCCGGCAGCCGCACAGTCAGCAAGGGATCGTCCTCGCACGCCGTGCCCAGCCCGACCATGACCGCGTCGTGCAGAGAGCGCATCACCTGCACCGCCGAATTGGCGGCTTCGCCGGTGATCGCCAGCCGCGGATCGTGCTCGTCCCCGGCGGCGTAACCGTCGGCGGTCAGCGCCAGCTTGAGCGTGACCATCGGCCGGCCGATCGTCACGCGCAGGATATGGCCGAAATGGTCGCGCCGCGCCTCGCTCGCGCCGACGCCGAGTTCGACCGCGATCCCCGCCTGGCGAAGCCTGGCCAGCCCGCGACCGGCCACGCGCGCGTCCGGATCTTCGAGCGCGCAGACGACCCGGGCGATTCCCGCCGCGACGATCGCGTCGGCGCAGGGCGGCGTGAGGCCGTGATGCGAGCACGGCTCGAGCGTGACGTAGAGCGTCGCGCCGCGCGCCGCTTCGCCCNNCGATCAACGCCGCGACGCAAGGGTTGGGCGCGGTCAGGCCGAAGTTGCGCCGGCCGAACCGCAGCGCCGCGGCCATCCACCGGTCGTCGTCGCCATGCGCGGCGGTCATCGCGCGGGCGCGCGCGGGCGCGGGATCGCGCTCTCCGGCTCCGACTCGGATTCGGGCTCGCCAGCCAGCTCGCCGACGATCGCGTTGAAATCGCGCGCCTCGCGGAAATTGCGATAGACCGAGGCAAAGCGGACATAGGCGACGTCGTCGAGGCCCTTGAGCCCCTCCATCACCAGTTCGCCGATGCGCTCGGTCGGGATGTCGGCGTCGCCCTGGCTTTCCAGCTGGCGCACGATGCCGTTGATCATACGTTCGACCCGCTCGGGCGCAACCGCGCGCTTGCGCAGCGCGACGTCGACCGAATGCTGCAGCTTGTCGCGGTCGAACGGCGCGCGACGACCGCCCCGCTTGACCACCATCAGCTCGCGAAGTTGCACGCGCTCGAAAGTGGTGAAGCGCCCGCCGCAATCGGGACAGACGCGGCGGCGGCGGATCGACGAGGAATCCTCGGTCGGGCGCGAGTCCTTCACCTGGGTGTCGAGCCCGCCGCAGTATGGGCAGCGCATGGATCGAAATTCCTAATCGGTCGCCCCTCNNGTCTCGACCGCGGCGTTTCCCGCTTCGCCGTCGGCGGCGAGACCGTCGAGCGCCTCGACGATCAGCTCGCCGACCTTGCGGAACTCGGCGACGCCGAAGCCGCGCGACGTCGCCGCCGGCGACCCCAGCCGGATGCCCGAGGTGACCGTCGGCTTCTGCGGGTCGAACGGCACGCCGTTCTTGTTGCAGGTGATGTGCGCGCGGGAGAGAGCGGCTTCCGCCGCCTTGCCGGTCAGCCCCTTCGGCGTCAGGTCGACCAGCATCAGATGGTTGTCGGTGCCGCCGCTGACCAGCTTGTAGCCGCCCGAGAGGATCGGCGCAGCGAGCGCCTTTGCGTTGGCCACCACCGCATGGGCGTAATTCTTGAACTCCGGCGCCAGCGCCTCGCGCAGCGCCACCGCCTTGGCGGCGATCACATGCATCAGCGGCCCGCCTTGGATACCGGGAAAGACCGCGCGATCGATGTCCTTGGCGTATGCCTCTTTGCAAAGAATCATGCCGCCCCGCGGACCGCGGAGCGTCTTGTGCGTCG
>PLRT01000106.1 GCA_003164915.1 Hyphomicrobiales bacterium | reverse complement strand
GCGGCGCGCAGCCGCGCGTTCATCGCCGGATCGGGCAGGCCGAGCTTGGCGGCGACGGTGATTTCGCGCGCCAGTTTGGAGAAGAGCTTGGAGCGGATCGCGTCCTGCCTGCCCTTCTTGTGCATGATGTTCTTGAACTGACTGTGACCCGACATGCATCGCCTCAGATCAGCGCGCGAAACGCGCGCATGGCCTCGATTGAAGCGCGCCCCAACCGCGCGCGCGGTGTAGAATTGGCGCCTCCTATACGACGCGTTCCGCGCTTAGGGAAGGCGGCGCGAGGCCCTTGATCACCCGTCTTTCGCCATGTTCCACGCCATTGAAATCGCCCCGGGCGTCCTGCATTATCCCGGCTTGCTCGACCGCCGCGCCCAGGAGGCTCTGCGCGACGAAATCCGCGCCGCGCTCGCCGCCGCGCCGCCCTTCACGCCGCGCATGCCGAGGACCGGCAAGCCGTTCTCGGTGCGGATGAGCAATTGCGGGCCGCTCGGCTGGGTTTCCGACGCCGAGGGCGGCTACCGCTACCAGCCCCGCCACCCCGAGACCGGCGCGCCCTG
Organism: Hyphomicrobiales bacterium; assembly: GCA_003164915.1. Classification (GTDB taxonomy): domain Bacteria; phylum Pseudomonadota; class Alphaproteobacteria; order Rhizobiales; family Beijerinckiaceae; genus Roseiarcus. Next base: position 12,732 of record PLRT01000106.1, on the reverse strand, counting down.
GCCGCCGATTCCGGCGCGGCTGCTGGCGGCCTGGGCGGCGCTGGCGCCCGGCGCGCCGCCGCCCGAAGCCTGCCTGATCAACCTCTATGTCGCCGAGGCGCGGATGGCGCTGCATCAGGACCGTGACGAAGCGGAGCTGTCGGCCCCGGTCGTCTCGCTCTCGCTCGGCGACAAGGCTTTGTTCCGGGTTGGCGGCCTGACGCGCGGCGACCCGACCCGCTCCTTCCGCCTCGCCTCGGGCGACGCGATGACGCTCGGCGGCCCGGCCCGGCTCGCCTTCCATGGGATCGACCGCATCTATTCCGGCTCGTCGACCCTGCTCGCCGAGAGCGGGCGGATCAACCTGACGATGCGGCGGGTGACGAAGGGGTAAGCCTCTCCCCGCCTTGCGGGGGGAGGTCCGCCGCTCAGGGCGTCGCCGGCGGGTCGTCGCCGGTCGTCGGCGCGGATTTGGGGCCGCCCTTGGAGACGGCGACCAGGGCCGGGCGCAGCACCCGTTCGCCGATCTTCCAGCCGCTCTGCACGACCTCGGCCACCGACCCGGCCGGCAGGCTTTCGTTAGGGATCTCGTACATCGCCTGGTGGAAATTGGGGTCGAACTTCTCCCCCTGAGGCTCGAGCTTGGTCACGCCATGGCGGCCGAGCGCGGCGTGGAGTTCGCGTTCGGTCAGTTCTACGCCCTCGATCAGGGCTTTCAGCGCGGCGTCGGCCGCGGCGCGCTCGTCGGCAGGAAAGCTTTCGACGGCGCGGGCGAGGTTATCGGCGACGGAGAGCATGTCGCGGGCGAGGTTGCTCACGCCATAGGCGCGCGAGTCGGCGATCTCGCGCTCGGTGCGGCGGCGCAGGTTCTCCATTTCGGCGAGCGAGCGCAGCAGGCGGTCCTTCAACTCGCCGTTCTCGGCGCTGAGTTTCTCGATCACCGCGAACGGATCGGGCGCGGCGGTCTCGGCGGCCGGCGCCTCGTTGGGCGCCGCGGTGGTCTCTTTCATTCGGAAAAATCCCAGGTCTTGTCGCGCCCGATATCAGGGCTGGCGGGGCAAAAATCAAGCGGCGGCAGGTCGCACGGCCCGCCTCAGAAGATCGCCAGCATGTGGCGTTTGATCGCCGCCTGGCGGGCCGTCGAGGTGATCTGTGCGCCGGTCAGGTCGGTTACATAGAAGGAATCGACCGCCTTCTCGCCGAAGGTGACGATGTGGGCCGAGCCGATGTTGAGGTTGAGCTTCGAAAGGGCCGCGGTCAGCTCGTAGAGCAGGCCGGGCCGGTCGAGGCCCTCGACCTCGAGCACCGTATAGCGGTTCGACATCGAATTATCGATCGCCGCGGCCGGCGGGATGCGGAAGGCGCCGGCGCGCGCGTCACGGCCGCGATGGGCGTGCGCCTGTTTGACCATCTCGTCGACTCGGATCTCGCCACGCAAAGCCTGCTCGATCGTGCGCGCGATGCGGCTGGCGCGCCGCATCTCGTCCTCGTCGCGCTCGAAGGCGCGCGACACCGAGATCGTGTCGAGCGCAAAACCGTCGGCGGTGGTGAAGATCTGCGCGTCGACGATGTTGCCGCCCGCCGCCGCGCAGGCGCCAGCGACGAACGACAGCAGCCGCGGATGGTCCGGCGCGACGACAGTGATCTCGGTGACGCCGCGATAGGAATCGCTCGCCACCTCGGTCGCCAGAGACTTCACTTCCGCCGCCATCGCGTAGAGCAGCTTGGCGTGAGCGACGAGGTGGGGCAGGTCGACCTTCAGCCAATAGGCGGGATAGTGGCGCTGGGCGTAGGCGTCGAAATCGGGGTCCGACCAGCCGGGCAGAGCGTTGCGCAACGATTCCTGCGCCGCCTTGACCCGCGCCTTGCGGTCGATCGCCGAATGGCCGCCGCCGAGGACGACTTCCGTCTCCCAGTAGAGCGTGCGCAGGAGCTGGCCTTTCCAGCCGTTCCACACGCCGGGCCCGACGGCGCGGATGTCGGCGACGGTCAGCGCCAGCAGCATCTTCAGCCGGTCCAGCGACTGCACGATCGCGGCGAGCGATTCGGCGGTGCGCGGGTCGGCGAGGTCGCGCCCCTGNNGCCATGTTGGACATGGTCAGGTGCTGTTCGATGAGCCAGGCGACGCGGTCGCTGTCGGCGGGCGAAAGGCCGAGCCGCGGGCAGAGGCGGCGCGCGACTTCGGCGCCGGCGATCGAATGGTCATCCGGCCGGCCCTTGGCGATGTCGTGCAGGAAGGCGGCGACAAAGAGCGCCGTGCGGCTGGGCGTGTGCGGCAGCAACTCGCTGACCAGCGGGACCTCTTGCTTGAGCGCGCCCGCCTCGATCTGGCTCAGCACGCCGACGGTGCGCAGCAGGTGTTCGTCGATCGTGTAGTGGTGGTACATCGAGAACTGCATCAGCCCGACGACGCGGCNNCCGAGCACGCCCGCTTCGTTCATCCGTCTCAGCGCCGTCTCAGGCGAACGGCGCGACGCGAGAATCTCGAGGAAAAGGCGGTTGGCTGCCGGGTCGGCGCGCACGTCGGCGTCGATGCGCTTCAGCGACTGGGTGACCAGCCGCGTCGCGTCGGGGTGGATCGGCAGGCTCGATCGGTCGGCGACCCAGAAGAGGCGGATGAGATTGACGGGGTCGCGCTCGAACGCGTTGGCGTGGATGACGTTGATGCGGTCGTGGTCGAGTTTGAAGTCGGGCGCCTCTTCGAGCGCCTGCGGCCGCCGCCTCAGTCGGCCGAGGAAGCGGTCGAACGCCTGGGTCGGCTTGGCCTGGCGCTCCTCGAGCGCCGCGCAGACGATTGCCGTCAGGTCGCCGACATCCTTGGCGACGAGGAAATAGTGCTTCATGAAGCGCTCGACGTCGGCTTGGCCGGCGCGTGCGGCGTAGCCGAGCCGCTCGGCGATCGGCCGCTGCAGGTCGAAGCTCAGCCGCTCCTCGGCGCGACCGGTGAGGAAGTGGAGGTGGCAGCGCACCGTCCACAGGAACTCCTCGCAGCGCGAGAACAGATTGAATTCGCGTTGCGAGAACAGGCCGGCGTCGACGAGTTCGCGCGGATCTTGCACGCGATAGACGTATTTGGCGATCCAGAAGAGCGTGTTGAGGTCGCGCAGGCCCCCCTTACCCTCCTTGATGTTGGGTTCGACCAGATAGCGCGACTCGCCGGCGCGTTTTACCCGCGTCTCGCGCTCGGCCAGCTTGGCGCTGACGAATTCGCTCGCGGTCTTGGCGACGATCTCTTTGTCGAATCGCGCGGCGAGCGTCTCGAACGCTTTCGCGTCGCCGCGGATCAGGCGCGCCTCCAGCACCGCCGTGCGGATCGTCATGTCGGCGCGCGCCTGGCGGATGCATTCGTCGATCGTCCGCGTCGCGTGGCCGACCTTCTGCTTGAGGTCCCAAAGCACGTAGAGGACCGTCTCGATCAGCTTGGCGCTCTGGGCGTCCTTTTCGTCGTCGATCACGAACAGGAGGTCGATGTCGGAGCCGGGCGCCAGCATGCCGCGGCCGTAGCCGCCGACCGCCAAGATCGTCAGTCCCTTCGCCTCGGCCGCCTCGTCCGGACGCGCGAGGCGCACCGCCATGTCGTGGATTGCGCGGATGATCTCGTCCTCGAGGTCGCTGAGGGCGCGCGCGCAGGCGCGGCCGCGGCCGCCGTCTTCGAGCGCGCGGCGCGCTTCGGCGCGCCCGCTTTCCAGCGCCGCGGCGAAGATGTCGACCGCGCCGCGACGAAACGCCGCTTCGTCGCCTTTCGCCTTGGCGCTGAGCCGGTCGAGCTTCGCGTCGACCGTCTCGCGGTCGAAGCGTTGCGCAGGCGCGGCGCGACCGCGGCGCGCGCGGGGGGGCGGCGCGACGACGGTCATCGCGCGGCCCCCCCGCGTCGCTTCGCCTCGATCGCGTCCCAGATCGCCGCGGCGAGGTCGGGGCCGCCGAGACGCTGGATGGCGCGGATGCCGGTCGGCGAAGTGACGTTGATTTCGGTGAGAAAGCCGTCGATCACGTCGATGCCGACGAAGACGAGGCCGCGCCGCTTCAGCTCCGGGCCGATGTGGGCGCAGATCGCGCGCTCCTTCGCCGTCAGGTCGGTCGCGACCGCCGCGCCGCCGCGCACCATGTTGGAGCGGATGTCGTCGCCGACCGGAACGCGGTTGACCGCGCCCAGCGCCTCGCCGTCGACCAGGACGATGCGCTTGTCGCCCTCGGCGACCTGCGGCAGGAACTTCTGGATCACCCAGGGCTCGCGGAAGCTGGCCGAGAACAGATCGAACAGCGAGCCGAAATTCGGATCGCGCGGGCCGACCTTGAACACCGCGCCGCCGCCGAAGCCGTAGAGGGGCTTCATCACCACGTCGCCGTGCTCGGCGCGGAACGCTTCGATCGCAGCGCGTTCGCGCGAAATCAGCGTCGGCGGCATCAACTCGGGGAAGTCCATCACGAACAGCTTCTCCGGCGCGTCGCGCACCGCGCGCGGGTCGTTGACCACCAGGGTCCTGGGATGGATGCGCTCGAGCAGATGCGTCGTGGCGATATAGGCGAGGTCGAACGGCGGGTCCTGCCGCAAGAGCACGACATCGAGGTCGGAAAGGTCGGTCGTGCGCGCCTCGCCGAGGGTGAAATGATCGCCCTGCGCGTCGCGCACGGCGAGCGGCTGGGTCTCGGCGAACAGGCGCGCGCCCTGCAGGTTGAGCCGGTCGGGGGTGTAGTAGACGAGCTTGTGGCCGCGCGCCTGCGCTTCCAAGAGCAGCGCGAAGGTCGAATCGCCGGCGATGCGGATGCGCTCGATCGGGTCCATCTGCACGGCGACGGTCAACGGCATGGCGGAATCGGGTCCTTCAGTCGAGGTCCAGCCTATACGCTGCGGCGAGGTGGCGGGGAAGCCGGCCGGGCGCGACGAAGACCGCGTCGCCGCGCAGGTTCAGGCCCGCCGCCCAGGGGTTGCGCGCGAGCCAGACCCGCGCGGCGCGGCTGATGCGGCGGCGCTTGGCCTCGACGATCGCGCTCGCCGCGGCGTCGAGATCGCCGCGCGCCTTGACCTCGACGAACGCGATCGTGTCGCCGCGCCGCGCGACCAGGTCGATCTCGCCGCCTGCCGCGGCGAAACGCCGGCCGATGACCTGGTAGCCCTTGAGTCGCAGGACCAGCGCTGCGACGGATTCGGCCCTCAGGCCGAAGAGGTGGGCGCGCCGCCTCGCCGTCGCCGGCCGCGGCGGCGTCACTTGCGCGAACCGCCGAGCTTGAGCGCCCGCGCGTAGACCTCGCGTCGCGGCAGCCCGGCCTTCGCCGCGACGACGGCAGCGGCGTCCTTGACCGACAAGCCGGCCAGCGCGTCGAGGATCATCGCGTCGAGCGCGCTCGCCTCGGGGCGGCCGGCGGCCTGGGGCGGGCCGACGACGACGACGATCTCGCCCTTCGGCGCGCCTGCCGCCCCATAGTGCTGGGCGAGTTCGACCAGGGTCGCGCGGCGCGTCTCCTCGTGCAGCTTGGTCAGTTCGCGCGCCACCGCCGCCGGTCGCGGCCCGAGCCCGGCGGCGAGGTCGGCGAGCGACTCGGCGAGCCGGCTCGGCGCCTCGTAGACGACCAGCGTCGCTGGGATCGCCCTGAGCGCCGCGATCCGTTCGCGCCGCGCCGCCGCCTTGGCCGGCAGGAAGCCCTCGAAGAAAAAGCGATCGGTCGGCAGCGCCGCGGTGGTCAGCGCCGCGATCGCCGCGCACGGGCCGGGCAGGGTGAAGACCGCAATCCCTGCCGCCGCGGCCTCGACCACCAGCTTGTAGCCAGGGTCGGAGACAAGCGGCGTGCCGGCGTCGGAAACCAGCGCCAGCGCCTGGCCGGCGGCAAGGCCAGCGAGGACGCGCGGCCGCACCTCGGCGGCGTTGTGTTCGTGATAGGCGACGAGCGGCGCCGAAATGTCGTAGCGGTCGAGCAGCTTGCGGGTGACGCGGGTGTCCTCGGCGAGGATCGCGTCGGCTGCCGCCAGCGTCGCCAGCGCGCGCAGCGAGACGTCGCCGAGATTGCCGATCGGCGTCGCCACGACATAGAGGCCGGGCGCCGGCGGCGCGGCCTCGACGCGCGTTCCCCGGGCCGAGAAGCCGCGCGGCCTCGTCGTCGTCGTCGTCATCGTCGTCCTGACCCTTGCCCGCGCCGAATTTCCCATAGCATTCGGGGCCGAAAATGCCACAATCGGCGCGAAATCTGGCAGCGGTCCGGCCGACGAGGCGCGAATCCGGCAAACGTCGTAAACTTGCGGCGGGGCCGGGCGATTCGCGGCGGATGGGCGGGCTCCGGGCTGGGAGGTTGCAATGCCGACAGGCGCGGCGAAGGCGGCGAGGCGCGGGCTTGCCAGGGCGGCGCGGGCGCTCGCAGGCGGCGCTGTGCTGGCGCTCGCAGGGTGCACCTCGAGCGGACTCGGCCTTTCGCCGGGCCCGTCGCCCGACATCAGCGCGGCGCCGGTGCCCAACGTCCAGTCGCAACCGCTCGCCGGCCCGACGGTCGGCGAGACGTTCGGCGCGGGGCCGGTGCGGGTCGGCTTGGTTCTGCCGCTGACCCAGAACGGCCAGCCGAGCGGCATCGGCGTCGCAATGAAAAACGCCGCGCAGCTCGCCATCGAGGAATCCGGCGCCAACGACGTGACGGTGATGGCGGTTGACGATCACGGCACGCCCGAAGGCTCGGCGCAGGCCGCCCAGTCGCTGACCGGCGCCGGCGCCGAGATCATTCTCGGTCCGCTGCTCGCCGCCGACGTGCGCGAGGTCGCGGGGGTCGCCAAAGCGGCCGGCCGGCCGGTCATCGCCTTCTCGACCGACGAGGGCGTCGCCCAGCCGGGCGTCTATCTGCTGTCGTTCCTCATCGAATCCAACGCCGACAAGGCGGCCGAGTTCGCGGTCTCGAAGGGCAAGCGCAATTTCGCCATCCTCGCGCCGCAGAGCGATTACGCCAACGTCGCGGTCGGCGAGTTCCAGCAGGCGGCGCAGAAGCTCGGCGCGCGCGTCGTCACCGTCGCACGCTATCCCGCCGGCCAGCCGCAGGCCGGCGTGCAGGATCTCACGGGCGCGCCCGGCGGCTACGACGCGCTGTTCATTCCCGAGCAGTCGGACGACATGCCGGCGCTGGCGGCCGCGCTGCGGACCAGCGGGATCAAGACCCAGATTCTCGGCACCAGCGCGTGGAACGATCCGCGCGTGCTGCGCCTGCCGGCGCTGCAGGGCGCGTGGTTCGCCGCGCCCGACAACGCCGGCTTCAACGCCTTCGCCCAGCGCTACAAGGCGCGCTTCAACGCCGATCCGCCGCGGCTCGCCTCGCTCTCCTACGACGCGGCCTCTCTGGTGGCGGCGCTCGCACGCACGCAAGGGGCGCAGCGCTATTCGCAGGCCGTGCTGACCAACCCGTCCGGCTTCAACGGCATCGACGGCGTGTTCCGCTTTCGCGCCGACGGGCCAAGCGAGCGCGGCCTGGCGGTGATGCAGATCAGCGGCGGCATGGCGACCGTCATCAGCCCGGCGGCGCAACGCTTCGCCGGAACGTAGGAGGGCGCGGCCTGTGTCGCTTGCGTTCTGGGCGACGACGCTGATCGTCGTCGCCTCGCCGGGAACCGGCGTCNNCCTTCACTCTCGCCGCCGGCCTGTCGCGCGGCGCGCGCGCGAGCCTGGTGGCCGCCTTCGGCTGCACGCTCGGCATCCTGCCGCATATCGCCGCGGCGATGCTCGGCCTCGCCGCCGTGCTGCATGCGAGCGCCGTCGCCTTCGCCGCGGTCAAATACGCTGGCGTCGCCTATCTGCTGTTCATGGCCTGGAACGCGCTCAGGGAAGGCGGGTCGTTGAGGGTCGAAGCCGCGCCTTCGCGGCGTTCCGATCTGCGCGTCGTCGTCGACGCGGTCGCCGTCAACCTGCTCAATCCCAAGCTGTCGATTTTCTTCGTCGCCTTCCTGCCGCAGTTCGTCGGCGCCGGAGAAGCCCATCCGCTCGTCCGCATGGGCGAGCTTTCCGCCGCCTTCATGCTCGCGACCTTCGTGGTCTTCGCACTCTACGGGGTCTTCGCCGCGGCGGCGCGCCGTCACGTGCTCGACCGCCCGCGCGTGCTCGCGTGGCTGCGCCGCAGCTTCGCCGCCGCCTTCGGCGCGCTGGCCGTGCGGCTGGCGTTTGCGGAGCGGTGAGGGGGCAGGGCGCGCCAGCCGCCCGCCAATCCCCCGCGACGCGCTCGCCTGCAAGGACCGCAACCGCGTCCAGCGCACGCGCCTCAGGCCGGAGGATTTTCGTCCGACCCCGGCGATTCTCGGCAGCTAAGCCGGAATCGGCTCCCGCCTGAGCGCTTTTCTTCGCCGTCGGCTCGGAACGCGGCGGCGGCCGCGGATCTCCAGCCGCCGGCTACTTCGTCGGACCATCGGGATTTGCGTAACCGTCGATCATCGTTCCAATGATCTTGGACAGCTCCGAGGCGCGGCGGCCGAGCATCTCGTTGAGGATGCCCGCTTTCATGTCGATTCCGTTCTGCAGGCGCACGATCAGCCTCGCCGCCGATTCGAAGACCTCGTGGAGCTTCTGATCGACATGGCCATCGAAATTGTCGAGCTTGGCCTCGATTTCGCGCACTAGAGCGTTTGCGCTCTCATTGACCCGCGCGTTCCAATCTTCAGCCTGGCCCTGGTTGAGCGCATCGATCCGATCGATCGCCGTTTGAAGGTCGGTCGCCGTACGCTCCGCGTAGTCCTGCAGCCCGGCGGCGAGTTCCCCGCCGTCGACGCGAATCAATTGGTCCAAGCGGCTCGCGCTGTTCTTGATGGTCTCCATCAGAAAATCGATGTGCGACGCCGTCTGGTCGATCGCCGACTGGACGGCCTTGTTGAACATCGCTTCGATCTGCTCGTTCTGCGAGGTTATCGAGGCGATCGCGTCGGAGGAGTTGCGCCTGAAGTCGGCGTCCAACGCCTCCCTCGTTTCGGACATGACTTCCGACAGTCGGTGGGTGGTCTCCTGAATCCGAGCGACCAGCGTCGAGCCGTCATCGATGATCGCCTTGTCGAGCTGGTGCGTCCTGCTTTCGAGCACCTCGAGAAATACCGACGACGACTGCTCGAGCGTTCGCGCCATCTCGTCGGCCTTGCTGCTGACCAGAGAGCCGGCATCGGAGACTTCGCGGGCGAACGCCTCAGCCTGCTGAGGCAGCTCGCCCTTCAGCCTGCCGATCGAAACGCCGAGCTCGTAGAGAACATGATCGCCGATGCGCGTCACCATCGCGTCGATCTCCGCGAGGCGCACCGACATCGCGGAATGCAGGGTTATCGCCTGATTCTGCATGTTCTGATCGAACGCCTCGAGTCTCTTCAGCGCCTCCTCGCTCAACGATGCTCGCGACGTCGTTAGAAATTCCTCGATCAACCTTCTTCGCTCGTCGAGTTCCGCCCTCAGCGCTTCGATGCGTTCATCCAGTCGATTGGCGAATTCGTCGCCGTGCATGTCGAACAGCACGGCGATCTGCCCATAGGAAGACGCCATCTGGCTGGCGATCTCTTGCACCGCCCCTTGGATCTGGCTCTCGCGTTCTTTCTGGAAATCGTCGATGGCGGTCATGAGCCCGCTGATGGCCTCGTCGGATTGCGCTTTGTTTTTGGCGACTGACCCGGAAATGCTGTCCAGCAGCTTGGCGCCGACCGCCGATAGGGACGGCGCAACGTCGGAGAAGGCGCCCAGGATAGACTTCTGCGAGCTTTCGATATCGCGTCTCAGCGTTGCGGCGACGCCCTCCATCGCCGCGGAATGAGCCCCCAGCGAGCCCTGAATATCCGCGGCGCGCTTCTCGACCAGCGCCACGGCCGTATCGGTTTGCGCTTTGCTTTTCGCGATCGACCCGGAAATTCCGTCCAGTAGCTTGGCGCCGGCCCCCGATAGCGACGGCGCGACCTCGGAGAAGGCGTCCAGGATCGACTTCTGCGTACCCTCGATATCGCGTCTGACCGTCGAGGCAATTCCGTCCATCGCCGTGGTGTGAACGGTCAGCGAGCCTTGTATGTCCGCTGCGCGCTTTTCGACCAGCGCGACGGCGGATTGGTTCTGATGGCCGAGCTGGCTCGAAAAGGCCTCGACCGCGCGATCGAACGAATCCAGAGCGGCCCGCGCGCTGGCCTCCATCGCCTTCGTGTAAGCGCTGAGCGAGCCCTGTATTTCCGCTGCGCGCTTATCGACCAGCTCTCCGACGGCTGCGCTCTGGTGGACGATCTGGGTCGAAAAGGTTTCGCCTGCGCGCTCGAGGGATCCCTGCGCCGCCCGCGCGCTCGCCTCCATCGCCGCCGCATGAGCGCCCAGCGAGCCCTGAATTTCCGCTGAGCGCTTTTCGATCAGCGCCCCAACGGCCGCGTTCTGGCTGGCGAGCTGGGCCGAAAAAGCCTCCGCCGACCGATCGAGGGATTCCAGCGCCGCCCGCGCGCTCGCCTCCATCGCCGTCGCATGAGCGCCCAGCGAGCCCTGAATTTCCGCTGAGCGCTTTTCGATCAGCGCCCCGACGGCCGCGTTCTGGCGGGCGAGCTGGGCCGAAAACGCCTCCGCCGACCGATCGACGGATTCCAGCGCCGTCCGCGCGCTCGCCTCCATCACCGTCGCATGAGCGCCCAGCGAGCCCTGAATTTCCGCTGCGCGCTTTTCGATCAGCGCCCCGACGGCTGCGTTCTGGCGGGCGAGCTGGGTCGAAAACGCCTCCGCCGACCGATCGAAAAATTCCAGCGCCGCCCGGGTGGCCCCGTCGTAACGCTGGTCGGCCTTGCGGCCGAGGGCGTCGAGCTGCGATAGATATTCGCTCTCACGCGTCGAAAGGGACTCGGTCAGCTCCTTGACCCGAGCGTCGAACGCGCGTTCGCCGTCGGCTGTCCTGCGGTCGAACAACGCCTCGACCTTGTCGCGGGCCGAGTCGAGAGACGCGGTCACTTCGCCGATCACATTCTTGCCCGACGTCTCGAACGAGGCCAAGACCTCGCCCGTCAACGCCTGCAGTTTCTGCGCCTCCGCGGCAGCCGCCTCCTGCAATTGCTTGTGTGACGAGACGGCGCGAATCTGGGCCTCGACCGCGCTTTGGATGAGGCCGGCGAGAAGGCCCTCGGATTCGCGGGACGCGCCTTCCAGTCTTTGAACCTCGGCGTTGACCGTGTCGCTCAGGGCGACCGATCGGCCGATGGTCTTTTCGACCGCCGCGTCGAGCGTCGCGAGATCCGCTTTGGCCTTCGCCGCCAGCTGCGCCAGCCTGTCCGCCTTGTCCGCATCGGCTCGCTCCTGCTCGAGCGCGCGAATGCGGTTCTTCATCGATTCGTTGGCGTAGCGCCAATATTGCATCGCGCAGAAGATCGCGATCGGCCCGCCGGCCGAAAACAATTGCAGGGCCAGGGAACCCAGATAGACATTCGCGAACGATACCGCCGCAACCCACACCAGCGAGAGCGCGAGGGCGAAGCCAAAGGGCGTCGTGAAGTAATGAAACCGACTCGTCCCGGAGGACGCCGGCGTACCGGCGCCGGATCCGGGCGCCGACGCGTTGTCGTTTTCGGCCAGTGGTCGGCGGAACGCTGTGACGGCGGGTTTGGCGTCGTCGTCCTCGACCGCGAGCGGCGACGGGAGGATGGCGGCGGGAGGAAGGACTGTCATCCCCGCCTCCCTCGGCCTGAGCGCAGCGGCGAGATCGCCGGTCTGCGAACCGCCGTGCGTCTTGGCTTCGTCGCTTCGGTTTTGCATCACACTCGCCGCCGCCCAACCAAAACTCGACCCGACAATCTCGCACGCCGGCACGGGCAACGCCACCGCTCGCTCGGATTCACGTCCGCCGATGCATAGCGTTTGGGAAGATCGCCGAAGCCGACAAAGACCGTTCGTAGCCCGCAAGTCGCTCGAACGGCCTTGTTTCGTTCCTCCCTAACTTGCGCAATACGATTACACGGTTGCGGGAACGTCTGTCTACACGCGCGGCTTGACCTTGATCCGCTGCCGGTCCTCCGATCTGTCGCGCCGATCCGGAGCAGGGCGGCGCAGGCGCGTCGACATGGCGACTGAGGACCCTCTCGGAGCGACGCCCAATTGCGCAGCGCGATGAGCCGCGATCGAATGCGCCGACGCGCGTCCCGCCAATCGTGAAGTGGACAATGTCTTGGCGGACGGCGAAAGTGGCGTTAACCTTGTTTCGTCGCCTGTGAAGGCGCCAGGGGGCGTCGGCGGCGGAGAGTTCCGGATGCGCCCGGCCGTCAAGGGTCGGGCGGGTAAGTCGTTGAAATCACAAAATACGCCGTCAACCAAAGCCTTGACGAGCCTTGACGCCGCTTGACAAAACTTGACAGGACTTGACGAAACGCGACGCCGGCCTTGACGCGACCTGACGCCAGGACGTGGGCTGGCGCCGCCGTCCTACAGCATGGCCGGCAGAACGCGGTCGGGCGGGCGGTGGCCGTCCATGAAGGTTCTGATGTTGATGATGACCTTCTCGCCCATGTCGTTGCGGCCCTCGTGAGTGGCCGAGCCCATGTGCGGCAGCAACGTCACCTTGCCGGCCTCTGCGAGCGCGATGAGCCTCTCGGAGACCGCCGGCGCGTGCTCGAAAACGTCGAGGCCTGCGCCGGAAATCTCGCCCGCTTCCAGCATGCGCGTCAGCGCCGGTTCGTCGATCACCTCGCCGCGTGCGGTATTGATGACGATCGCCTCGGGCCGCAGATGCTTGAGGCGCCGCGCCGACAGCAGATGATAGGTCGCCGGCGTGTGCGGGCAGTTGATCGAGATGAAGTCCATCCGCGCCAGCATCTGG
>PLRT01000154.1 GCA_003164915.1 Hyphomicrobiales bacterium | reverse complement strand
GACGACGGCGGTGGAGATGGGCGCGTGAAGTCGCTCCGCCGCTTCAAGAAAGAGATCGGGATCGGGCTTGGCGTATTTGACCTGGTCTCTCGTGACAACCGGCGTCTTCCCCTGATCGATCCCGAGTGAGGCCAGATTCACTGCTGCCGTTTCCATCAGGCCGCTGGTGGCTATCGCCCAAGGAATGCCCTCTTCTGTGAGCTTGGCCAGCAGCTCTCGCGCGCCCGGAAGCGGCTTGATTGCGCCAGCGAGTCGCAAATAGGCCGCAGCATGAAGTTCACTCAAACGAGCGACGCGTTCAGGCCTGATGACTTCAAATCCCGTTTCCCGCAGAAGCTGATTCGTGAACAAGCCGCCGCTCATGCCGATCCTGCGATGAATGCGCCAAACCGACAATTCGAGACCTTCGGCGTCCAGCGCTTCTTTCCACGCGAGCACATGCTGGTAGACGCTGTCGACGAGCGTCCCATCGAGATCGAACAGGAATACGGGATCGATACGCATTGTTGAGCCTTCCAAATTTCGTGCATCCACGCTGTCGTCTGTCTGACGGCATGGTCGGATCGAACGGCGACCGCGCAGCCCATGACGCCGACGACCGTCTTCGCCGCGCGGCCCTCGGAATGCGATGCCGGCGCCAGGAAGCGCCAACTTCGGACCGCAGAGCGACGGTTCGTTCGTGAAACGAATCCGTCGCGAACGAAGGCCGCGCGGCAAGCCCGAAACGTCGCGCCTCCCGCCGGCTGCGTCTCGCCCACGGGTTCTGTGGTCAGTTGCTGGCGGCCGGCGGCGGGGCGTCCAACAGCACTTTCAACTTGTCCATCGCGTCGCCGAATTTGTTCCAGTCGCCTTGTCCCGAGGCCTGCTGCGCGTCGCCCAGTTGCGCTCGCGCCTGACCCCAGGCCGAGTCGGCGTTGACCACGGCGGGCGCCGCCGTAGTCGGGGGAAGCTGAGCCCCGGCGCCGACGGTCTTGGGCTGATGCGGACCGAAAAGAGAGGCGATGGCTTCGTCCAACGTGGGCTCCATCACGACTCGGTCGCCCGCAATCGCGATCACGCGCTTGAGCTGCGGAAAATCCGTGGCCGCCGCGGTGAGATAGAGAGGCACGACATAGAGGAACGCGTTCTCGATCGGCGTCACGATCTGCTTCCCGCGAATGACGCGGGAGCCGTTTTGGTTCCAAAGGGTGAGTTGCTGCGAGATGGTCGTGTTCTGGTTGATCATCGCCTCGATCTGATTGGGGCCATAGATCAGCTTGTCTTTGGGCAGTTCGTAGAAGAGCATTTTGCCGTAGTCGGGAAAGTCGGACCTCGCCGCCATCCAGGAGATCATGTTGTCCCGGTTAAGCGGCGTGAACGGCGTCATCAGCATGTATTCGAGCTGAGCGCTGCCCGGCAATTTGGCGAGAATGTAATAGGGCTCCATGCGTTGCATCTCGCCCGCGTAGGTCTCCGTCGGCGCGGCCCAAAGGTCTTCCCTGTTGTAGAAGACCTGCGGGTCCTTCATATGGAAGGTTTTGTACTGGTTGGCCTGAACGCTGAAGATATCCTCGGGGTAGCGAAGATGGGCCTTCAGGTCGCTCGGCAAATCGCTGAGAGTTTTGAAGACGCCGGGGAAGGCCTTTCGATAGACGCCGAGCACCGGATCGGCGGCGTCCATGACGTAGAAGTTCACGTCGCCGTTGAACATGTCCACCACCACCTTGACCGAGTTCCTCACATAGTTGAGGCCCTCAAGAGCAGTTTGTGGTGCGACATCCGCCCCCGCAGGATCGGCAAACCGCGAGCCGAGACCATTCGGCCCGAACGCCGAATTGGCTTGATTTGCGCGGACGAAAGGTTCGGTCGATTGCGGGTTTGAATAAGGAAAATAGCTCGAACCCGTATAGGCGTCCTGAATCCAGTAGAGCTTGCCCTCGCTCAGCACAGGATAGGGATCGCTGTCGAGGCGCAGGAAAGGCGCCACCTCGGAAACGCGCTCACGCACGTCCCTATGGATCTGAATGCGGCTCTCGGGCGTCAGATAACTGGTCATCAGGATATTGATGTCGCCCTTGTTCCAGGCGAACAATAAGCGCTTCCAGAGGCTGCCCAGGGGTATGCCTCCCGTTCCCGCGTAGCTCGCATAGACGTTGTCATTGCCCTTCGGGTAGTCGAACTCCTTGATGGCCGTGTCGACGATGCGGTAGCCGGACAGCGACTGCCCATAGTAGATCGACGGTTGTGTGATCTTCAGTCCGAAGTTGGATTCCGCCGGCACGTTTTCGAGCAGATATTGCGGAAAGCCGCCGCGGATCGTCTTGGAGACGAAGTTCATCACGACGCCATAGCCGTGGGTGAATTGCAGATATCGATTGACCCAGGTTTGCGCCGCCGCTGGCAGGTCCTTCGAAAGCTCGCGTGTGGAAAGCATGACCTGATGATAGCCGTCGGCGAGATGATAGCGATCCGTGGCGACGTCATAGAATTGGTAATACAACCGGATCGCCTGGGTCTGGGCGAAGGTCTGCAATAGCGGTCGCGCGTCCCACAGGCGGATGTTCTGGATCGTATCGTTGTTTCTCGCGAGGATCGCCGGCGTCAAATCCGCCAGTGCGGGATAGGAGGTCTCGGTGATCGCATCCAGTTGATAGGCGGTCCTGGTCGAATCGATGTAGTCTTTGAGGTAGGGCGTCTCCATCGCGAGCTCGCTCGGCTGCACGATGAAGGTTTGAAACAAGCCGGGAACGAGATAGACCCCGATCGCCCAAGCTGCGGCATAGACGCCGGCGCCCAGGGCGAGGCCTGCGAAGCGTCCTCGAAACGCGTTGATTCCGCAGAGCACACACGCGATCGCCGACAGACCGACCATCCCCCAAAGCGCCCATCGCGTCACATTTGCGGCGGTGTAGCCCGCGCCGTAGACGACCCCCACGGTCGAATACAGAAGTTCGAAGTGGTCGAGGTAGAAGCCCCAGCCGAGCGTGGCGGCGAGAAGGGCGAGCAACGCCGAGACGTGCGCAGCCGCGCGCCGTCCGAGCGTCGGTTTGGCTCGCCGGGTCAGCGACGCCGCTCCGGTCAGCACGTAGTTCGCGAGGACGATGGCGAGCGTCAATACGGTCAGCAGCAACAAGCCGCGCTGTAGCATGACGTAGAAGGGCAGATGGAAGATATAGAAGCCCACGTCGACGCCATAGAGCGGATCGGCAATTCCGAAGGACTTGCCGTATCGGAAACGCAGAAGCGTATCCCATTGCCCGGACAAGGCCATCGCGAACAACAGCGCGACGCCCGCGCTCACCAGCGCGAAGGCGCCTTTCAGCAAGATGGGGAAGAGTTCGGCCGCGGCTTCCGCATCGGGTTCATTGGCCGACGTGGGCGCCGAACCCCATGGCGACGGCGCCGCAGGCGAAGCGCCGCCTCTGACCGCCTCGTGCAGATTGAACCACAGAAAGGCGAAGACGACGACAAAGGCCAAGACGCCCAGCGCGCATTGCGCCGACAAGATCGTCCAGAAGATGCCGACGTAATCGAGTTGCCGCATCCAGAGCCATCTTTCGACATAGCCCGTCAAGCTCAG
>PLRT01000035.1:5420-9907 GCA_003164915.1 Hyphomicrobiales bacterium | reverse complement strand
TTGACGACGATCGGCGCGCCCCTGGCGTGGACATAGGCGAGCGCCGAGACGGCGTCCTCGAAACGTCGATAATCGCCGGTCGGAATGGCGAACTCGCGGCAGAAGTCCTTGGCGAAACCCTTCGAGCCTTCGAGCTGCGCGGCCGCCATGCTCGGGCCGAAGCAGGGGATCCCCGCCGCTGCGAGATCGTCGGCGACGCCGGCCACAAGTGGCGCCTCCGGGCCGACGACGACCAGGCCAATGTCGCGCGCGCGGCAGAAGGCGACGATTGCCGCGTGATCGTCGATCGCCAGCGCGACGTTCTCCGCCACCGCCGCGCTGCCCGGATTGCCCGGCGCGACATAGAGCCGGCTCAGCGACGGCGACTTCGCCAGCGCCAGCGCCAAAGCATGCTCGCGACCACCGCCGCCGAGAATGAGAACGTTCATCGCCTGTCCCTGTCGCCGCGGTCGCGACCGCTCTGCGGGTTTTCGGATCGCGGCGGTTTGAGCAATTTCGCCGTCCGAGGTCAAACCCGCATCTCGCCGAGGCGGCCGAGCCAAGCCTCCACGCCGCCGCCCCCTTCGAGCGGCAGCGCCGCGGCGAGCCGCCGGTGGTGGCCCTTCAGCCGGTCGCGGCACGCTGCAAGCAGGGTCGCGCCGAATTCGGTCGCCTCCGCGCGGCGGATGCGCCCATGGCTTTCGTGGGCGCGGCGCAGGACGGCGCGCTTGCGCTCGAGATTGGCCAGCACGAGGCTGGTCGTCTGCGGCGTCAGCCGCTCGGCGCGGGCGATTTCGGCGTTGCTCAGGCCCGGCGTCTCGGCGAGCGTCTTCAGCACCGCATACTGGGCGAGCGTCACGCCGAGATCGGCCAGCGCCCTCTCGACCGCCAGGCGGTGGGTCGCCGCGGCGCGGCGCAAAAGGTCGTCGAGTCGACCTTCGCTCATGATCTGTGTGCTCCCCAGCCAAATTTTTTTGTTCGTGATATACGAATTCGAATATCTTCGACAGGCCGACCTTGCCTCGGCGGGGGCGGGCCCTATCTTGCGAGGGCCGGCGTCTTGCCGCCGTCCGCTCGGAGAATACCCCATGACATCCGCCTGGCGCTCGAGCGTCGTCGCGGCCCTCTTGGCCGCCACCGTCGCGGCGGCGCACGCCGAATCGGCCGACCCGGACCTCATCTTCCGCAAGTCGACCACGTTCAAGCTGCTGACGCCGAACGACAAACTCGCCGTCTACGGCATCGACGATCCCGTCGTCGAAGGCGTCGCCTGCCACTACACGGCGCCCGAGAAGGGCGGCCTTGCCGGCGCCTTCGGCCTCGCCGAGCAGACCTCCGACATTTCGCTTGCCTGCCGTCAGTACGGCCCGATCAAGTTCAAGGCGAAATTCGAGCAGGGCGACGTCGTGTTCAGCGAGCGACGGTCGCTGATCTTCAAGAAGATGCAGATCGTCCGCGGTTGCGACGTCAAGCGCAACATCCTGGTCTATATGACCTATTCGGACAAGCTGATCGACGGGTCGCCGAAGAACTCGACCTCGACGGTGCCGATCGAGCCATGGGGCGCGACCACCGACGTGCCAAAGTGCTCGGACTACCTGCGCTGAACGGCGCGATCCGGTTCAATCGCCGCAGGTGACGATATAGGCCGCCCGGGCGACGCCGTCGGCGCGGCCATAGGACAGCGCCGCGCCGCGGCCTTCCGCCGCACACCAGGCGTCTGCGACCGCGCGACCGCATTCTCCGCCCTCGCTGAGACAATCCTCGACTCCATAGCCGTCATTGGCGGCGACGGTGATGGCGTGCCCCTGCCCGGCCCAGGCGGCGCCGGAAGACCCGGATCCCAGGGCGAAAGCGGCGGCGAGCGCGAGGAGAGCGGAAAGGGGGGCGAGGTTACGCATGTACGGGCCTTACGGTCTGACCGCGGAACGCGAATCGGAAGGGTGAACAAATTCTGTGCGAACCTGATAAAATTACGTTAACGGCGGGAATGAGGCGTTCCCGCCCTGCGCTTGACTTCGCCGCGCCGCTAAGAGATGGATGCCCGCCATGACGCGCCCGACCCGCATTTGCCGGATCATCATCATTAGCCGCTAGCTCACAGCTGGCTGGCTCGCGTCTCTCTGTCCAAAGTTTCGAGAAGCGATCGACCGGCCGGTCCGGCGCATGCGTGCGACCTGGTCCTGACCCGAACTCTTGGAACCGAGATGCCGACCCCGCTCAGACTCTACAATACGCTGACGCGCAGCAAGGCCGAGTTCGAACCGATCGATGCTCGCGCCGTGCGCATGTACGTCTGCGGGCCGACGGTCTACGACTTCGCCCACATCGGCAACGCGCGGCCGGTCATTGTCTTCGACGTGCTGTTCCGACTGCTGCGCAGGCTTTACGGCGCTGACCACGTCGTCTACGCGCGAAACGTCACCGACGTCGACGACAAGATCAACGCCCGCGCCGCGCGCGACTTTCCCGACCTGCCGCTCAATGCGGCGATCGCACGCGTCACCAAGGCGACCTCCGACCAGTTCCATGCCGACGTCGCGGCGCTCGGCTGCCTGCCGCCGACCCACGAGCCGCGCGCGACCGCCCATATCGACGAGATGAAGGCGCTGATCGAGCGCCTGGCGGCGCGCGGCGTCGCCTATGTCGCCGAGGACCACGTGCTGTTCTCGCCCAGCGCTATGGACGCCCTGCCCGGCGCGCCGCGCTATGGATCGCTGGCTCGGCGCTCGCTCGACGAGATGCTCGCCGGCGCGCGGGTCGACGTTGCGCCCTACAAGCGCGACCCGATGGACTTCGTGTTGTGGAAGCCGTCGAAGCCCAACGAGCCGTCATGGCCGAGCCCGTGCGGGATCGCGACGGCGGGCCGCCCGGGCTGGCACATCGAGTGCTCGGCGATGTCGATGGCCGAGTTGCTGGCGCCGTTCGGCGGCGGACTCGCCTGCGACGATCCCGCGAAGAACGTCTTCGACATCCACGGCGGCGGCGTCGATCTCGTCTTCCCTCACCACGAGAACGAAATCGCCCAGTCGTGCTGCGCCTTCGGCGCGCCGCGCATGGCCAACGTCTGGATGCACAACGGCTTCCTGCAGGTCGAAGGCGAGAAGATGTCGAAGAGCCTCGGCAACTTCGTGACGATCAATGACCTGCTGCGCACGGAGGCCTTCGGAGGGCGGTCGTGGTCGGGCGAAGCGCTGCGGCTGGCGATGCTGCGCACCCACTACCGCCAACCGATCGACTGGACTGCGAAAGCGCTGGAAGAAGCCGAAGGCACGCTCGACCGCTGGTACGACGCGATCGGCGAGGTCGAGCCGGGCGAAGTCGCGCCGAGCGTGGAGGAAGCGCTCAGCGACGACCTGAACACCCCAGCCGCGCTGGCTGAACTTCACCGCCTCGCGCATCCAGCAGTCGCCGGATTGATGACGGTTGGCGACACCTTGGTAGGTCAACAGCCGGCCCCCGCGATGCTCAAGGCGAGCGCCAACCTGCTCGGGCTACTGACCCAAAAGCGCAGCGAACGTCAGGCCGCCGGTCTCGCAGCGACCGCCGTCGACCGCGGCGAAGTCGAGCGGCTCGTCGCGGCGCGAACCGCCGCCCGCCTGGCGAAGAACTGGGCGGAGTCCGACCGCTTGCGCGACGCGCTCGCCGAGATTGGCGTCGTCGTCAAGGATTCCAAGGACGGCACGACCTGGGAGATCAAGCGATGAGCGCTGTCTCCCTCCGCCCCTACCTGCCCGTCGACGCGACGCGCTGCGCCGCCATCTTCCGCGCCAGCGTCGAGGAGCTGGCGGGCGAGGATTACAGCGTCGACCAACGCGCCGCCTGGGCGGCGCGCGCCGACGATCCCGACTTTCCTAAGCGCCTCGCCGACGCGCTGACGTTGGTGGCCCTCGTCGACGGCGAGCTGGCCGGCTTCGCCAGTCTCAACGGCGCGGAGACGATCGACATGCTCTATGTCGATCCGGAATTCGCGCGGCGCGGCGTCGCCACCGCCCTGCTCGACGCGCTCACCCGCCTCGCCGCCGCGCGCGGCGCGAAGACATTGACCGCCGACGTCAGCGACACGGCGCGACCGCTGTTCGAGCGGCAGGGGTTTCAGGCCCAACGCCGCAACCTCGTCCAACTCGACGACGAGTGGTTGGCCAACACAACCATGACCAAGCGCCTCGCGCTTTCGGACGACGCGAAAGAAACCGTGCGCCACTGAGGAAACGACGATGAACCGCGAACGCCTCTATCTCTTCGACACGACGCTGCGCGACGGCGCATTGACCACCGGCGTCGATTTCTCGCTCGAGGACAAGCGGCAGATCGCCGTCATGCTCGACGAGCTTGGCGTCGACTACGTCGAAGGCGGCTATCCCGGCGCCAACCCGATCGACACGCGCTTCTTCGAGCGCAAGCCGACCAAGCGCGCCCGTTTCTGCGCCTTCGGCATGACCAAGCGTCCTGGCCGCTCGGCCGCCAACGATCCCGGCGTCGTCGCCCTCATCGCCGCCGACGCCGAC
>PLRT01000035.1:0-5387 GCA_003164915.1 Hyphomicrobiales bacterium | reverse complement strand
TGGTGCTGTGCGACACCAACGGCGGAACGCTGCCCGACGAGGTCGAGCGCATCGTCGCCGAGACGGCGCGCGTCGTTCCCGGGGACCATCTCGGCATCCACGCCCACAACGACACCGACAATGCGGTCGCCAATTCGCTCGCCGCATTGCGCGCCGGCGCGCGTCAGGTGCAGGGCGCGCTGAACGGGCTGGGCGAGCGTTGCGGCAACGCCAATCTCGTTTCGCTGATCCCATCGCTGGCGCTCAAGCCCGGCCTCGCCGACCGCTTCGAGACTGGCGTGTCGGAGGCCTCGTTGCGCGAGATCGCCAAGATCTCGCACGCCTTCGACGAACTCCTCAACCGCGCGCCCGATCGCCATGCGCCCTATGTCGGCGCCTCGGCCTTCGCCACCAAGGCGGGCATCCACGCCTCGGCCTTGGCCAAGGACCCGCGCACTTACGAGCACGTGCCGCCGGAGACGGTCGGCAACAAGCGCGCGATCCTCGTCTCCGACCAGGCCGGCCGCTCCAATCTGATCGCCCAGCTCGCCGCGCTGGGGATCGTCGCCAGATCCGACGATCCCAAGCTGTCGCGCCTGCTCGGCGAGGTGAAGGACCGTGAGGCGCAGGGATTCGCCTACGAGGCGGCCGACGCCTCGTTCGAGCTCTTGGCCCGCCGCATCCTCGGCGACGTGCCGCGGTTTTTCGACGTCGAGAGTTTCCACGTCAGCGTCGAGCGCAAGTTCAATTCGCACGGCAATCTCTATTCGGCGTCGCAGGCGGTGGTGAAGATCCGCATCGGCGACCAGACCTTCATTTCCGCCGCCGAAGGCAACGGACCGGTCAACGCACTCGACCTGGCGTTGCGCAAGGACCTCGGCGCCTACCAGAAGCACATCGACGACCTCGACCTGCTCGATTACCGCGTGCGGGTATTCCAGGGCGGCACCGATGCGGTGACGCGGGTGCTGATCGAGTTCGGCGAGTCTTCCACCGGCGCGCGCTGGTCGACGGTCGGCGTGTCGTCGAACGTCATCGACGCCTCGTTCCAGGCTCTGGTCGACGCGATCGACTACAAGCTGGTGAAGGTCGGCGCGGGCGCGCCGTGATTTTTTTCTTCGCCGGGGAATAAACCCGGCGTTTCGCGAGTCTCTCCTCATGAGCGCCGACCGCGCACCGCGAGGAGAGCCCCATGACCGACCGTGAATCGCCGCAAATCGAACGCCGCCACGCCCTCAAATGCATGGTGTGGGCGGGAACCGGCGTCGTCTGGACCGTCGCCGGCGGCGTCCCTGCCTCCCGCTTGATCGGTCAGGCGAGAGCCGAGGAAGGCGGCTTTTCCTTCGTCCAAATCTCCGACAGTCACGTCGGCTTCGACAAGCCGGCCAATCCAGACGCGCGCGCGACGCTTGACGCGGCGATCGATCAGGTCGTCGCCCTGCCGGGCCGGCCGGCGTTCATGATCCACACAGGCGACGTCACCCACGCGGCGACGGCGCAGCAATTCGACGACGCGACGCAGTTGATCGGCCGCGCGCGGCTTGAAGTTCATTACGCTCCGGGCGAGCACGACATTGTCGACGCCGCGACCCGCACGGCCTATCTCGAGCGCTACGGCAAGGGCGCGACCGGCGGCGGCTGGTACGCGTTCGACCACAGCGGCGTCCATTTCGTCAGCTTGGTCAATGTCGTCGACCTCAAGGCGAACGGCCTCGGCTCGCTCGGCGCCGACCAGCTTGCCTGGCTCGCCGACGATCTGTCCGGCAAGTCGGCCTCCATGCCGATCGTCGTCTTCGCCCACATTCCGCTGTGGACGATCGCCCGGGACTGGGGCTGGGGCACCGAGGATTCGGCCGAAGCCTTGAAGCTGCTCGCGCGCTTCGGCTCGGTCACTGTGCTCAACGGCCACATCCACCAAATCATGCAGAAGGTCGAGGGCGCCGTGACTTTCCATACCGCCCGTTCGACCGCGTTTCCTCAGCCGGCGCCCGGGACCGCCCCAGCGCCGGGGCCGATGCGCGTGCCGCCCGGCGAACTGCGCAAGCTGCTCGGCGTGACCAACGTCGCCTTCTCGTCCGCGGCCGCGCCGCTGGCGATCACCGACAGTGCGCTGGCGTAAGGGGCGAGCGATGATCCGTCACATCGCGCTCGGCGCCGCGCTGATGCTCGCCGCGGCCGAATCCGCGCGCGCCGCCGGCGACGCGGCGCGCGGCGAGCAGCTCTACGTGGGCTGCCAGGACTGCCATTCGCTCGACAAGAACGACGTCGGTCCGCGCCATCGCGGCGTCTTCGGCCGCAAGGCCGGTTCGCTGCCCGACTATCCCTATTCGGACGCCCTGAAGAATGCGAACTTCGTTTGGGACGAGCAGACGCTCGACCGCTGGCTCGCCAATCCTCAGGCGTTCGTGCCCGGGGCGAGAATGTTCTACCATCTCGACAAGGCCCGGGACCGCGCCGACGTGATCGAATTCCTCAAGGAGCGTGCGCGATGAGGATGAGGACAACGGGGCGGGCATGATCAGCGACGCGGCGCGGCGGCGGTATCAGGCGATCGTGCCGCCGCACGTCGACGAGGCCTTCGCCCTGGCGCGCTGGCTGTCCGGCTCCGCAGCCGACGCCGAGGACATCGTGCAGGAGGCCGCCCTGCGCGCGCTGAATGCGCTCGAGACTGCGATCGTCGAGCGGCCGCGCGCCTGGTTCTTGCGGATCGTCCGCAACGCCGCGCTGACCTGGATGGCGAAGAACCGATCGCAGCCGCTCGCCTTCGCCGGCGGGGTCGACGACCTGGCGGCGATCGAGCCGTTCGACCCCAATTGCGACCAGCGCTCGCCCGAAGCGCTGCTGATCGCCGCCGAAGACGGCGAGCGCGTGCGGCGGGCGATCGCCGCGCTGGCCCCGGCGTTGCGCGAGGCGTTGGTGCTGCGGGAAATCAACGGCCTCGCCTACCGCGAGATCGCCGACGCGACGGAAACGCCGATCGGCACGGTGATGTCGCGTCTGGCGCGGGCGCGGGCGACGCTCGCCAAGATTCTGGAAGACCAGCCATGAGCGATTCCGACCGGCGCGACGACCGGCTGCTGCGCCTCAACGCGGCGCTCGACAACGAACTCGACGCCACCCATCGCCTCGAGCTCGACCGTGAGCTGGAGCACGATCCGCAAGCGCGCGCCGGGTTGAATCGTCTTTCCGCCGTCAGCGACGCGGTGCGTCGCCACGCGCCGCGCGAGGCGGCGCCGGCTTCGCTCCACGCCGCGGTCGCCGCGCTCGCCCGTCCGCGGCAGGCGACTGGCCGCGCCTATCTGCCGCTCGCCGCGGCGCTGGCGGCGGGGGTCGTCATCGGCGCGGCGTCGCAGGGGCTGCTGGTTTCCTCGCGCGCGCCCGACCCGGTCGCCGCGACGCTGACGGCGGACTTCGCCCGCGCCGAGCTTGCCGATCGGCCCTACGACATCGCCTCTTCCGATCGTCACGTCGTCAAGCCGTGGCTGGCGACGCGCGCGCCGATCGGCGTCGAGGCGGTCGACCTCGCCGACAAGGGCTATCCGCTGGCTGGCGGGCGCGTCGCCGTCATCGGCGCGACGCCTGCGCCGACGCTGGTCTACCAGCGTCGCGAGCACTGGATCGCCGTGACGGAGATGCCGCTGTCGCTCGCCTCCGGGGCGGCCGAGGCGCATTCGACGGCCCTCGACGGCTTCCACCTCATTCGTTGGGCCGACCGCGAGCGCGGCTATGTGGCGGTTTCGGACATCGACGCCGACGAACTCGCCGCTTTCGTCGCCGCCTTCCGCGCCGCAATCGGGAGCGCTGGGGGGGAAGCGCGGTGAGATCGGCCGATCGCCCTTCCCTTGTGCGCCCCGGCCGCCTATATTGAGCGCGCCGTCGCAAGGCGGCTATGGCGATAAATGGACGTCGAAATAGGTCTTTCGGACCCGGGGGCGGTACCCGGCGCCTCCACCAAAGCCCGCAGCAGACGCGGGTTTCGGTGGGGGCGAAATAGGTTCGACGGGGGACTAAAAGGACGCGCTTTTGCCCGGCATGATACCGCCGTTATCGGGTCAAACCTATAGTTGCGAATGACAACTATGCTCCGGTGGCCCTCGCTGCGTAATGCAGCGCTGGTACTGGGATTCAAGCCCTAAGGGTTTGCTCCTTTAGGCGGGGTTCGGAGGCGCCCGGCAACAGAAGCCTCCACTTTCATTTCACCCGCGCATTTGCCATCGTCGGGGGTCTCAGCTAGCCTTTGCGGCAAGGTTTTCCGCCGCGGATTTTCATGTCCACAGACTACATCCGTTACGATCTGCTGGTTCAGGAGGCGCTGCGCTCGGTGGTGCGCAAGGTGCTCGGCGACGCGGCGCGCAACGGCCTGCCGGGCGAGCATCATTTCAACATCGCGTTCAAGACCCAGGCGCCGGGCGTCGTCATCCCGCCGGCGATGTTGCAACGCTATCCCGACGAGATGGCGATCATTCTCCAGCACGAGTTCTGGGATCTCGAAGTCGGCGCCGACGCCTTCTCGGTCAGCCTCAATTTCTCGCGCAAGCCGGAACGGTTGACCATCCCCTTCGATTCGATCACCGGGTTCAGCGATCCGTCGGTGCCGTTCGGCTTCAAACTCGAGCCGCGCGCCGTGACCGAGCCGGCCAAACCGCCGGCGCCGGCGCGCGTGGCCGCGCGCAAGCCGGAGGCCCCCGCAGCGGCCGCGCCCGCAACGACGAAGTCCGGCGCCGCCGCGGCGGTCAAGGCGGCCGAGCCGGCGGCCAAGAAGACCGAGCGGGCGCGCGAAGCCGAAGCGACGAAGGTCGTTTCGATCGACGCGTTCCGCAAGAAGTGAATTCGGGTTCCGCCTTGGGCGACCTCGTCAACCTCCGCCGCGCCCGCAAGCAACGCCGCCGCGCCGAGGAGGAAGCCGCCGCAGCGGCCAATCGCATCGCCCATGGCGTCGGCAAAGCGGCCAAGCGCGAAGCGCGCGCCGAACGCGAGCTGGCGGAGCGCGCGCTGGAAGGCCATCGCCGCGGGCCGAGCGGCGACGAGCGGTGAACATCGAGGCGCCGGCGCGGCGCACGGCGATCGTCAAGCGCTCGTTGACCATCGCCGGCCATCGCACCAGCGTCTCGCTCGAGGAAGCGTTTTGGCGAAGGCTCAAGGCGCTCGCCACGGCGCGCCGGCGCTCGCTCGGCGCGCTGATCGCCGAGATCGACGCGGCGCGCGACGGCGCCAATCTCTCTTCGGCGATCCGCGTCTACGTGCTCGAGAACGCGTCTCAGTAGAAGCCTGTCGTGGTCGGATCGACCGCATCGACTTTCGGGCGCGGCGCCGGCGGCGGCGGGTTGACCGGCGGCGGGGGCCCATTGACGTCGGCGGGAAGCGGCGGCTGCGATTTGGCGGCGGCGTCGTCCTGCGCGCGCTTGGCG
>PLRT01000273.1:3666-23101 GCA_003164915.1 Hyphomicrobiales bacterium | reverse complement strand
TCGCCCCGTCGGCCGACGCGCGCGCGTCCGCGTCCTCGTCGGCCGCCGACCTCGCCGCGCCGCTCGGCGCCGCGCGCGCGCAATTGCACGACGCCTTCATCGTCGCCCAGACGCAGGACGGCGTGGTTATCGTCGACCAGCACGCCGCCCACGAGCGCATCGTTTACGAGAAGCTCAAGCGCCAGCGCGAGCAGAACGGGATCGCGCGGCAGATCCTGCTTGCGCCGCTGGTCGTCGAACTCGAGCCGCGCGCCGCCGCCGCGCTCGCCGACAAGACAGGGGAGCTGGAGGCCCTCGGCCTGGTGGTCGAGCCGTTCGGCCCCGGCGCGGCGCTGCTGCGCGAGGCGCCGGTTCTGCTCGACGGCGCCGATCTCGCCGCTTTGGTGCGCGACCTGGCCGAGGACCTCGCCGCCGAGGACGGCGCGCAGACCCTGGAGCGCAAGCTCGATCATCGCCTGGCGACGATCGCCTGCCACCATTCGGTGCGCGCCGGACGCAAGCTCAAGCCCGAGGAAATGAACGCGCTGTTGCGCGAGATGGAGGCGACGCCCGGCGCCGGCCAGTGCAATCACGNNAAGCTCGCCGACATCGAACGGCTGTTCGGGCGAAGGTGAGGGGCGGGGCCGCGCCTGCGTGATCCGCGCTCGGCGTTATCGCGCCGCCGCCGCCGCCGCCGATTTGGCCCGCCAGCGGCGTCACGCCGGCACGAACACCCGCAACCGATGGCCGTCGGGGTCGAGGGCGACGCCGGTGAAGCCGAAATCCATCCGCGTCGGCGGCTGCGCGATGCGCGCGCCGAACGACTGCCAGCGCGCGATCGTCACCGCGACGTCCGCTTCGCTTTCGGCCGTGATGGCGATCTCGCCGCCCCCTGGCGCGCCGGCGGGCGGGGCGACGCCGTCGCGCCGCCACAAGCCGAGCGTGATTCCCGGCGCTGCGGGAATCATGGCGAAGCTCGGCGACGAATCGATCGCCGTGCGGCCAAACACCTTGGCGTAGAAGGCCTCGCTCGCCGCGACGTCTTCGACATAAAACAGGATGAAGTTGAGATCGGCCATGGCTGGGCTCCCCGGGTTGGCGGCAAGGAGACCTAACGGTCCGGCGCGTCAGATTCTGTCAGTAGCGAGCGGCGCAGGCTGCTTGGTGGTCAAGCCCGGATCGCTCGAGACGTTGCCCCATAGGCGCTTAACTTAGCCCAGCAGGTGGACACGCCCCTTGTCATCCCCGCGAAAGCGGGGATCCAGTCTTTCTGCCGCCTGAGTCCTCGACAAGCGCTGGGCCCCCGCTTTCGTGGGGGTGACATTGAAGGATCGCTCCGACTTGGCGCCTATTCGCGCGGCGTCGGCGTCAGGTAGTACGGCTCGACCGGGCCGGAGAAGCGGATGGTCAGCGGGTTGCCGTGGCGATCGCGCGCCTTGCCGACGGGCGCGCGGATCCAGCCCTCGCTGACGCAATATTCCTCGACGTCGTCGCGCTCGCGGCCCTTGAAGCGCACGCCGACGCCGCGCGCCAGCACGGCCTCGTTGTAGAACGGGCTGCCGGGGTCGACGCAGAGTCGATCGGGCGGCGGGTCGAGCGGCGGGTCAGCCATCTTCGGGCTCGGGCGAAGCGGCGGTTCGGCCGCCGCCGGCGCCTTGGTCAGACGGCGAGCGCTTTGACGCGCTTGGTCAGACGCGAGATCTTGCGCGAGGCGGCGTTGCGGTGGACAATGCCCTTCTGGGCGGCGCGGGCGAGCACCGGCTCGGCGGCGCGCAGCGCTTCGGCGGCGGCGGCGCCGTCCTTGGCGTCGAGCGCTTCCTCGACCTTGCGCACCTCGGTGCGCATCTGGCTGCGGCGCATCTTGTTGACCAGGGTGCGACGGGCGATCTTGCGGACGGCTTTCTGCGCCGACTTGGTGTTGGCCATGAACTTCGTTTCCTTCGCTGCGGCCGGGCTCGCCGAGGACCGCGCGCCGCCGCCTGAAAAACAGTTAGGGCCGGGTCCCGCCCAGCCTCTTTCGTCGCGCTTATAAGCGGAGCGCGCGCGGGCCGTCAACCGGCGAAAAGCGCCGCCAGCCATTCGCGCAGCGGCGCGCCCGGGGCGCTGGCGAGCTTCAGCGCCATCGCGCAGCTGACGACTACGATCAGCGGCCGGACGAGCCGCGCGCCCGCCTTCAAGGCCGAGCCGGCGCCGAGCCGCGCGCCGACGAAGGCGCCGACCCCGACCGCCAGGCCGGCGGCGACGACGATATGGCCGCCGAAGGCGTAGATCGCCAGCGAGCCGAGGTTGGAGCCGAAATTGGCGAAGCGCGCGCCCGCCATCGCCGCGATCAGCCCGCAGCCGGCCAGCGTCAGCAGCGCGATCATGTAGAACGAACCGGCGCCGGGGCCGAAAACGCCGTCGTAAAAGCCGATCGCCGGCGCGAGCGTCAGCGCATAGAGCCGCGGGCCGAGGCGGGCGCGGCGCAGGGATTCATCGAGCGGCGGCGCGAAGGCGAAATAGAGCGCCACGGCGATCAGCACGAACGGAAGCGCGTCGGCGAGCGCCTGCCGCGGCACATAGGGCAGNNACCGCGCCGAGCTTGTTGGTCGCCACCGCCGCAACCGGATCGAGGCCGGAGAGCGCCAGCGCCGGCAAGGTGATGAGGCCGCCGCCGCCGGCGATGGCGTCGACGAAGCCGGAGACGAAGCCGGCCGCCGCGAGCAGCGCGAGGAGGGAAAGGGTCAAAGGTCAGGCCGCCCGCCGGCGGCGCGTCACGCAGCGTCCGCTCGAGCGGACTAGCTGGGCGGAACGCTCAGCGCAAGCGGGGCGCCCGGCGCCGCGGCGGCGGAGGTCGGCGCCGGTCCGCCGGGGGCGAGGGCAGGAGCGGCGAGCATGGCGCGCTTCGCCTTCGCGCCGGTCTGCAGGTCGCGCCAGGAATCGTTCTGGGCGATCATCTGCTTGATCGCGGCGACATTGGCCGCCGCCGCCTCGGCCGTCATGTCCCGGCGGCTGATCTGTTCGGCTTCGGCGAACTTGCCTTCGAGCGAGAGGATGAGCGCGAGGTTCTGGCGCACGCGGGCGTCGGCGATGGGGCTGGCGCTCGCTTCCCGCAACGCCTGCTCGGCCTCGGGCAGTCGCTTGGTCAGCGCGTAGGACAGGCCGAGATTGCTGAGCACGGACGGCTCGCCCGGCGCGATCTTCAGCGCGTCGGAGTAGAACTTCTGCGCGCCCTCGTGGTCGCCGAGCCGGTCGGCGACCGAACCCTGCACCGACATGATCGTCCAGTCCGGCCGCTCCGGCGTATAGGCGCGCGCGAGCACTTCCTTGGACTGCTCGAACTGGCCGTCGTCGGCGAGGGCCTTGCCGTAGGCGCCGAGCGCTTCGAAGTCGTGCGGCGCCTTGACCGCCGCAGCCTGCATCACCGCCGCCGCCTCGTCGTAGCGGGTCAGCGCGCGCAGCGCGCGGGCGTAGTTGATCGAGGCGACCTTCTCGCCGGGACTGGCGTCGTATCGCCTGCCCCAGTCGGCGGCGTAGGCGCGAAGGCCCGCGTCATCGGTCGGCAGCGGTTGATGGATCGTAGCGATTGAGCCGTTCACGTCGCCGAGGCCCTGGCAGCCGGCAAGCGGCGCTGCGCCCATCAAGAGCGCGACGAACGCAACGGCGCCGAGGCGGCGGGACGAAAACCGATTTTCGCTACGGAATGGCATGGCGGGCCTATCGCTGGCGGCCTCTCCAGCAATAAATCGTTAACGCTAACGGATGGTTAACGACTGGCGAAGGAAGACTCGGCGCGCGGTCGCCACACCGCTATGATCGCTCACGTTCTTCAACCAAGGTCCGCTCAGCTTGCCGCTCCAATTCGCCTCTCCCGATTCCGACGCCGTCCCGATCTGGTTCGTCACCGGCGACGGCTGGCCGGCGATCCAGACGGCGATCGGAACGACGGCGACGCGCTANNGGCTCGCCGCCGGCCGGCTGGCGACCGGCCTGCCGGCTGGAACCTATCGCTTCGCCAATGCGCCGCACGAGCCGCAGTTGGCGGCGCTCGCCTTCCTGCTCGGCCTCTACCGTTTCGAGCGTTATCGCGCCGATCCTGCCGCGCGGCCGCAACTGGTCGCGCCGGAAGGCGTCGACGCCGCCAGGCTCGAAGCGATCGCGCGGGCCGTCGCCTTCGGCCGCGATCTCATCAACACGCCCGCCAACGACCTCGGCCCGGCGGCGCTCGAGCGCGCGGCCGAGGCGCTCGCCCGCGAATTCGCCGCCGCCTTCGAGGCGACGCGCGGCGACGATCTGCTGGCGCGCGGATTTCCGCTGATCCACGCGGTCGGCAGGGCGGCGGCTGAGGCGCCGCGTCTCGTCGACATCCGCTGGGGGCGCGAGGACGCGCCGAGGGTGACGTTGGTCGGCAAGGGCGTCGCCTTCGACACCGGCGGCCTCGACATCAAGCCGTCGAGCGGCATGCTCTTGATGAAAAAGGACATGGGCGGCGCCGCGGCGGCGCTGGCGCTCGCCCGGCTCGTCATGGAGACGAAGCTCGACGTCCGCCTGCGGCTGCTGATCCCGATCGTCGAGAACGCGATCTCGGCCGCGGCGATGCGGCCGGGCGACGTCGTGCGCAGCCGCAGGGGCTTGACCGTCGAGATCGGCAACACCGACGCCGAGGGTCGGTTGATTCTCGCCGACGCGCTCGCTTACGCCGACGAGGAGGCGCCGGAGCTGATGTTCGACTTCGCCACGCTGACCGGCGCAGCCCGGGTCGCGCTCGGCCCCGACCTGCCCCCATATTACGCCGACGACGAGAGCCTCGCGGCGGAGATCGCCACGGCCTCGGCGGAGGTCGCTGATCCGCTGTGGCGGATGCCGTTGTGGCGGCCCTACGAGTCGATGCTCGAAAGCTCGATCGCCGATCTCGACAACGCCGGCAGCGGCGGCTTCGCCGGTTCGGTGGCGGCGGCGTTGTTCCTCGCGCGCTTCGTCGCCAACGCCAAGGCGTGGGCGCATTTCGACATCTACGCCTGGAATCCCAAGCCTCGCGCGCACGCGCCGCAGGGCGGCGACGTGCAGGCCGCGCGCGCCGTCTTTGCGCTGCTGGAGGCGCGCTACCGGCGCTGAGCGCGCCCGGCGCTCAACGATCGGCGTCGACGCCGGCGGCGGCGAGCAGTGCGGAAACGTCGGCGTCGTCGGCGGCGGCGGCGACGAAGCCATAGCCCGCGCCGGTCCAGCCGGCGAGGCTGAGCCCGTCGAGATCGGAGCGAAGCGGCGGCGCCGCGCCGGCCTCGTCGAGCGGCTCGACCATCAGCGCGACGCGAGCGCCGTGCGCGTCCTCGTAGAGATAGAGCGTCGCGGTCGCCTCTGATCCGGGCGCGAATCGCGCGCCGACGAGCTGAAGTCCAGGCGCTTGCGGCGGGGCCAGGGCGAGACGCGGCCCGAGCCGCTCGGCGAGCGCCGCCGGATCGGCGGCGCCGAATTCGACCGGCAGGCCGGCGAGCGCGCGCGCGGCGGACGCGCCCGCCGCAATCAGCGACGCCGGCGGCTCGGGTCCGCTCCCCGGCAGGCCGACGGCGAGCGCGGCGGCAGCGAGCGCGGCGACGCCGAGGAAGCGGCGCCCCGCTGGTCCGGGACCCACGCGGCGCGGCTTGGCGACGGCGAGAGGCGGCGTCCGCCGCTTGCGCACGCCGTGGGACCGCAAGTCCGTCTCGGCCGGCCGAGGCGCTTCGGCGCCGCGCCGCAGGCCATTCTCGTTCGAGGCGCGGCCGAGGTCGACGGGACTGCGCGTCTGCGCGCCGAACGCGGAGCGGATCGCCCGGTTTTGCGATTCCCACAACGCCACTTCGCGCCGGAGCTCGGGATCGGCTTTCAGCCGCGCCTCGAAGAGGCGGCGCGCCTCGGGTTCGAGACTGTCGTCGACGTAGGCGAGGGCGTCGGCAGGATCGCCGCGGCTGGTCATTTGACGATTCGCAGGTGCGCGCTCAGCGGCCACGCAACGGCGGGCCGCGTTGCGCCCATATGCGCGGCGAGGCGCGCGCGCGCATGGACGAGCCGCTCGACCACGATCGCCAGCGGCAGGTCGAGCGCCGTGGCGGCCTCCTGGTGGGTGAAGCCGGCGAGCGCGACCAGCAGTAACGCTTCGCGCAGATCGAGCGGCAGGCCGCGCACCGCGACCGCCGCCGAGCCGCCGCTGCGGCCGCTGGGCGGCGCTTCAATCCAGCCGCTGTCCTCGTCGGCGGCA
This sequence comes from Hyphomicrobiales bacterium, assembly GCA_003164915.1. GTDB lineage: Bacteria > Pseudomonadota > Alphaproteobacteria > Rhizobiales > Beijerinckiaceae > Roseiarcus. The sequence continues at coordinate 16,911 of PLRT01000273.1, read as the reverse complement.
AGCCGCCGCACGTAGCGGCGATAGAGGCGGATGAATTGGGCGAAGGCGCAAACCCGCGCCGCCCGGCGATCCCCCGCCGGGCCGTCGACCAGGGTCAGGGAGGCCTGGCGGAACAGCCTCTCGACCAGCGCGCCGGCCGCGACCTCGTCGAAGACGAAGCGGTCGTCGCGCACCAGGGCGAGGCCGAATCGCCGCAAGGCGCCTGCGTCGTCAGACCATTCGCGGACCGAGAACACCCGCAGGATCCGTAATCTTCGGTTAAGATTAACAATCCTAAGCCGAAGACCGGTCGCTTCCAAGGGGTCAATGTGTGCGGTTTCACATATTTTGTGACGGAACCGACTTTCGGCCGCCTCTTCCCTCGCGCCGCGGCCAACGCTAAGGGATGGCGCGTCAGCGCCTGAAAACGAGGCGGGGAACGAGGGGATAGTCGAGGATTTGATGACGCAAAAGCATGGCTCGGCCAGTTCGAGCGAAGGCGTCATGCGCGGGTTGAGGGGCATCGTCTTTGGCGTCGCCAATAACCGCTCGATCGCCTGGGGGATCGCCCGGGCGGTCCGCGCCGCCGGCGCCGAGGTCGCATTCACCTATCAGGGCGAGGCGCTGGAAAAGCGGGTCCGCCCGCTCGCCCAGGAGCTTGGGGCGCCGGTTCTCGGCCATTGCGACGTCACGGACGGCGCGACGATCGACGCGGTCTTCGCCGAGGCGCAGAAGTTGTGGGGCGGGCTCGATTTCGTCGTCCACTGCGTCGCCTTCGCCGACAAGGACGAGCTGACCGGCCGTTATGTCGACACCACCGAAGCCAATTTCAACAAGTCGCTGGCGATCTCCTGCTATTCCTTCACCGCGCTCGCTCAGCGGGCCGAGAAGATGATGACCAACGGCGGCTCGCTGCTGACACTGACTTATTACGGCGCTGAGAAGTGGATGCCGCATTACAACGTCATGGGCGTCGCCAAGGCGGCGCTGGAGGCGAGCGTGCGCTATCTCGCCGCCGATCTCGGCGAGAAGGCGATTCGGGTCAACGCGATCTCGGCGGGGCCGATCAAGACGCTCGCCGCCTCGGGCATCGGCGACTTCCGCTACATCCTGCGCTGGAACGAGCTCAACGCGCCGCTGCGCCGCAGCGTGACGATTGAGGAGGTCGGCGAGACGGCGGTCTATCTGCTGTCGCCGATGTCGCGCGGCGTCACCGGCGAGATCCTCCACGTCGACGCCGGCTATCATGTGGTGGGGATGAAAAACCCCGCAGCGCCGGACATTTCGATCGTCAAGGAGTGACGGAGGTCGCCTGCGGCGTCTCGGGTTCGACCAGCAGGCGCCAGAGCGCGTAGCCGGCCATCACGGCGTGGACCAGCGCCGCCTGGAAGAACAGCGCCGCCGGCCCGAACTGCCGCATCAGCAACGAGGCGACTGGCGGCGCGACGATCGCGCCGATGCAGTAGATGAACAGCAGGCCGGCCGACACCGCGACCATGTCATGCGGCTTGGCGCGATCGTTGGCGTGCGAAGCGGCGAGCGTATAGAGCGTGTAGGTGGTCAGCCCGACGAGGAAGCCCATCAGGATCAGCGGCGCGCCGGAAAAGCGGAAGGTCGCGAGGACGAGCTCCGCGACGACGCTGGCGGCCATCGCGGCGACGATGACAAGCCGGCGGTCGGTATGGTCCGACACGCGGCCGGCCGGATAGACGCCGAGCGCCGAGCCGGCGACGATCGCCGCGGTGAACAGCGGCGCCGATTGCGGCGGAACGCCGATTCCCAGGGCGTAGACCGGGCTCAACGAATAGGAGGCGCCGTTGGCCGCGCCGGCGGCCAGCGCGCCCAGCGCCGAGACCGGCGCGAGGCGGATGAGCCACCCCAATCGCAAGCGGATCGACCTCGGTTGGGCGGGCGGGTCGACGCTGGTCATCGTCAGCGGCACGGCGCCGAGCGCGATCAGCGCGCCTGCGAGGTTGAAGGGCAGGATCGAACCCGGCGGGAAACCGAGCAGCAGCAGCTGCCCGCCCGCCGAAGCGGCGAAGGTGACGATCTGATAGACGCCGTAGAGCGCGCCGCGGCTCGCATTGTCGGCCTTGGCGTTGATCCACGATTCGACCACGGCGTAGACGCCGGCGAAGATGAAGCCGAGCGCGGCGCGACAGACCATCCACGGCGCTGGCCGCTCCCACGCGGGCATCAGGACGACGGCGGCGACGCCGACCGCGACGAAGGCGGAAAAGGCGCGGATATGACCGGCGCGGCGCACGATCGCCGGCGCCGCCAGCGTGCCCGTGAGCATGCCGGCGAAGTAGGCCGAGCCGAGAACGCCGATCGTCAGGTCGCCGAAGCCGATCAGCTGCGCCTTGAGCGGCGCGAGCACGCCGATCAGGCTGTTGCCGCCGATCAGCAGCAGCACCGAAACGAGCAGGGCGGCGATGGAGGGGAGGGCGCTCAAGGGAGGCGGCGTTCGGTTTTTTGTGCGCCGGAGCCGGCGCGGCGAATCACTTGGGATAGGGTATGCGCAGGCCCGCCTCGCGCATGCGGCGCAGGATGTCGAAATTCATTTCGCTGCGCACTCTCTCCGCGGTCACGATGTCGTCGACGTAGCAGATCAGCTCGAACTTCAGCGCCCAGTCGGCGAATTGGGTGAATAACACCAGCGGCGCCGGGATCGCCAGCACGGATTCCTGCGTCTTGGCGGAGGCGATGAGGATTTCGCGCGCCAGCTCGACGTCGCTCTCGTAGGCGACGGCGACGGCGACGACGATGCGGCCGGTGCGATCGGCATGCATCCAGTTCTTGACTGGGCCGCCGACCAGGGTCGCGTTGGGCACGATCAGCGTGCCGCGATCGAAGGTCTCGATCTCGGTCGCGCGCGCGTTGATGCGCCGCACGAAGCCTTGTTCCGAGCCGACCACCACCCAGTCGCCGACGCGGATCCCGCGCTCCCACAGCAGGATCAAGCCGGAAACGAAATTGTTGGCGATTCCCTGCAGGCCGAAGCCGATGCCGACCGAAAGCGCGCCGGCGATGATCGCCAGCTTCTGGTAGTCGAGCCCGAGCTGGGCGCCGCTGACCGCCAGGGCGGCGAGCACGCCGAGATAGCCGACGATGGTGCGGATCGAGTTGCTGACGCCGGCGTCGAGGTGGGTGCGCGGCAGGTAGCGCGACGACAGCCAGTTCTGCAGGGCGCGGGTCGCCCCCATGCCGATCGCCAGCCAAACGCCGGCGACCAGCAGCGACGAAACCGACAGCGTCAGACCGCCGATCTTGAAGCCGAAATAGGCCGCGCGCAGGGTCGACGAGAAGTTCTGAGAAACGCTCCAGCGTTCGAGCACGATCATCACGCCGGCGACGATCATCGTCAGCCGGGCGAAGCCCTGGACGAGCACGATGATATGGTCGAGCGCGTCGCGCCTCAGGCCGATCGCCGACATCAGGCCGCGGCCTAGCGGCGCGCCCGGCTTCAGCAGCGCCTCGGCGCCTTCCTGCAGCGCGGCGTCGACGATGTAGAGCGTGGCGACCACCATCGTCACGTCCATCGTCTGCAGAACGACGTAGTTGGCGAAGGCGACGTAGCCGGTCAGCGTCGCGCCGATCGTCAGGCCCGCCAGCGCCCAGGCAAGCGCCGTGCGCGCCGCCGCCCAGTCGGAGCGCGCGGGTCCCGCGCGGCTGCTGGTCAGGCTGCGCAGCGTCGCCGCGGCCAGCAGCGCGGCGAGCGTGGCGCCGACGGCGCGGCCGGCGACCGCGAGACTGAGCGATCCGACGGCGTCGGCCGCCGGCTCGAGCAGCCGCTCGACCGCGAGGATCGCTGCGACGCTGATCCACAACCGCTCGAGCTGCGTGACGGCGCGGTCGCTCAGGTTGACCAGCCGCCAATTGGGCCGGCCCGGCGCCAGCAGCCCGTGCGCGAGCGCGTTGGCGATCGCGATGAGCCGCAGCCCGTCGAGGATCGCGTCGAGCGTGGTTTGCGCGCGCGGGTCGGAAATGTCGAAGACGTCGAGCGCGTAGGCGAAGAGTCCCAACGCGACGAGCGGCGCGGCGGCCAGCACCGCCGTCGTCCACGCCGCGCCGAGCGCGCGGCGGAAGCGATCGGGCTGGCCGGCCGAATCGCGAGCGATGACGCGGCGGGTGATCCAGTTGAGCGGCGCCGCCAGCGCGACGATCGCCAGCATCACGGCGAGAAAGCCGAGCCCCGCCGAAAGGCTGAGCCGCGCCGACAGCGCGCGCAGCCAGTCGCTGAAATGGGCGGCGATCGCGCCGGCGTCGTTCGGCGCCTCGCGCGCGAGGTCGATCCACAGCAGCGGGCTCAACAGGCTCGACGAGCGCGCGAACGTCTGGCGGGCGAAGAGGTCGCGCCGCATCGCGCCGATGCGGGAGCCGATGTCGTCGATCTGCAGCAGCATCGCCTTCGCCGAGCGCAGGTCGGCGTCGAGCGCGTCGTGCTTCTCCTTCTCCGCGGCGAGTTCGGCGCTCGCCGAATCGGCGACCGACGGCTCCTTCGATTTTGGCGTCAGCTCGGCCAGGCGCTTGGCGGAGGCTTCGAGGCGCGGCGAGAGATCGACGACCGTCGCCTGCAGCGCGGCGGCGAGCGGATCGCCTTCGCCGCGCAGCCGGACGAGATCGGAATCAGAGAGATTGTCCGCCTTCAGCGCGGTCTCGATTTCGCCGATAGTGGTTCGCGCCGAATCGAGGGTCTGGCGCGTCGCGTCCTCGTCGGCGGCGCGCGCCGGGCCCGCGGCGAGGATCAAGGCCACGAACAGCAGGCGGAAAATGCGAATGGCGGACAAACGATCCTCGACGGTGATTCGACGATAAGCGGCGTCCGAGTGACAAAGGACCATGGCCATGCTGTGGCTGCAACCGGCCGAAGCGCCGCTAAGAGGCGAACCGTTCACCTTCGGGCGGGAAAAAGGCTGCGCCGACCGCCGCGCTTTGTTAAGGAAAGCCGCGAAAGCGAGGAAAAAACGTGAATTCGCCGCCGCCCGCCGCCGCGCCGGAAAGTCCCTCCAAAGCCGCCGCGCTCCAGGCCGGCGCGAAGGCGCTCGACCATTTCCTCGCCGCCGGCTTCGTCCGCCTCGAGCCTCCGGTGCTGCAGCCGGCCTCGGTCTTCCTCGACATGTCGGGCGAGGACATTCGCGGCCGGCTCTATCTCGCGACCGACGCCTCGGGGGCCGAGCTGTGCCTGCGGCCGGACTACACCGTGCCGGTCTGCCTCGCCTATCTCGCCTCGCCCGAGGCGGGCCGGGCGGCCCAATACGCCTATCTCGGCCCGGTCTTCCGCGCCCGGCCCGGCCAGAGCGGCGAGATGCTGCAGACCGGCCTCGAAAGCTACGGCCGCGCCGACGTCGAAGCGGCTGACGCGGAGATTCTCGCGCTGGCGCTGGAGGCCGCCGAACTCGCCGGCGCCAGGCCGCTGAACGTCAGGATCGGCGACGCCAAGCTGTTCGACAGCGCCCTTTCGGCGCTTTCCCTGCCTGAGGTCTGGCTGCGCCGCATCCGCCGCGGCCTGGCGCGCGGCCGTTCCCTGGAGACGATCCTCGCCAATGGCGGCGGCCAGGGCGCGCTTGCGCAGTCGGGCGTTCTGGCGGCGCTGGAGAGCGCCGACCATACCGGCGCCAAGGCGCTGGTCGAAGACCTGCTCGCCATCGCCGGCATCGCGACCGTCGGCGGCCGCAGCGCTGGCGAAATCGCCGACCGCTTCCTCGAACAGGCCGCCCAACGCTCGCAGTCGCATGTCGGCGCGGAGCAGCAGGAGGCGATCCGCCGCTTCCTGGCGATTTCCGGCGATCCCGATTCGGCTTCGCGGCGTCTGCGCGCGCTCGCCGACGAAGCGAAGCTCGATCTCGGCGCGGCGCTCGATTCGTTCGACCAGCGCGTCGGCTTCCTCGCCGCGCGCGGCCTGGCGATCGACAGCTTCGCCTATTCGGCCGGGTTCGTGCGCGACCTCGACTACTACACTGGCTTCGTCTTCGAGGCGGTCGACGCCGCCAACCCGGGCGCGCGGCCGGCGGTCGGCGGCGGCCGCTACGACGGGCTGGCGCGCCGCCTCGGCGCGACGGCGGACGTTCCGGCGATCGGCGCGGCGGTCTGGGTCGAGCGACTGCCGCAGCGGGAGGCGCAACGATGACCGGCGCGGAAGCCGCGGCCGACGCGCCGCTCGTTCTCGCCGTGCCGTCCAAGGGGCGGCTGCAGGAGAACGCGTTCCAGTTCTTCGCCCGCGCCGGCCTCGAACTCGTGCAGGGTCGCGGCGCGCGCGACTATCGCGGGGTCATCGCCGACCTGCCGGGGGTCGAGGTCGCGTTCCTGTCGGCGTCGGAGATCGTCGGCCAGCTCGATGGCGGCGCGGCGCATTTCGGCGTCACCGGCGAGGACCTGGTGCGCGAGCATGTTCCCGACGCCGACCGGCGGCTCGCGCTGCTGACGCCGCTCGGCTTCGGCCGCGCCAATGTCGTCGTCGCCGCGCCGCAGGCCTGGATCGACGTGCGCAGCATGGCCGATCTGGAGGACGTCGCGGCGAGCTTCCGCGCGCGGCGCGGCGAGCGCATGCGGGTGGCGACCAAATACGTCAACCTGACCCGTCGCTTCTTCGCCGAACACGGCGTGACCGACTACCGCATTGTCGAGAGCCTGGGCGCGACCGAGGGCGCGCCGGCGGCCGGCGCGGCGGAGCTGATCGTCGACATCGCCACCACCGGCGCCACGCTCGCCGCCAACGCGCTGAAGACGCTCGACGACGGAGTCATCCTGCGTTCGCAGGCGACATTGGTCGCCTCGCCCCAGGCGCCTTGGGGCGCGAACGCGCGGGCGGCGGCGCGCGCCATTCTCACCCGCATCGCCGCCGCCGAGGACGCGCGTAAATCGCGCGAGGTCAGGGCGCGGCTGCCGACCCCGGTCCACCTGATCGTCGAGCAGGCCTGCGCTCTGTTCGACGCGACGCCTGCGCTCGGAGACGAGCCGGATCCGCATGGCTTCGTCGCCCTGCATTGCGCGCGCGCCAAGGCGGCCGATCTCGCCGACTGGCTGCTCGGCCAGGGGGCGGTCCGGGTCAGCGTGGTCGCGCTCGAGCAGGTGTTCGACATCCGCAACCCCCTGTTTGAGGCGCTGGAAGCGCGAATCGGCCGCTGAGCCGTGGCCCGGCCGTTGTCTTCCTTTGGCCTCAATTGTCCGCTCACTGCGCGGGGCTCGTTTCACCTTTGGCGTGAGATGCGCTAGACGACGCAGGCTCTAGCCTCAGGAATGCGGGACACGTGCGCTATCTCTCCACCCGCGGCGAAGCGCCGCGGCTCGATTTCTGCGACGCAATGCTCGCCGGGCTCGCCCGCGACGGCGGCCTCTATGTACCCGAGCGCCTGACCCCTCTCGCCCCGGCCGCGATCCGGGCGCTCGCCGGCCTGCCTTACGCCGAGGCCGCGACCCGGGTCGTCGCGCCGTTCGTCGGCGAGGATTTCACCGCGGCCGAACTCGCCGAGCTGGCGCGCGACGCCTACTCAGGCTTCCGCCACGCCGCGACTGCGCCCCTGATCCAGCTCGACGCCAATCTGTTCCTGCTCGAGCTGTTCCACGGACCGACCCTCGCCTTCAAGGATTTCGCCATGCAATGGCTGGGGCGGGCGATGGACCGCGCCCTGGAGCGGCGCGACCGGCGCGCGACCATCCTCGGCGCGACCTCGGGCGACACCGGCGCGGCGGCGATCGAGGCGTTCGGCGGCCTGCCGCGCGCCGACGTGTTCATCCTCTTTCCCAAAGGCCGCGTGTCCGACGTGCAGCGGCGGCAGATGACGACGGTCGACAAGCCCAACGTGCACGCGATCGCGATCGAGGGTTCGTTCGACGACTGCCAAGCGATCGTCAAGGCGTTGTTTTCCGACCTCGCCTTCCGCGACGAACTCGGCTTGTCGGGGGTCAACTCGATCAACTGGGCGCGCATCCTCGCCCAGATCGTCTATTACTTCACCGCCGCGGCCGCGCTCGGCGCCCCCGACCGGCGCATCGCCTTCGCCGTGCCGACTGGCAATTTCGGCGACGTGCTGGCCGGCTACTACGCCAAAGGGATGGGCCTGCCGATCAGCCGGCTGACCATCGCCACCAACGAGAACGACATTCTCGCCCGCGCGCTCGCCACCGGGCTGTACAAGCCGCTGGGCGTCAAAGCGACGCAGTCGCCGTCGATGGACATCCAGGTGTCGTCGAATTTCGAGCGGTTGTTGTTCGAAGTCTATGGGCGCGACGCCGGCGCCGTGCGCGGGCTGATGGGGGCGCTGAAACAGGCGGGCGAGTTCTCCATCGCGCCGCCGTCGCTCGGCGCGATCCGCCGCGACTTCGACGCCGAGCGCGTCGACGAGCAAGCCTGCGCCGAGGAAATGGCGCGCGTCTATCGCGACAGCGGCGTCGTCGTCGATCCGCACAGCGCGGTCGGCGTCCACGCGGCGCGCGCGGCGCTGGCGCGCGATCCGGCGACGCCGGTGATTTCGCTGGCGACCGCGCATCCGGCCAAGTTCCCCGAAGCGGTCGAGCGCGCGATCGGCCGCCGTCCCGAATTGCCGCCTCATCTCGCCGAAGTCGTCTCGCGGCGTGAGCATTACGCGACGCTGGCCAACGATCCGGCGGCGGTGGCGAGGTTCGTGCGCGAGCGGGCGAGGGTCGCGGCGTGAGCGTGCGGCTGACGACTCTTCCCTCCGGCCTGCGCGTCGTTACCGATGCGAGCGGCGATTTGCGCACCGCCTCGCTCGGCGTGTTCGTCGCCGCCGGCTCGCGCCACGAAAGCGAAGGCGAGAATGGGCTGTCGCACCTGCTCGAGCACATGGCGTTCAAGGGCACCCGCCGGCGCAACGCGCGCGCGATCGCCGAGACGATCGAGAACGTCGGCGGCGACCTCAACGCCGAAACCGGCGTCGAGCAGACCGCCTATTTCGCCCGCGTGCTCGGCGAGGACGTCGACCTCGCGCTCGACGTGATCGCCGACATCCTCACCGACAGCCAGTTCGACCCGCACGAGCTCGAGCGCGAGAAGAACGTCATCCTGCAGGAGATCGGCTCGGTCGAGGATGCGCCGGACGATTTCGTCTTCGACCTCTTCACCGGGGCCGCTTGGCCGCGCCAGCCGATCGGCCGGCCGATCCTTGGCACGCGCGAGAGCGTCGGCGGCTTCGACCGCGGCGCGATCGCCGCCTATCTGCGCCGCCATTATCGCGCCGGCGCGGCGATCGTCGCCGCGGCGGGCGCGGTCGACCACGATCGCGTCGTCGCGCGCGCCCAATCGCTGCTCGCTCCGCTCGGCGCCGCCACGGCGGACCCACCGCGGGCCGCCGCCTATTGCGGCGGCGAATCGATCGTGAAGAAGCGGCTCGAGCAGACCCACATCGTCGTCGGCTTCGAAGGCCGCGCGATCGACGCCGCCGATCACGACGCCGCCCATGTCTTCGCCGCGGCGGCCGGCGGCGGGATGTCGTCGCGGCTGTTCCAGGAAGTGCGCGAGAAACGCGGTCTTGCCTATTCGATCTATTCGTTTCACTGGGGGTTCTCGGATTGCGGGCTGTTCGGCTTCTATGCCGGCTCAGCCCCCAAGGACGCAGGCGAAGTGACCCGCGCCGCGCTCGACTGTCTCGCCGAGGCGGCCGAGAAGCTCGACGTGACGGAGATCGATCGCGCCAAGGCGCAGTTCAAGGTCTCGACCCTGGCGGCGCTGGAATCGCCGTCGGCGCGCGCCCAGCAACTCGCGCGCCAGACCTTCGTCTACGGCGCGCCGCTGTCGCTCGACGCGATGTTGGGGAGGATCGCCTCGATCGGCGTCGACGACGTTCGCCAAGCGGGCGCGGCCATGCTTAGATCGCCGCCCACCGTCGCCGCGATCGGCGGCGTCGGCAGAGCGCTCGACGCGGCCGCGGTCGCGCGGCGCCTAGGGGGAGGATGACGGGCGGAGATGGCGCTGTTCGGTCTCGCCAAAACGGCCGATCCGCAGCCGCTGGTGCGCGGCGACGGGCTCTATCTGCGCCCGGCGGTCGCCGCCGACTACGCCGCGTGGGCGCAGCTGCGCGAGCAGAGCCGCGCCTTTCTCACGCCGTGGGAGCCGAGCTGGCCGCCCGACGACCTGACGCGCGCCGCATTTCGCCGCCGGCTGCGCCGCCAGACGGAGGACATGACGCGCGACGAGAGCTTCGCCTTCCTGATCTTCGATTCGACGGCGGACGAGCTGCTCGGCGGCCTGACGCTCGGCGGCGTGCGCCGCGGCGTCGCCCAGGCGGCGACGCTCGGCTATTGGATGGGCGCGCCGCACGCCGGCAAGGGAAGAATGACCCGCGCCGTCGCCGCGGTCGCGCGCTTCGGCTTCGACACGCTGAGACTCCACCGCATCGAGGCGGCCTGCATTCCGGAAAACGCGCCGTCGATCGCCCTGCTCGAACGCACCGGCTTCCAGCGCGAGGGCTTCGCGCGCGCCTATCTCAAGATCAACGACGCCTGGCGGGATCACATCCTGCTCGCGCTGCTCGAGGGCGAGGCCAAGCGTCTTGACTGACGTCCTGTCGCGTCTCTGGATCGCTCGACGGCGGCCCGCGTTCGGCCGCCGGCCGCGCCGCGCGTTCGCGCTGCTTGCGGCGATCGCCTGGCTCGGCCTGGGTGTCGGCGCGGCGCAGGCGGTGCAGTCGGTGCGCGTGCCGGTCGAAACGGACGCGATCGACCTGACCAATGCGGTCGAGCACTACGGCGCCCACGGCGATCGCATCCAGGTGTCGACTGCGCCCGGCGCCGACGGCATCGTCCGGCGCATCGAGGTCAGCGCGCTGGAGGCGGGCGCCCAGCCGGCGTGGATCGTGTTCGCGCTGACCAACGATTCCGACGAGCAGCTGACCCGTCTCGTGGTCGCGCCGCATTTCCGTTTCGTCGGCTCGGGCATCGTCTGGCCCGACCTCGGCTCCTCGCGCATCACCGCGATCACCGCCAGCCAGGGCAGCCCGCCCGAGCGCGAGGACCGTCTCGACGCCGACGTTTTCCGCGTAACCCTCGATCCCGGCGCCACGGTCACCTACGTCGCCGAGTTGCGGACGCCCAACCTGCCGCAGCTCTATCTGTGGGAGCCCGACGCGTTCAAGGACAAGGGCGCGAGCCTCACGCTCTACCAAGGGATTCTGATCGGCGTCGCCGGTCTGCTGGCGCTGTTCCTGACCATCGTCTTCGTCGTGCGCGGCGCGCTGGTCTTTCCCGCCGCGGCGGCGCTCGCCTGGTCGGTGTTCGCCTATGTCTGCATTGATTTCGGTTTCTGGCGAAAGATCTTCGGCTTCGAGGACGAGACCGAGCGGGTGTGGCGCGCCGGCGTCGAGGCGGCGATCGGCGCGACGCTGATCGTCTTCCTGTTCGCCTTTCTCAACCTGCGCCGCTGGCACGTGCGCTTCCTCCACATCGGCCTCGTCTGGCTGCTGCTGATGGCGGCGGTGGTCGGCCTGTCGATCTACAATGCGCCGGTCGCCGCCGGCGTCGCGCGCATCTCGATCGCCACGGTCGCGGCGATCGGCTTCGTGCTCATCCTGTCGATGGCGGCGCGCGGTTCCGACCGCGCGGTGATGCTGATTCCGACCTGGTTCCTGCTGGTCGTCTGGGTCATCGCCGCCGGCGCGGCGGCGCTTGGCGGGTTGACCAACGACATCGTTGCGCCGGGCCTGATCGGCGGTCTGGTGCTGATCGTCATGCTGATCGGTTTCACCATCATGCAGAGCGCCTTCGCCGCCGTTGGGGCGGCGGGGCCGAGCGGCGCCGACGCGGAGCGGCGCGCGCTGGCGATGACCGGCTGCGGCGATGCGATCTTCGACTGGAACGTGGTCGCCGACCAGATCTACGTCAGCGCCGAGGTCGAAGGGCAGTTGGGCCTCAGACGCGGCGCGCTGGAAGGCCCGGCGGCGGCGTGGCTCGACATCCTCCATCCGCTCGACCGCGACCGCTACTCGGCGGCGCTCGAAGGCGTGCTGCAGCAGCGTTCCGGCCGCATCAACGCCGACGTCCGCCTGCGCGGCGCCGACAGCCGCTACCACAGCTTCACGCTCAAGGCGCGGCCGGTGGTCAACGCCGCCGGCGAGGTCGTCCGCGTCATCGGCGCGCTGTCCGACGTCACCGAAATCAAGACCGCGGAGGAGCGTATCCTCCACGACGCGATCCACGACAACCTCACCGGCCTGCCCAACCGCGAATTGTTCCTCGACCGGCTCGGCGCGGCGATCGTTCAGGCCGAGCGGCCCGGCGCGCCCAAGCCGGCGACGCTGGCGATCGACGTCGATCGATTCAAGGAGGTCAACGACGCGCTCGGCATGGCGTTCGGCGATTCGGCGCTGCTCGCGGTGGCGCGACGGCTCGGCCGCGAACTGAAGCCGGGCGACACGCTGGCGCGCATCGGCGGCGACCAGTTCGGCGTCATCGTCATGTTCGACGACATCGACGCCGAGCTCGAAGGCTTCGTCAAATCGCTCAAGGGGATGATGGCGGCGCCGATCAGCTTCGGCGACCGCGAGGTGGCGCTGACGGCGTCGATCGGCGTCGCCGCCTTCGATCCGGTGCTGCACAAGAAGGGCGCCGATCTGCTCTCCGACGCCGAGGTCGCGCTCGCCAACGCCAAGAAGGCCGGCGGCGACTGCGCAGAGACCTTCGTCGTGCGCATGCGGGCGACGCGCTCCGACCGCCAGGCGCTCGCCCACGATCTGCGCCACGCGCTCGATCGCGGCCAGATCAATGTCATGTTCCAGCCGATCGTGCGGCTCGAGGACCGCACCGTCGCCGGCTTCGAGGCGCTGCCGCGCTGGCGCCATCCGCGTCTGGGCCTGCTCGGCCCGGCCGACTTCTACGCGCTGGCCGACGCCAGCGACTCGCTGGTCGAAATCGGCGTCTTCGCCATCGAAACGGCCGCGCGCGAGCTCGCCGCGTGGCAGAAGGCGCTCGAGGTGACGCCGCCGATCTTCGCCAGCATCAACGTCTCGGCGCGCCAGCTGCTCGGCCACGATCTGCTCAGCGACGTGCGCACGGCGCTCAACCGCCACTATGTGCTGCGCGGCACGCTCAAGCTCGAGCTCGCGGAATCGCTGGTGATGGAAAATCCCGAATATGCGTTGCAGCTCCTGCGGCGGATTCGCGAGCTGGGGGCCGGCCTGGCGCTCGACGATTTCGGCGCCGGCTACACCTCGCTGAGCCATCTGCAGCGCTATCGTTTCGACACGCTCAAGGTCGACCCGTCGCTGGTCAGGCCGAACGGAAACGGCGGCCGGCCGGCAATCCTGCGCTCGGTGA
>PLRT01000273.1:167-3636 GCA_003164915.1 Hyphomicrobiales bacterium | reverse complement strand
GGCGCGGCCTGTGAAGAGCGGGGAGAATCGCCCTTCGGCCTTGTCAAGCGGCGGCGGTGCGCCAATCTCGGAACCGGCATGAAGTTCGCGACCGATTTCCTCGACGAGATTCGCGCCCGGGTTCCGGTGTCGCAGGTCGTCGGCGTGCGCGTGAAGCTGAGGAAATCGGGGCGCGAATGGGCGGGCTTGTCGCCGTTCAACGCCGAGAAGACGCCGTCGTTTTTCGTCAACGACCAGAAGGGCTTCTACCACGACTTCTCGTCGGGAAAGCACGGCGACGTGTTCACCTTCCTGATGGAGATCGAGGGGCTCGCCTTTCCCGAGGCGGTCGAGAAGCTCGCAGCGATGGCCGGCCTGCCGATGCCGGCGCGGAGCCGCGAGGGGGAAGCGCGCGACCAGCGCCGCGCCGTGCTGCGCGATGCGCTCTCGCTCGCCGCCGAGGTTTTCGAGACGACGCTCAACGCGCCGGCGGGCGCCAAGGCGCGCGGCTATCTCTCCGACCGCGGCGTCGATCCCGCCGCCCAGCGCCTGTTCGGCCTCGGCTACGCCGCGCCGGATCGTTTCGGACTGCGCGAGGCGCTGGCGGCCAAAGGGGTCGACCTGGCGCAGATGATCGACGCCGGCCTGCTCGCCCACGGCGACGACATCGCGGTCGCCTATGACCGCTTCCGCGACCGGGTGATGTTTCCGATCCATGACCGCGGCGGCAAGCTCGTCGCCTTCGGCGGCCGCGCGCTCGATCCGTCGGCCAAGGCGAAATACCTGAATTCGCCGGAGAGCGAGCTCTTCCACAAGGGCGAGCTGCTCTACAACCATCATCGCGCCCGCAAGGCCGCGCACGAGCGCGGCGCCGTCATTGTAGTCGAGGGCTATGTCGACGTCATCGCCATGACTCAGGCCGGGTTCGCCAACGCGGTCGCCCCGCTGGGCACGGCGCTGACCAGCGAGCAATGCGCGCTGCTGTGGACCATCGCCGAGGAGCCGATTCTCTGCTTCGACGGCGACAAAGCGGGGCGCAAGGCGGCCTATCGCGCGGTCGACGTGGCGCTGCCGCTGATCGCGCCGGGCCGGAGCCTGCGCTTCGCCATGCTGCCGGAGGGGCAGGACCCCGACGATCTGGTCCGCTCGGGCGGCGCGCCGGCGATCGCCGAGACGCTCGCCGCCGCTGAGCCGCTCGCCGAGCTGCTGTTCCAGCGCGAGACCGAAGGCCACGCCTTCGACACGCCGGAGAAGCGCGCCGGCCTCGAGCGGCGGTTGCGCGACCTCGTCGGCCAGATCGCCGACGACACCCTGCGGCGCCACTACGCCGCGGACATGAAGCGGCGGCTCGACGATTTTCTCGGGACAGGCGCGTCCGCCGTCGCCCAGCCGGGCGGCCGGCGCGAGCGCTTTCCGCGCGGCGGCGGCCGGTTCGGCCGGCCCGATCCGGGTCCACGCCTTGGCCTCGCCGGGGCCGCGTTGCCCGCCGCGCCGCGCCGGCTTGTCGCCCGGCCGCGCGAGGCGCCGCGCGAGATCGCGATCCTGGCGATCCTGATCTGTCACCCGGGGCTGCTGGAAAAGCACATCGAGGAGGCGGCGCGGCTTGAATTCGCCGGCTCGGCGCTGTCCGCCTTCCGCGACCGGCTCATCGCGCTGCCCGGCGAGGCCTTCGCCGGCGCGGAGCCGCTCGCGGCGGCGCTGGCCGACGTCGGGCTGGGTTCGGAACGCGAACGCATCCTCGCCCAGGCCGCGGCGATGGCGAATTGGTGGTGCCTCCGTCCTGATGCGGAAGTCTCGGACGCCGAACACGTTTTGCGCCAGACTCTGGCCTTGCAACGAAGTTCGGGGGCGCTAAATAGGGAGCTGAAACTGGCNNGCCGAAGCGGCGATCGAGGGCTTCGGCAGCCTTTCGGGACGCGGATCGTCGGCGCTCTAGCGGCGGCGCAGCGTTCGAGGCCGGTCTGGTTCCGGAAAAGGCGGCTGACACATGACAAAGCGGGTGCGACAAGGAGAGGCCGAAATGCCCAGAAGCGACGAGCAGAAGACCGAAGGCGAATCGGCCGTCGTGGAAGTCGCCGACGGGCCGCTGCTCGATCTCACCGACGCCGCCGTCAAGCGGATGATCAAGATCGCCAAGAAGCGCGGTTGGGTCACCCAGGACGAACTCAATGCGGTGCTGCCCTCGGAAGAGATCTCCTCCGATCAGATCGAAGACATGAACGCGATGCTCAGCGAGATGGGCATCAACGTCGTCGATAGCGAGGACGCCGAAGAGGCGGAGAAGGAATCCGTCGTCGAGGCCGCCGCCCCCGACGAGGAAGAGCCGGAGGCGGGCGAACTGGTCGAGACGTCGCGCTCGACCGCAGTCGCGACGCGCAGCACCGAGCCGGTCGAGCGCACCGACGATCCCGTCCGCATGTATCTGCGCGAGATGGGCTCGGTCGAACTGCTGTCGCGCGAGGGCGAGATCGCCATCGCCAAGCGCATCGAGGCGGGCCGCGAGGCGATGATCGCCGGCCTGTGCGAGAGCCCGCTGACGTTCCAGGCGATCATCATCTGGCGCGACGAACTCAACGACGGCAAGATCCTGCTGCGCGACATCATCGACCTCGAGGCGACCTACGCCGGCCCCGACGGCAAGAAATCGCCGAAGGTCGACATGACCGCCCCCGGCGCCGCCGAAGCGGTTGCGGCCGCGGCTGCTGCTGCGGCGGCCGCGGCTGCCCCGCTGCGCGAACGCGTCGCGCCCGCCACCGCGCCGCAAACGCCGCCCGCTGGTTTCGACGGCGAGGCCGCGCCGTCGGTCGAAGGTTTCGACGACGACGACGATCTCGAGAATTCGGTTTCTCTTTCGGCGATGGAGGCCGAGCTCAAGCCCAAGGTGCTCGAGACCTTCGATCGCGTCGCCGACGCCTACAAGAAGCTGCGCCGCCTGCAGGACCAGAACGTCGCCAACAAGCTGCAGAACGAGTCGCTCTCGCCGGCGCAGGAGCGCAAGTACAAGGCGCTGAAGAAGGACATCGTCGCCGACGTCAAGTCGCTGTCGCTCAATCAGAACCGCATCGACGCGCTGGTCGAGCAGCTCTACGACATCAACAAGCGGCTGATCGGCCTCGACGTGAAGCTGATGCGGCTGGCGGAGTCGCACCGGGTCGGCCGCGAGGACTTCCTCAAGAACTACCAGAATTCGGAGCTCGATCCGAAGTGGCTGTTGCGCGTCTCCAAGCTCGGAACGCGCGGCTGGAAGGACTTCATCGCCAAGGACAAGACGCCGATCAAGGAGATCCGCTCCGAGATCCAGTCGCTCGCCACCGAGACCGGCCTGGAGATCCAGGAATTCCGCAAGCTCGTGCAGATGGTGCAGAAGGGCGAGCGCGAGGCGCGCCAGGCGAAGAAGGAGATGGTCGAAGCCAACCTCCGCCTGGTCATCTCGATCGCCAAGAAATACACCAACCGCGGCCTGCAGTTTCTCGACCTGATCCAGGAAGGC
>PLRT01000273.1:0-132 GCA_003164915.1 Hyphomicrobiales bacterium | reverse complement strand
TGATCGAGACGATCAACAAGATCGTTCGCACCTCGCGCCAGATGTTGCACGAGATCGGTCGCGAGCCGACGCCGGAGGAGCTCTCCGAGAAGCTCGCCATGCCGCTGGAGAAGGTGCGCAAGGTGCTCAAGA
>PLRT01000162.1 GCA_003164915.1 Hyphomicrobiales bacterium | reverse complement strand
GCGCCAGCATTTCGCGGGCGCGACGTAGGTCTTCCGGCGTGTCGACGCCGAGCGGGGCGACGTCGACCAGCGCGACGTCGATGCGCATGCCCGCCTCCAGCGCGCGCAATTGCTCCAGCCGTTCGCGCCGCTCGAGCGGCGACGGCGGCAGCGCGACGAAGCGCGCGAGCGCCGCGCGGCGATAGGCATAGAGGCCGATGTGGTGCAGCAGCGGGCCCTCGCCCCACGGCGCGGAGCAGCGGGTGAAATAGAGCGCGCGCAGCCGGCCGGGCGCGACCTCGGTCCCCACCGCCTTGACGACATTGGGATCATCGCGCTCCTCGGGGCGGCGGATCTCGGTCGCCAGCGTCGCGATGTCGACGTCCCGGTCGGCAAGCGGGCCGACCGCGGCGCGCACCGCCTGGCGGGCGATGGTCGGCAGGTCGCCCTGGACGTTGACGACCACGTCGTGCCGGCCGTCCGGATCGACCTTTGTCAGCGCCTCGAAGATGCGGTCGGAGCCGGAGCCGTGATCGGGCCGGGTCAGCGTCGCGCGGCCGCCGGCCGCCGTCACCGCTTCGACGATGCGCGAATCGTCGGCGGCGACCAGCACCGGGCCGACATCGGCCTCGATCGCCCGACGCCAGACGTGGACGATCATCGGTTCGCCCCAGATGTCGGCGAGCGGCTTGCCGGGCAGCCGCGTCGAGCTCATGCGGGCCGGTACGAGAACGATCGGGTTGGCCATGGCGGCTTCGACAAACGCGCCCAAAAATTGGCTTCGGCGCCGCGCTTATACGTGTTGCCAAGACAGACGCAAAGCGGCTAATCAGGATTCGCCTCGGGGCCCTCGGCCCCCTGCCGCCATATTCGACAGTGGGGCTCTCTTTGCGAATGGAAACAACCAACGCCAACAAGATTGCGCTCGCGGTTTTAGGCGCCCTGCTGGGGACGATGGCCCTCGGCGTTTTCAGCAGCGCCGTGTTCGCGCCGGAGAAGGCGGCGAAGCCGGGCTATGCTCTGGCCGGCGGCGAAGCGACCGCCGCGCCGGCCGCCGCCGCCCCGGCCGCGCCGGAGGTTCCCCTGCCGGCGCTGCTCGCCAAGGCCGACGCGGCCAAGGGCCAGACCGACGTCAAGGTTTGCGAGGCCTGCCACAACTTCGACAAGGGCGGCGGCGCCAAGGTCGGCCCGCCGCTGTGGGGCGTCGTCGGGCGGCCGATCGCCTCCGTCGCCGGCTTCTCGTATTCCGACGCGCTCAAGGCGGTCGGCGGCGACTGGACTTACGAGAAGCTCAACCAGTGGATCACCAAGCCCTCGGCGATGGCGGCGGGCACCAAGATGGCCTTCCCTGGCGAAGCCGAAGCGACCAAGCGCGCCGACATTCTCGCCTTCCTGCAGAAGCAGTCGGACAATCCGGTTCCGTTCCCGAAATAGGCAGGGCGCTGTCGAGACACACGCCAAGGGCCGGGTCTTCCCGGCCCTTTTTGTTTGTGACGGCGAAGGGCGCGACGATCGACCTTCGGACGGCTCGCCCCGCTCGCTCGAGCGCCGCCATTCGCGGAGCCGGCGCGCCGTGCGCCAACGAAAAAGCCGGCCGCGGGATTCCCGAGGCTGGCTTCCTTTCGCGCGCCGTTGCGGCGCGCAAACTCCAAACGTGAAACGCGCTACTCTTTGCTCTTCTGGTAGAGGTCGACGTAGACGGCGGTGAGCAGCACGATGCCTTTGACGACCTGCTGCCAGTAGATGCCGAGGCCGTAGATCGACATGCCGTTGTTCATCACGCCCATGACGAAGGCGCCGATGACCACGCCCATCACCTTGCCGACGCCGCCATACGCCGAGGCGCCGCCGATGAAGCAGGCGGCGATGACGTCGAGTTCGAAGCCGAGGCCGGCGCTCGGCGTCGCTGAATTGAGTCGGGCGGCCACGATCAGACCGGCGAGCGCGGCAAGCACGCCCATGTTGACGAAGGTGAGGAAGATCAGCCGGTTGGTGCGAATGCCGGACAGCTCCGCCGCCAACCTGTTGCCGCCGATGGCGTAGATGCGGCGCCCAATCGTCGTACGGGTCGTGATGAAGGCGTAGATCAGGATCAGCACAGCCATGATGATCAGCACTTCCGGCAGGCCCTTATAGGTGGCGAGCTGGTAGGTGATGAACAGGATGAGCGCCGAAAAGATCGTCATTTTGCCGATGAACAGCGCCAGCGGCTCGGTCTCCATCTGCTCGGCGCGCGCGTGGCGCCAACGACGCAGACCGAGAACGATCATCAGCACCACGGCGATGACGCCGATGGTCATCGCGCCCCAATGGAAATGCGAGCCGCCGAGCAGCGGCTTGAACACCGCGAAGTCGGTGACGTCAGGCAGGAAGCCGGCGCTGATGTCCTGGAAGTCGCGGTCGAACGGACCGACGAACTGGCCCATCAGCATGTTGCCGGTCAGGCCGCGGAAGACCAGCATGCCGGCGAGGGTGACGATGAACGAGGGAATCTTCGCGTAGGCGACAAAATAGCCCTGCACGCAACCGATCAAGCCTCCGAGCACCAGCGCCAACGGGACCACCACCTCCCACGGCAATTTCACGAAGATGTTGAGGCCCGGCACGGGGAAACCGACCATGAACATCGCCGCCGTCCCGCCGACAAAGCCGACGACCGACCCGATCGACAGGTCGATGTAGAAGGCGACGATGATCAACAGCATGCCGAGGGCCATGATGACCACGTAGCTGTTCTGCAGGATCAGGTTCGTCAGGTTCAGCGGCGCGATCGAAATGCCGCCGGTGAGGAAGTAGAAGAACGCCATGATCACCAGCAGCGTCAGCAGCAGACCGTAGTCGCGCAGGCTGCTCTTCCAGATCGCGGCTTGAACCTCGGCTTCTTCGGAGCCGGACGCCGGCATCGCTTCGTGTTTCATTGGACTGTTCCGTACTGTCGCATAATTGACGCCATGATTTTCTCTTGGGTGGCGTCCGCGGCCGGCATCTCGTCGACGAGTTTGCCTTCGTTCATGACGTAGATGCGGTCGCAGATGCCGAGAAGCTCGGTCATCTCGGAGGAGATGAGAATCACGGCTTTGCCGGCGTCAGCCAACTCGTTGATGATGGTGTAGATTTCATATTTCGCGCCGACGTCGATGCCGCGCGTCGGCTCGTCGAGAATGAGCACCCTCGGCTGGGCGAACAGCCACTTGCTCAGCACGACCTTCTGTTGGTTGCCGCCCGACAGGTTGAGCGCGCGCTGGAAGATGCCCGAAGAGCGGATATTCAGAGACGAGCGATAGCGGTTGGCCACCTGCTGCTCGCGCGCTTCGTCGATGACGCCGCGCCAGGCGANNTAGGCGATGCCGCAAGCCACGGCCTTCTGAATGCTCGAGAGGTCGACGAGCTTTCCATCCATCGTCGCCTCGCCGCGCACGTTGCGGCCATAGGCGCGGCCAAACACGCTCATCGCCAGTTCGGTGCGTCCCGCCCCCATCAGACCGGCGATGCCGACGATCTCGCCGGCGTTGACGTGCATGTTGACGCCTTTGACGACCTCGCGGCCGGCGTGGTGCGGATGTTCGACATTCCAGTTCTTGATCTCGAGCAGCTTCTCGCCGATCTTCGGTTCGCGATGCGGATAGCGGTCGGACATCTCGCGTCCGACCATGCTCTTGATGATCCGGCCTTCGCTGATCTTCTCCTTGTGGCAGTCGATCGTCTCGACCGTGGTGCCGTCGCGCAGCACGGTGATCGAGTCGGCGACCTTGGCGAGTTCGTTGATCTTGTGGGAGATCAGGATCGAGGTGATGCCCTGGGCGCGGAACTCGGTCAGCAGCTTGAGCAGCGCGTCGCTGTCGGCCTCGTTGAGAGAGGCGGTCGGCTCGTCCAGAATGAGCAGCTTGACGTCTTTCGACAGAGCCTTGGCGATCTCGACCAATTGCTGCTTGCCGACGCCGAGATTGGTGACCGGCGTGTTCGGCTTCTCGTTGAGGCCGACCTTCTTGAGCACCTCGCGGGTGCGGTTGAACGCGGTCGCCCAGTTGATGACGCCCATCTTGGCCGGCTCGTTGCCGAGGAAGATGTTCTCGGCGATCGACAGCAGCGGCACCAGCGTCAATTCCTGGTGGATGATGATGATGCCGACACGCTCGCTGTCGGCGATGCGGTCGAAGCGGCGCGTCTCGCCTTCGTAGACGATGTCGCCTTCGTAAGAGCCGTAAGGGTAGACGCCGCTCAAAACCTTCATCAGCGTCGATTTGCCGGCGCCATTTTCACCGCAGATGGCGTGGATCTCGCCGGTCTTGACCACCAGATTGACGTCAGCCAGCGCTTTGACGCCGGGAAACGTCTTGGTGATGCCCCGCATTTCCAAGATCGCGTTCATCGAGCACTCGGAGGATTGTTTGTGGTCGTCTATCCGGCAACCGCGCTTGCGAATTCGATCCAGATCAAAAAAACCCCGCGTCGTCGCCGACGCGGGGGATCATTTTTTTGTCAGCCGATCATTTGAGCTGGTCGGCCTTGTAGTAGCCGCCGTCGACCAGCACCTTCTGCACGTTGTCGGCGTAGATCAACACCGGATTCAGCAGAAAAGAGGGAACGACCTTGACGCCGTTGTTGTAGGTCTTGGTGTCGTTGACTTCCGGCTCCTTGCCGGCGAGCACGGCGACGACCATGTCTGCGGCCACCTTGGCAAGATCGCGGGTGTCCTTGTACACGGTCGAATACTGCTCGTGAGCGAGAATCGACTTCACCGACGGGATTTCCGCGTCCTGGCCGGAAATGATCGGCATCGGCTGATCCTTCGAGCCGTAGCCGACGCCCTTGAGCGACGAGATGATGCCGATCGAGATGCCGTCATACGGCGACAGCACGGCGTCGACCTTCTTGCTGGTGTAGAAAGCCGACAGCAGGTTGTCCATGCGGGCCTGGGCGGTGGCGGCGTCCCAACGCAGGGTCGCAACCTTGTCCATGCCCATCTGCTTCGACTGGATGACGATCGTGCCGTTGTCGATCAGGGGCTGCAGNNACCGACATCGCGCCGTTGTAGAAGAAGAAGGCGTTGTTGTCGTCGGCCGAGCCGCCGAACAGCTCCATATTGAACGGGCCCTTCTTGCCGGCGTCGATGCCGAGGCCGTGGACGATCGAGGTCGCCTGCAGCACGCCGACCTTGAAGTTGTCGAAGGTGGCGTAGTAGTCGACGTTGGCCGAGCCGCGGATCAGGCGGTCATAGGAAATGACCTTAATCCCCGCGTCATGCGCCTTCTGCAGCGCGTCCGAGAGCGTCGTGCCGTCGATCGCCGCGATGACCAGGACCTTCTCGCCCTTGGTGATCATGTTCTCGATCTGCGCGAGCTGGTTCGGAATATCGTTGTCGGCATACTGCAGGTCGGTGTTGAAGCCTTTGCCCTGCAGCACTTTGACGATGTTGTCGCCGTCGGCGATCCAGCGCGCGGACGACTTGGTCGGCATCGCGATGCCGACCGTAACTTTGTCGGCGGCGTTGGCGACGCCAGTCAGGGCAAGCAGCCCGACCGCGACCGCCGCGGCGAAAGTATGAAACTTCATGCAAGTCCTCCCGATAAGCAAACTAAACAGCATCCCATGCGGCGCCCGCGCTCAGACGACAAAACGTCTCGGCCGCCCCCCGGCGGTCGGTCGTCGTCGCTCGAAATTGCGTCGCGCGGCTAGCTAGTTGAAAACTGCCATGACAGTCAAATGCATGAACTGGCGCCAACCATGCTAATTTGATATATCTGATTTATTGTAGAAGCAGAACAAATCACGACCAATGGACGATAAATCGAACATCGGACACGCGGCGATCCGGCGGCGGCGGCGGAACGTCGCTGTCGACGCCGAGGCGGGCAGCCGCATGAAACTGACGCATCTGCGCCTGGTCGCCGCGCTCGCCGACACCGGGATGGTGAGCGCCGCCGCCAAGGCGGTCGGCATGACGCAACCGGCGGCGTCGCGTCAGATCGCCGAACTGGAATCACTGCTCGAGGCGCCGTTGTGCGACCGTCTGTCGCGCGGCGTTCGACTGACGCCGCTCGGCCACGCGCTTGCGCGTCACGCGCGCTCGGTGCTGCTGCATCTCGCGCAGGCCGAACGCGAGTTCGCCGATCTCAGAGCGGGGCGCCGCGGCGCCGTCGCGATCGGCGCGGCCGCCGGGCCCGCCATGGAAATCGCTGCGCCGGCGATCGCGCGCGTGCGCGCCGCCGCGCCGGGCGTCAAGGTCGACATTCACATCGACGTCTCCGACGCGTTGGCGCGCGAACTGCTCGCCTCGAAGCTCGACTTCATCATCGCCTGCGCGCCCGAAGACCTCGATCCGCAGGCGTTCGAGAGCCTGGCGGTCGGCGTCGAGGAAGCGCGCATCCTCGTCAGGCGCGGCCACCCGCTGCTCGGGCGCGCGCCGGCGACGCTGGTCGACGCGAGCGCCTATGAATGGGTGACGCCCGCGCGCGGCGCGCCCCTCAACCGCGCGGTCGACGCCCTGTTTCAGGGCGCCAACGTCCCGGCGCCCGACCGCTGTCTCACCACGAATTCGACCTTCCTGGCGATGATGCTGGCGGCAAGTTCGGACGCGCTGGCGCCGGTGGCGGGCGCCGCCGCGCACTTCGTCGGCCGCGACGGGGCGCCGGGCAAGCTGGCGATCCTGCCCACCGCGTTCTCGATCGTCGCGCAGCCTTACAGCCTCATCGCCACGCGCCATCGCGCGCTGTCCCCCGCGGCGCAAACGGTTTACGACATCATGCGCGATCAGGCGCTCGCCCGCGTCGCGCGCAAGAGCTAGGGCAAGAGCTAGGGATCGAGCGCCGCCGCTCCCTGCAGGCGCCCCTTGCGCAGGTCGGCGAGCGCGCGATTGGCGTCCTCGAGCCGATAGCATGCGATCTCGGTCTTCACCTCGGCGCGGCTCGCGACGTCGAAGAACTCAGCGGCGTCGGCGCGGGTGAGGTTGGCGACGTTCCCTGAGGACCAGCGGCGCGCCGACGCGCTCCTCAATGCGACATCAGGATCGGCGCGGTCGGCTGCTTCAGCAGATCGAGGCTGACCCCGCCGAACAGGCTCTCGAACAGCCGCGAATGGCCGAAAGCGCCAGCGACGACGAGGTCGGCGTCCTGGGTGTCGAGGTCGGCGAACAGGGCCTCGAGCGCCGAAATATCGCCGGTGTCGATCCACTCGGAAACACCCGACTCGACGCCATGACGACGCAGATGATCGGCGAGACGGTGCGAGGCGGCCCTCAGTGCGCGGCTTCGCAGCGAGAAGCTGAAGATCGTCACTTTCTTCGCTCTCTCCAGCAGCGGCATCGCGTCGTGGACGGCGCGCGAGGCCTCGCGGCTCGCGTTCCAGGCGACGACGACGTTTGCGCCGACCGGCCCGTATGGCCAGCTCTGCGGCAGGATCAGCACCGGCGCTCCGGCCGCCAGCAGCACCTTGTCGGGCACCTCCTCGCGCACCAGCTTGCGCGCGCCGTCCTCCGGCCGCGGCGCAACGATCAGGTCGACGCAATGAATGATGTCGCCGCCGAGCGGCGGGTCGGCGTCGGCGCCGATATATTGGCCGTCGAGGCCCGCCGCTTTGATAGCCGATTCGAAGGCGGGGCGGATTTGCAGCGCGCGGTCGCCCCACGCGCCGACCAAGCCCGATTCATCGCTCGCGTCGACGCCGATCAGCCGCGCGCCGTGCGCCTTGGCCAAATCCACCGCAAGACGCAGGCGGTCGGACGCGTCCGCGCTCGGATCGAGATAGACCAGAATGTCTTTGTAGGCCATTTGCGCGCTCCCCGTTTTCCTCGCCCTTTGGTCGGCGCGCCCAGCGCGTCGGCGTCTTTTGTTATCTTACCGCTTTTTGGGCCCCACCGGAGGCTGCGCGCAAGCCCGCTGGCGCCCGGATCGCGGCGGCTCCCGTCAGGTCTGGCGAGGTGAGGTTCTTAACGCTTCGCCGCGCCGGCGCATTGACCCGGCCCAAGATCGCACCACGGCGCTTGATCGGCGCGCCTGAATGAGGCATAGGAGCGCGCTCACCGTTTCGCCGTGGGTTCGCCCGCAGCTTCTTGTTCCCTGGGTGCTCCCGTGAAGGTCCGTAATTCGCTCAAGTCGCTCCGCAATCGCCATCGCGACAACCGCCTGGTGCGTCGCAAGGGCCGCGTCTACATCATCAACAAGACGCAGAAGCGCTTCAAGGCGCGCCAAGGCTGAGCGCCGCGCCGCGTCGCCGGGAAGCGGCCGCGATCGTGTTTTGACCGTGAAGCGGCGAGGCCTTAGGCTCGCCGGATGACGGGACGCACCCTTTTCGTTTTTCTCTTTCTCCTGACGTTCGCCGCGCCCGCGCGCGCGGCCGACGCGCCGACTTCGCCGCCGGCCGCGACCTCAGCGGCGCCGCAGGCCGCAGTCAGCGACGACGCCAGCCGCGACGCTCTGCTGGCCCGTCTCGCCGCCACGACCGACCCCGACGAAGCCGACGGCATCATCGCTCGCCTCGACCGGCTCAACCGGCGTTCCGGTTCGGACACTGGCGACCTGCTGCTCGCCCGCGCCGCGGCGGCGCTCGACGGCGATGATGTCGGCGTCGCGCAGAAATTGCTCGACGCGTTGACGGGGCTGCAGCCGCGCTGGGCTGAGGCCTGGGCGGCGCGCGCCAACGCCGACTATCTCGCCGGCGACCCCACGGCGACTTTCGCCGACCTCGCCCAGGCGCTCGCCGACGACCCCAAGCATCTGAAAGCGCTGGCCGATCTCGGAGCGGCGCTGGAGAACGCGGGCAAGCGCGAGGACGCCCTGCGCGTCTACCAGCGCGCGCTCGAGATCGCGCCGCAATGGCGGCCGGCGCGCGACGCGGCCGACCGGCTGAGCGCGGCGATCGCCGGCCAAGAGCTTTGACGGCGCCGTGATCGCGGCTTTCGCCGGGCTCGCCGCCGCGGTGGCGGGCCTTTTCGCCTTCACCGCCGTCGCCGCGCGCGTCATCGAGGCGCGCTACCCGCCAGTCGGCGAATGCGTCGCGACAGCGCCGGGCGGCCCGGCGATCCACGTCGTCGAGCGGCCGCCGCGCGCGCCCGAGCGCGGCGCGATGCTGCTCGTCCACGGCGCCTCGGGCAATTACGCCGACCTCGACCTCGCGATCGGCGAACGGCTGAGCGGGCTGGGCTTTCGCGTCTTCGCCGTCGATCGGCCGGGCCACGGCTGGAGCGACCGGCTCGCCGGCGCGGCCGCCGCTTCGCCCGCCGCCCAGGCTGCGGCCTTGCGCGCCGCTTTGGTGAAAACTGGCCAGACGCGGGCGATCGTCGTCGTCCATTCGCTGTCCGGCGTTCTCGGCTTGGCGATGGCGCTCGACGCGCCGGATTTCGTGCGCGGGCTGGTGCTTCTCGCGCCGGTCAGCCATCCCTGGCCGGGTGGCGTCGCCTGGTACTACAGGCTCGCGGCCTCGCCGATTTTCGGACCGGCGTTCCGCCGCCTGATCGTGCTGCCAGCCGGGCTCGTCTCGATGAAAAGCGGCGTGCGCGACGTCTTCGCGCCGAGTCCGCCGCCGAAGGACTACCTCGAGGCGACGCGGCTGCCGCTGGTCTTTCGTCCGGGTCATTTCCGCGCCAACGCCGAGGACGTGGTCGCCGCCGAGGCCTATGTCGCCCAATTGTCGCCCTGCTACGCGACGATCCGCACGCCGACCGTGATCGTCACCGGCGATCGCGACGGCGTCGTCTACGCCAGTCTCCATGCGGCCGGCTGCGCGCGCGACATTCCCGGCGCGACGCTGACGGTGCTGCCGGGCGTCGGCCATTCGCCGCACCACAGCGCGCCCGACAGCGTCGTCGCGGCCATCCTCGACGTCGAAGCGCGCGCCCTCAGCGCGGAACGACGCCAGCCGGGCCGCGCGCCAGCGGCGAGCGACGCTGCGACGATCGCCGACGGAGGAGTTCGCCGAGCCTTGATTTGAAAGTCGGCGCCCATTGCGCCAGTCTGCTGTGCGGGAACGCGGCATCAACACGCGTCGGACGCCGTCTCTTCGGCCTCGCTTGCGCGGCGAGCGGAGGGCGATGAGCGACGGACCCAAGGGGAACGTCCGCGACGGGCCGGCGCATCTCGCCTGGCAGCGGCGTTACGCGCCGTCGCTTTCGGGCGCGCGACACGAGGGACGCATGAATTGGCGACCAATAGCGAGGACGATCGCAGGCTGACGGCCTATCTCGACGACGAGCTCGACGCACGCGAGCGCGCGGCGCTCGACGCGCGGCTCACGGCCGAACCGGCCTTGCGCGCCCGGCTCGAGGCGCTGCGCCAAGCCGCCGACCGCAACCGAGCGACCTTTGCGGCGCTGCTCGAGTCGGCGCCGGTCGCCGAGATGAAGATCCGGCTCGAGGCGGCGCTCGCCGCGCGGACGCCGCCCGCCAAGTCGACCCGGTCGCGAAGCGCATTCGCCATCGCCGCCGCGGCCGCAATCGTCGCTTTTGCCGCCGGTCTCTGGATTGGGCGATGGAGCGGCGCGCCAGGCGAAGTCGCGGGCCGCGACGACTGGCGCCAGTCGGTGGTCGAAACCATGGCGCTCGACACGGCGGACAGCTTCGGCTCTGCGCCCTCGCTGCGGCTTGCCGAAGACGTCGCGACGCTGTCGCAGCGGCTCGACGCGCAGCTCGACGTCGACCGCCTGCAGCTCGACGGCCTGTCGCTACGCCGCGCCGAGCTGCTGCAATTCGACGGCTCGCCGCTCGGACAGATCGGCTACCTCGACGGCGCGACGCCAGTCGCCTTCTGCATCGTGCGCGACGGCGAGGCGGATGCGCCGCTCTCGACCGGGACGCGCGATGGCTTCGCTGTCGCCTCGTGGGCGCAGGGCGGGCGCGGTTTCATGCTGATCGGCAAGATTCCGATCGAGCGCCTGACCGCGCTCGCCCGCTCGCTGAAGGAGAAGACCGGGTGACCGCGATTGTCGCGCCGCGCGCTCGCGTCGCCGATTCGTCGACCGCGACCCCGTCTTCGTGCGGATCGGGCCGGACTGACGGCGCGCAACCGACTCGGGCCCCGTCGTTGCGAGGAGCGAAGGAGCGAAGAGCGCGCCGCCTCAGACGGCGCCGCCGTCGGGACCGACGCTCGTGATGCGCAGGTTGTTGGTCGCGCCGGAATTGCCGAACGGCACGCCGCAGACGACGATCACCCGTTCGCCGACGCCGACGAAGCCGTCGATATAGGCGTGACGGCAGGCGCGGTCGGCCATGTCGCGTTCGTCGCGCGCGTCCTCGGTGACGACGGCGTGCACGCCCCAGGCGAGCGCCAGCCGGCGGGCGATGGCGACGACCGGGGTCAGGGCGATAATGGCGGAGAACGGCCGCTCGCGGGCGATGCGCAGGCCAGTCGTGCCGGACGCGGTCCAGGCGCAGATGACTTTCGATTGCAGCGCCTCGGCGACGTCGCGCGTCGCCTCGGCGATCGCGTCGCCGCCGCTGCGATCGTGCGTGGGGCGCTGGGCGGTGATGATCGCCGGATAGATGCCCTCCGATTCGACGGTCGTGGCGACGCGATCCATGGTCGACACCGCCTCGATTGGATATTGACCGGAGGCGCTTTCGGCCGACAACATCACCGCATCGGCGCCCTCGAACACGGCGGTGGCGACGTCGGAGACCTCGGCGCGGGTCGGCACCGGCGTCGTGATCATCGATTCGAGCATCTGGGTGGCGATGACGACCGGCTTGCCGAGACGGCGGGCGCGGCGGGTGATGGTCTTCTGCAGGCCGGGCACCTGCTCGAGCGGCATTTCGACGCCGAGGTCGCCGCGCGCCACCATCACCGCGTCCGACACCGCGAGAATGTCGTCGAGACGCTGAATCGCCTGCGGTTTTTCGATCTTGGCCATCACCAGCGCGCGGTCGCCGGCGATCGCCTTGACCTCGATGACGTCCTCGGGGCGCTGCACGAACGAGAGCGCGATCCAGTCGATGCCTTCCTCGAGCGCCGCGGCGAGGTCGGCGCGGTCCTTTTCAGTCATCGCCGAAGTCGGGATGGTCGTGTCCGGTAGGCTGACGCCCTTCTTGTTGGAGACGCGGCCGGCGACTTCGACGATCGTTTCGGCGCTTCCGGGCGCGACAGCGGTGACGCGCAGCAGCACCTTGCCGTCGTCGATCAAAACTCGGTGACCAGGCTCAACCGAGCCGAGGATTTCCGGGTGAGGGAGATAGACGCGGGTCGAATCGCCGAGCTTGGCGTTGGCGTCGAGCGTGAAGACGTCGCCCTTGCGCAATTGGACGGCGCCCGCCTCGAATTCGCCGACGCGCAGCTTCGGTCCCTGCAGGTCGACGAGAATGCCGATCGGCCGGTCGAATTCCTCTTCGAGCGAGCGAATCATCGCGACACGCTCGCGCATCGCCTCATGCGAAGCGTGGCTCATGTTGATGCGGAAGACGTCGGCTCCCGCCTTGAACAGATTGGCGACCATGTCCCGGTCGGCCGAAGCCGGGCCGAGGGTGGCGATGATTTTGACGCGGCGGCTGCGACGGATCACGAACGTTCTCTCTTTTCAGTTTCGACGGCTTTTTGGGCTTGTCGTATTTGGGCGCGCGGGCGGCCGGCTTCATTGCGCGCCGTCAATTGGGCGCTGCGGGCGCTCACGGGTTGGCGGGGTCGGTGAGCTGGACCGTCCAGTTCTTGGCGTCCTTGCCGGTGTCGACCTCGAAGAAGCCGGTGCGGTCGTAGCCGCGCACGAAGCAATCCTGTCGTCCGTCGATCTTGAACTCGCGGTCGCTGGTGCACATGAAGGCCTTGCCCTTCCACTCGCCGCCGCGTTCATCCATCGCATAGACGTAATAGTACTGCGCCGCCAGCGCGCCGCGCACCAGGGTGTCGCAGTCGGTCGGCTTCAGGTTCCACCAGCCTTCGCTGACCCAGCTCTGGCCATCGGTATAGGCGAGCGCGACGCTGACGCGACGGTCGGTCATATTGCACATGCGGAAATCGGCGCGCGCCGCCGGCGCGGCGAACGGCGCGGCGGCGATCAGCGTCAGCAGGAAGGCGTAAGTGCGCCGCATGGCCATTCGCGCTTCGTCTCCGGCGTCATAATCGTCGGCGCGCCCGCCCTGTCAACCGCGCTCCGCGGCGGCGCCGACGGGCGCCGCGGGAGTCGGGCGGGCGACGTAGATGCCGGCGAGGATCAGCAGTCCGCCGAGCCCCTGAACCAGCGACACCGGCTCGCCGAGCAGCAGAAAGGCGAAGCTGGCGGCGGCGATCGCCTCGAGGAAGATGACCAGCGACGAGAACGCCGCCGGCAGCCGGCCGAGAGCGATCGACAGCAGACCCTGGCCGCCGGCGTGGCTGATCCACGCCATGCCGACCAGCGCGCCGACCCCGCGCAGAGTGTGCGGCAGGATCGTGTGATCGAGCGCCAGCGCGACAATTAACAGCAACGCCGCGGTGATGACGGTGGCGACGAAGGTGACGCGCGCCGCCGAATGGACGCGCCGCGCCGCCTTCACGGCGATGAAATAGAGGCCAAAGAAAACGCCGGTGGCGACGCCGTAGAGATCGCCGATGGCGGCGGCGGGACGCAGGTGGAAGCTCTGCGCCAGCAGCGCCCCGCCGCCGGCGACGCACAGCGCGATGCCGGCCAGCGTGCCGAACGCGGCGCGCTCGCCGAACAGCAGCCAACTGAACGCCACCACCCAGACCGGCGCGCAGGTGGCGAAAAAGGTCGCGTTGGCGACGCTGGTGGTGACAATCGACAGGTGCCAGAAGAACAAGTCGCCGGCGAAGGCCAGGCCGGCGAAGATGTCGGCGCGGCCGATCCGACCGTCGGAGGGTTCGCTCGCCTCGGCGATTCGCAGCCAGGCCCACAACAGTGGCAGCGCCAGCGTCACCCGCCAGAAGGCGCTGGCGAAGGGACCGACGTCGGCGAGCCGGACAAAGATCGGCGAAATCCCCATC
The DNA here is from genome assembly GCA_003164915.1 of Hyphomicrobiales bacterium. GTDB lineage: Bacteria > Pseudomonadota > Alphaproteobacteria > Rhizobiales > Beijerinckiaceae > Roseiarcus. The sequence continues at coordinate 1,110 of PLRT01000162.1, read as the reverse complement.
GCCAGCGCGCCAACGACCAGGGCGGAGAAAGGCGCGCCGAAGCCGCCCTGCGGCCTCGCCGCGGGGGAGGCTTGCGTCTGCGTCATCCGTTTTCGATTCCGGCGCCCGGAGCGGGCGAAGGCGTTGGCGTCGCGCCGATCCGTCCTTATTCTCGCCGCAGGCGGCGGGCAAGGGGGCGGTATGGACGCGAGAGCTTGGAGCGAAGCGGACGAGGCCGACGACGACTTCGCGCCGGTCGAGCAGATTCCCGGAGCGCTCGACCGCGGCGTGCTGGTCNNTGGCTGACGCGCCGGCTCGCGGCCCGGCTCGGCGCGCCGGCGGTCCTGTCGACCTTCTCGCGGCTGTTGATCGACGCCAACCGCGGCGGCGACGATCCCACGTTGGTGATGCGGGTCTCCGACGGCGATCTCGTGCCCGGCAACGCGCGGATCGAGGCGGCGGAAATCGAGCGCCGCCGCCGCCTTTATTGGGCGCCCTATCGCGCCGCGATCGCGGCGACCGTCGCGGCGATGCTGGCGACCGACGCGCCGCCGGCGATCCTGTCGATCCATTCGTTCACGCCGCGATGGCGCGGTTCGGCGCGGCCATGGAAGGTCGGCGTGCTGTGGGACGGCAATCCACGCCTGCCGGTTCCGCTGATTCGCGCGCTGGCCGCCGAACCGGACATCGGCCCCGCGGCGGTCGGCGACAACGAGCCCTATGCCGGAGGCCTGCCCGGCGACACGATCGACGCGATCGCCTCGGCGCACGGCCTCGCCAACGCGCTGATCGAGGTGCGCCAGGACCTGATCGGCGAGCGCGCAGGCGCCGAAGCCTGGGCCGACCGGCTGGCCCGGCTCGTCGCGCCCCTCGTCGCGCCGGCGGCGATCCGGGCGCCGTAGCAAGAGATCGGGCGCGCAGACATCCGACCTCGATCGCCGGCTTGACGCGCCGCGCGCGGGCGGCCATGACCGGGTCGCAAAAAGTCTCCCAGATCGCAGGCATTGGAACGGGAAATGGCCAAGGAAGCCAAAGTCGTCGAATCTTCGTCTTCTGACCCGGTCAACGGGGGCCAGTTGCGCGCCTTCGTCGAGCGCATCGAGCGGCTCGAGGAAGAGAAGAAGGCGCTCG
>PLRT01000193.1 GCA_003164915.1 Hyphomicrobiales bacterium | reverse complement strand
TTGAGCACCGGCTCGGCGAGCGCGGCGACGTCGTCGCGCGACGGGGCGAAGCGGCCGTCGACCAGGGCGCGGGCGCGGCAGGCGAGCATCAGCGCCTGGGACGCCCGCGGCCCGGGGCCCCAGGCGATCGGCTTGGCGAGTTCCGGATCGCCTTCGCCGGGGCGCGCGGCGCGCACGAGATCGAGGATGGTCTCGACCACGCTCTCGCCGATCGGCGCGCGGCGCACCAGGCGCTGCGCCGTCATCAGCTCCGCGGCGGTCATCGTCGGCTTCGGCTTGGCCTCGTTGTCGCCGGTCGTCTCGATCAGGATGCGGCGCTCGGCGTCGCGATCGGGATAGCCGACGTCGATCTGCATCAGGAAACGGTCGAGCTGAGCCTCTGGCAGCGGATAGGCGCCTTCCTGCTCGAGCGGGTTCTGCGTCGCCAGCACGTGGAAGGGCGCGGGCAGGTCGTGGCGGGTTCCCGCAACCGTCACGTGGCGCTCCTGCATTGCCTGCAGCAGCGCCGACTGGGTGCGCGGGCTGGCGCGGTTGATCTCGTCGGCCATCAGCAACTGGGCGAAGATCGGCCCCCTGATGAAGCGGAAGCTGCGGCTGCGGTCGAGGCCTTCCTCCATCACTTCGGCGCCGAGGATGTCGGACGGCATCAGGTCGGGGGTGAACTGCACGCGCAGCGCGTCGAGCCCCATGACGACGCCGAGGGCCTCGACCAGCTTGGTCTTGGCGAGGCCGGGGACGCCGATCAACAGCCCGTGGCCGCCGGCGAGCAAGGTCACCAAAGTCTGCTCGACCACCCGCTCCTGGCCGAAGATCACCGCGCCGATCGCCTCGCGCGCCGCCGCGACCCGTTCGAGCGTCGCTTCGGCGGCCTTGACCAAACTGGCGTCGAGATCGGCGACGGTCATACTCTCTCCTAAGGCGGAACGGCGGATAAGCAAGCCGGGCGCCGGGCGGATTCCCCTTCGCCGGCGCACGCACTAGATTAGCGGCGCCCGCCGCCCGCGAGGCGTAACACACGGACGAGGTTGTTGCCCACAAACAAGCGCGAGATTATGGCGGGACCGGCGGCGCCGGACGGCGCGCTTGCCGGGCTCGCCGCCGCCGCGGCGCACGGCCGCGGCCCTGCGCCGGTTCACCTTTGGAATCCGCCCTATTGCGGCGAAATCGACATGCGCATCGCCGCTGACGGGACGTGGTTCTATGGCGGAACGCCGATCGGCCGGCCGGCGCTGGTCAAGCTGTTCGCCTCGATCCTGCGTAAGGACGCCGAGCGTCACGTGCTGGTGACCCCGGTCGAAAGGGTCGGGATCCGGGTCGACGATGCGCCGTTCGTCGCCGTCGAGATGGCGACCGAGACCGAAGAGGACGGCGGGCGGCTGGTCTTCCGCACCAATGTCGACGACGTCGTCGCGGCCGACGCCGACCATCCCTTGCGCTTCGACCGCGCCGCGGCTGGCGGCCTCAAACCCTACNNGGCCAGTTCTTCCCGATGGCGCGCGCCGATGAGATCGACGGCCTGTGAGCGCCCCCTTCCCGCCCGGCGAAATGACCGCCGACGACCTGCGTCGTCTCGCGCGGGCGCGGCTTGCCCCGGCGCCGGCCGCCGACGCTTTTTCCTCGCCTCTGGCCAGGCGCGGCGATCACACGCTCGACGGCCTGGCGATCGATCCGCAGGTCGTCGCGGCGGCGCGGCCGGCCGCGGTGCTGGCTCCGATCGTGCCGCGGCCGGACGGGCTGAAGGTGCTGTTGACCCTGCGGTCGGCGCAGCTTCGCAGCCATTCCGGCCAGGTCGCTTTCCCCGGCGGCAAGCTCGACGCCGGCGAAACGCCCCAAGAGACCGCCCTGCGCGAGGCGCGCGAGGAGATCGGCCTTGCGCCCGAGCAGGTCGAGCCGCTCGGCTGGCTCGATCCCTATCTCACCGGCACCGGCTATCGCGTCGCGCCGCTGGTGGCGCTGATCGACCCCGCGTTCTCGCCACGGCCGAACCCGGCCGAGGTCGCCGACGCATTCGAGACGCCGTTCGCCTTTCTGATGGACCCCGCCAATCACCGGCTTGAAGAGCGGCAATGGCGGGGCCGAGTGCGAAAGTTCTACGCGATGCCCTACGGCGAGAGGTATATCTGGGGCGTCACCGCCGGCATTCTGCGCAATCTCTACGAGAGGCTGTTCACCTGATGTGGCGCCCGGTCGCCGAATCGCTCGGCCTGTTTTTCCTGCCGTTCCTGCTGTTTGCGATCTATCTCGCGCTCCGTTTGCGATGGCCGCTGGCGATCGAGCATTGGACCCGCGGCCGGGTTGCGAGGCTGGTGATCGCCGGCCTCGCCGCGACGCTGGCGGGACTGGTCGGCGCGACGACGTTTGCGCCGCGCGGCCAGGGCGTCTACGTGCCCGCGCATGTCGAGCACGGCGTCCTCGTGCCCGGGCGTATCGAATGAGCGCGCTGCCCGGCCTGCGCGAGGGGCGCCTGGCCAACCGCCAGCTGCTCGAAGCGGGCCGACTCGCGCGCGCGCTCGCCGCGCTCGACGGCGACGGCGAGGAGACGCGGCTGGTCGGCGGAGCGGTGCGCGACCTCGCGCTCGGCGAGGCGGTCGGCGATTTCGACCTCGCCACCACCGCGCTGCCGGAGGTCGTGATGAAGCGCGCGCGCGCCGCCGGCTTCGGCGTTGCGCCGACCGGCCTCGCCCACGGCACGGTGACGCTGATCGTCGACGGCCGGCCGATCGAGGCCACGACGCTGAGACGCGACGTCGACACCGACGGCCGCCACGCCAAGGTCGCCTTCGGCCGCGACTTCCGCGACGACGCGTTGCGGCGCGACTTCACCATCAACGCGCTGTCGCTGACCCCCGACGGGCTCGTCCACGATTACGTCGGCGGACTGGTCGACCTCGCCGAACGGCGCGTCCGCTTCATCGGCCAAGCGCATCAGCGCATCCGCGAAGACTATTTGCGCATTCTGCGTTTCTTCCGCTTCTCCGCGCGCTACGGCGACGGCCGGCTCGATCGCGAGGGATTCGACGCGGCGATCGCCGAGCGCGCCGGGTTGGCGATCCTGTCGCGCGAGCGGGTGCGCGCCGAGCTGATGAAATTGTTCGTCGCCTCGCGCGCGCCGCAGGTGCTCGCCGCAGTGTGCGAGGCGGGGCTGCTTCAGCCGCTGGTCGCCGGCCAGACCGACGCGGCGCGCTTCGCCCGCCTCACGGCGATCGAGGCGGTGGGCGAGAGCGCGCCCGATCCGTTGCTGCGGCTCGGCGCGCTTGGCGTGCGGGTCACGGAGGACGCCGAACGGCTGCGCGAGCGGCTGCGGCTCTCCAACGCCGAAACCGAGCGGCTGGCCGCGCTCGCGCGCGGGCTCGCCGACCTGCACGACGGCGAGGCGCCGCCGGCGCTCGGCGCGCTGAGGCGGCTGTTGTTCGAACGCCGCCGCCAGGGCGCGCTCGATGCGCTGGCGCTCTTCCACGCCGACAGCGACGCGGCGCCCGACGACTGGCGCTTCGTCCGTGCACGCGCGTTTCTCCTGTCGACCCCAGAGCCGACCCTGCCGATCACCGGCGCCGACCTCGTTGCGCGCGGCGTGACCCATGGCCAGCGCGTCGGCGCGACGCTGAAGAAGCTGCAGGCGTTGTGGATCCGCGCCGGCTTCCCGCGCGAGCCGGAGGCTTTGGCGCGGCTGCTCGACCAGGCGCTGGAGCCGTGAGCGCGCCTGTAGACGCGGCCGCTGGCCGCGTCTACAGGCGCGATCGGCGATCGCGCCTACAAAGGCGCCGTCTTGCCTCCTATCCCGGCAAGCGCTAGCCAGAAGCGGTCTCGCCGTCCCCTCTTCCCGCTGGCGGGGAGAGGGGGAGCGCGCCGGCGGCGGACTGGGGGACGTAGGATGCCGCCAACCAAGTTTTGGGCCGAGATGTCGTGGCGCGACTTCGCCGCCATGGACATGACCAAGGCGGTGGCCATCCTGCCGGTCGCGGCGATCGAGCAGCACGGGCCGCACCTGCCGGTTGCGACCGACGCGTTCATCGGCGAGGGCTATCTGAAGCGCGCGATCGCGCGCGTCCCCGACGACTGGCCGGCGCTGTTTCTGCCGCCCCAGACGATCGGCGCCTCCGACGAGCACAGCGGGTATCCGGGCACGCTGACGCTGCCCTTCGAGACGCTGGTCGGCGTGCTGACGGCGATCGGCGACGGCGTCGCGCGAACGGGCTGCCGCAAGCTCGTCTTCATCAATGCGCACGGCGGCAACGGCCCGGCGATCGACGCGGCGGCGCTCGCCTTGCGCGCGCGCCATGCAATGCTGGCCGTGCACGCGAGCTGGCGACGGCTCGGCTATCCGGACGGACTGTTCTCCGAGCGCGAACGTCTCTACGGCGTGCACGGGGGCGACGCCGAGACTTCGCTCATGCTCGCCTTCCGTCCCGAGACGGCGAAGCGCGACCAGGCGCGCGACTTCGAGAGCGCCGGCGAGGCGATGGCGGCCGAATTCACCCGCCTGCGCGCTACGGCGCCGTTCGGCTTCGCCTGGATGGCGAGCGACCTCAATCCCGAGGGCGCGGTCGGCGAGGCGGGGTCGGCGTCCGCCGCCAAAGGCGAGGCCGCCGCCGAACACGGCGCCGCCGCTTTCCTCGAGCTCCTGGCCGACGTGATCGCTTTCGATCTCGCGCGACTCGCCCGCGGCCCGCTCGGTTGACCGCCGATGGGCGCGCCGACTTACGACAATGAGCGGGCGCTGATCGCCGAGGGGCGGCGATGGGTCGCGGGCGTCGACGAAGTCGGGCGCGGGCCGCTGGCCGGGCCCGTGGGGGTCGGCGCGGTGATTCTCGACCCCGACGACCTGCCGGAGGGTCTCGACGATTCGAAGGCGCTGAGCGCGGCGCGCCGCGAGGCGCTCGCCGAAGCGATTTACGCCAAGGCGATCGCCGTGTCGCTCGCCTTCGCCAGCGTCGACGAGATCGACGGCTTCAATATTCGCGGCGCGACGTTGCTGGCGATGCGGCGTGCGGTTGCGGCGCTGTCCGTGCGGCCCAATTATGCGTTGATCGACGGCCGCGACGCGCCGCCGGGGCTCTGCTGCCCGGCGCGGCCGATCGTCGGCGGCGACGGATTGTCGCTGTCGATCGCCGCCGCTTCGATCGTCGCCAAGGTCGCGCGCGACGCCCTGATGAGGCGGCTCGACGCGGTTCATCCCGGCTACGGATTCGCCCGCCATGCGGGCTATCCGACGCGCGAGCACGCCGCGGCCCTGGCGCGACTCGGGCCGTGCCCGCTGCACCGCCGCTCGTTCAAGCCGGTCGGGCTCTTCGACCGCGACTCGGCGCGCTGACGCCGCCGCTCACGATTGTTTAGAAATCGTTGATTTAACGAAGATTCCTTGCCCGGCCCGGTCGTACGAAAACGAGACAGCCGGTCGGACCGAGGCCTAACGTCGCTTTTACCTAAAATGCTCACTATCGCCCCCGTCAGAGCGGTTCGCTCCGACGCTGCGTCGAGTGAGTTGCGTGATGCGTGGTTCGCGTGCCGGGGCGACCCGCCTCCCCGTCCAGCTTCAGGTTCTGCGTACTGGACGCAATGAGGCGCGGCGCCCCGCCACGCCTGCCGCGGCGCCAAGCGATGCGATCGTCGTCGGCGATTGCGTCGCCGAGCTCGCCAAGCTGCCCCCGTCGAGCGTCGATTTCGTCTTCGCCGATCCGCCCTACAACCTTCAGCTCGAAGGCGCGCTGTCGCGTCCCGACCAGAGCGTCGTCGACGCCGTCGACGACGCGTGGGACAAGTTCGCCGATTTCGCCGCCTATGATTCGTTCACCCGCGCCTGGCTGCTCGCCGCGCGGCGGGTGATGAAACGCGACGCGACGATCGTCGTCATCGGCTCCTATCACAACATCTTCCGCGTCGGCTCGATCCTGCAGGACCTCGGCTACTGGATCCTCAACGACATCGTCTGGCGCAAGGCCAACCCGATGCCGAACTTCCGCGGCCGGCGCTTCACCAACGCCCACGAGACGATGATCTGGGCGGCCCGCAGCGCCGACGCCAAGGGCTACACCTTCAACTACGACGCGCTGAAGGCGGGCAACGAGGACGCACAGGCGCGCTCGGACTGGTTCCTGCCGCTGTGCACCGGCGGCGAGCGGCTGAAGGACGCCGACGGCCGCAAGACCCACCCCACGCAGAAGCCCGAGGCGCTGCTGCAGCGGCTGTTGATCGCCGCCACCAATGCCGGCGATCTCGTGCTCGACCCGTTCTTCGGCTCCGGCACCACCGGCGCGGTGGCCAAGCGGCTCGGCCGCCATTTCATCGGCTTCGAGCGCGATTCGACATACGCTGCGGCGGCGCGGGCGCGAATCGACGCCGTCGCCCCCCTCGCGCCAGACGCCATCGCGACGATGCCGAGCAAGCGCAGCGAGCCGCGGGTCGCTTTCGCCAGCGTCGTCGAAGCGGGCCTGGTCAAACCGGGCGAAGCGCTGCTCGACGCCCAGCGCCGCCATCGCGCGCTCACCCGCGTCGACGGCGCGCTGACGCTCGGGCCGGCGGTCGGCTCGATCCACAAGATCGGCGCGCTGGCGCAAGGCCTGCCGGCCTGCAACGGCTGGAGCTTCTGGCACGTCGAGCGCGCCGGCAAGCTGGTCAGCATCGACGACTTCCGCACCGTCATTCGCGCCGCGATGCGCGAAGCGGCGGAATAAAGTTCAGACGCGCCTGCCGCGCTTGCCGCGCGGCTCGAGGTCAACCGCGCGAAGGAAGAACACCTCGCCCTCCGCTTCGCTGTCCTCCGCGTCGAGCCACAGGAACGGCAGCTCGGGATAGGCTGCCTCGAGGATTGCCCGCGCGCGGCCGACTTCGCAGACCAGCGCGCCCTCCTGCGTCAGATGCGCCCCCGCTTCGGCCAGGATGCGCCGCACGATGTCCAGTCCGTCGCGCCCGCCCGCGTGCGCCAATCGCGGCTCGGCGGCATATTCGGGCGGAAAGGCGGCGAGCGACTCGGCGTCGACATAGGGCGGATTGGCGAGGATGAGGTCGTAGCGCTTGGCGCCGAGCGGCGCGAACAGGTCGCCCTCGTAGAGCGTCACCCGGTCGGCGAGATCGTGCTCCTCGACATTGCGGCGCGCGACCGCCAATGCGCCGGCGGAAAGCTCGACCGCGTCGATCGTCGCATCGGGAAAGACGCGCGCCGCGAGAATCGCCAACGAGCCGCCGCCGGCGCAAAGATCGAGAACCGTCTCGATCGCCTCCGGGTCTTCGATCAGCGCCCCGGGGCCGACGAGGCCGTGAAACAGCAATTCTCCGATGAAGCTGCGCGGCACGATCGCGCGCTCGTCGACATAGAACGGCACGCCCTGGATATAGGCGCGATTGAGCAAATAGGCGGCCGGCTTGCGCGTCGCGACCCGTGCGTCGATCAGCCCCAGCAGCCGCACGCGCTCGGCGCGGGTCAATCGGGCGTCGAGGAACGGATCGAGCGCATCGATCGGCAGCTTGAGCCCTTCAAGGACGATGAACGCCGCTTCGTCGACCGCGTTGGTCGCGCCGTGGCCATAGGCGAGCTCCGCGGCGTTGAAGCGACTGACGGCGTAGCGAAAGCAATCGCGGACGGTGGCGAAGACGGCGAGCCGCTCGTCGTCGGCGGCGATGGCCGGCGGATCAGCCATGGGCGCCGCCGCTTGCGGTCACGGGCGGCTCATTGCGCCTTCATGCATTCGTGATGAAACTTCCGGCGGTCCTTGCCGTGCAGGTCCTTCGCGTCGGCCTGCTTGTAGCAATCGGCCGACTTGGCGGCCTTGGCGCCGGCGTCGACGGTCGGAACCGGGGTCGGCTGGGCGGCGTCCAGCGCGAAGGCCGCGCCGGAAACAAGCGCGCTGAGCGCGGTCGCGGTGACGAGAGACGAAATGCGCATGTGGGGAATCTTCCTCGCTGTGAAGCCGTTCTAGCGCCGCGCCGGCAAGGCCGACGCGTCGCCGTCAGCGAGCCGGGTGTGGCTTCATAGTCGCGCCGCGTGGCCAATTCAAGCCACGGCCCACGACCGGCAGCGGCGGCCGCGGCGGTTTCCCACAAGCTGCGGCGGTCCTAGAGCCCGCCCTTTTCGCGAATGAAGGCGATCACCGTGTCGACGCCCTCGCCGGTTTTCATGTTGGCCATGACGAAGGGGCGCGTCTTGCGCATCAGCGCCGCGTCGCGCGCCATCACATCGAGCGAGGCGCCGACATAGGGCGCAAGGTCGATCTTGTTGATGACGAGAAGATCGGAGCGGGTGACGCCCGGCCCGCCCTTGCGCGGCACCTTCTCGCCGCCGGCGACGTCGATCACATAGATGGTCAGGTCGGCGAGCTCGGGCGAGAAGGTCGCGGCGAGATTGTCGCCGCCGGATTCAACCAGGATGAGATCGAGCGCGGGAAAGCGGCGGCGCATGTCGTCGATCGCCGCGAGGTTGATCGACGCGTCCTCGCGGATCGCGGTGTGCGGACATCCGCCGGTCTCGACGCCCATGATGCGTTCGGCCGGCAGCGCGCCCGCCTCGACCAGGATGCGCGCGTCCTCCTTCGTATAGATGTCGTTGGTGATCGCCGCGACCTCGTAGGCGCCCGACAGGCGCTTGCACAATTGCTCCATCAGCGCCGTCTTGCCCGAGCCGACCGGGCCGCCGACCCCGACTCTCAGCGGCGAATGCGTTTGCGTCATGAGCGGAACAGCCTCGAATATTGGGTTTCATGCCGCATCGCGGCGATGTCGGAGCGCAGCGCGCAGCCGCCGAGTTCGTCGAGCGTCGCGCCCGCCGCCTCGCGCGCGAGCGCCGCGAGAGCCGGGAAGATTCCCGCCAGGATCTTGAGCCCGTCGGTCTGGCCGACGATTCCCAGTCGCGTCGCGGCGGAAACGAGATTGGCGAACTGGCCGACGACGAAAGCCTCGGTCGCGCGACTCGAGGCCATGCTGCAGCCCGCCGCGGCGGCGGCGACGGCGACCGGATAGGCGAGCGGCTCGCCGTCGCGCGACGCGACGCGACGCAGCGGCTCGCTGTCCCAGGCCGCGCGCGCGGCGAGGCGGAACGCGGCGCCTTGCGCGGTCGTCTCGAGCCGGCGCTCGGCCGAGCCGGCGAGCGCGACCGCAGTCGCGTTGACCTCGTCGAGCGCCGGCCAATCCGCGGCGGCGGCGGCCCGGAACGCGAGCGCGAACAGCGAAGCGTCGAGCTGCGGCCCGCCGAAGCGCGCAAGATCGGCGAGCCAGGCGGCGAGTGAAGCCGCGCCGGTGATGTCGCCCGCCTCGAACGCCCATTCCAGGCCGTGCGAATAGGCGAAGGCGCCGACGGGAAAGGCCGGCGACAGCCACAGCAGCAGCGGCGCCTCGCGCCAGGATTCGCCGTCAGCGGTCACGGCCGTGGTCGTGGCCGTGGCCGTGCCGATGAACGGGGGCCTGGTTGGAAGGCTGGCCGTGCAGGTCGGGACCATGCGGGTGGTTGTGCGGCTCGTGGCGCGGGTCGTGGTCGTGGGGACCGTGATGATGATCGTGATCGTGATCGTGATCGTGATCATGCTCGTGGCCGTGNNTCGTGGCCGTGGTCCGCGTCGCCTGTCGCGCGCACGTAGGCGCCGCCTTCGGGATTGAACGGCGCCTCGATGTCCACCACCGTCGCGCCGAGGCCGCGCGCCATGTCGGCGATCACGGCGTCGCGGCGGATGCGCAGGCTCCTGCCGGTCAGCTCGGTCGGCAGATGGCGGTTGCCGAGGTGCCAGGCGACGCGGGTCAGCGCGGCTGCGTCGGCGGCGCGGATCTCGGCGAGCGCCTCGGGAGCGGCGACGACCTCGACGATGCGGCCGTCCTCGAGCTTCAGCCCGTCGCCGGCGCGCAGCATCACCGCCTCGGGCAGGTCGAGCAGAAAGTCGAGGCCGCGCACGCCGGTCATCGCGAAACGCCGGCGGTAGCGCTCGTCATAATCGAGCACGACGGAATCGACAGGTTCGCCCGACCATTGGCCGGCCGGAATGACGGAATGCGCGTGAACCATAGGGGCCTCGAGGAAAGGGCAGGCCGTAGTCAGTAGGACTACATGCCAGTTCGCCGGCTGCCTACCGACTATTGGCGACTGCTTCAAATTGCCAGCCGGCCTGTAAGCCGGGTTCTGTATGGCCGGAAGCCTTGCGGCTGCCGACGTGACGGCCATTCCTCTGGGACGCCCGTCGCCGGGCGCCTCGAGCAACCAACCCGAGCGACTGGCCTGCGGACGGGGCCTGCGCGCCTTGCGGCGCGCGCGTCGCTCCTATTCGGTTTTGCTCCCGGCGGGGCTTGCCTTGCCGCCGACGTTGCCGCCGACGCGGTGCGCTCTTGCCGCACCCTTTCACCCTTGCCGGCCAAAGGCCGGCGGTTTGCTTTCTGTGGCGCTTTCCCTGAGATCGCTCTCGCCGGACGTTATCCGGCGCCGTGTCCGCATGGAGCCCGGACTTTCCTCCGCCCGAAGGCGACGGCCGTCCGGCCGGCTGGCGGGCGCCACTATGGGGCGGATGGTCTCCGGGTCAAGCGGTGCGACAGCTTGGCGCGGATTGAGCCGTATCAATTCGCCACGCAAGCGAGCGTCGTAGGGGAAGGACGCGACGGTCGTCGCAATGTCCTTTTGGACGTTCTCCCTGACTCGGGCCGCTCCTTGGAGCGGCCCTTATTCTTTCAGGCCCTTCAAACTCTTACAATCGCGCCGCGCGGCGAGGCGCCCCCTGCGGCTGGCGAAGACGAGCGCGACGCGCCGAGATCGGCCGGTCGCTGGGCGAAGCTCCGCGGCAGCGAGACCGACAGCGCCAAGCCGACGACCAGCGCCGCGCCTGCGAGGCCCGAGCTGGCCCAGAAAGCGGGCGAAGGGCGGTCGCGATCCGCCAGCATCGCGAAAGCGGCGCGCCATGGCGGATGCGCGCGCCTGGCGCGAAGGGGGGATTCACCAGCCGTTCACGACACCCGCCGCAACATTATGCTAAGCCGTGCGGGGGCTGGGCCGGCAGGTCGGCGGCGCGAAAGCCGTGGGCCGATGAGTTTGGCGTCGGCGCGCGGGCGTCGCGTGACGCAGAGGAGACCGACACGATGAAGAAACTGATGATCCTTTCCCTGGCCCTGGCGGCGGCCCTGCCGATCGCCGGCTGCGAGACGCCGCAACAGCAGAACGCCGCCAACGGCGCGGTGCTCGGCGGCGTCGCGGGCGCGCTGATCGGCGGCGCGACCACCGGCAAGCCGGGCGGCGCCCTGGTCGGCGGTGCGCTCGGCGCGGCGACCGGGGCGATGATCGGCTCGGCCTCGACCCCGCCCGGTCCCGGCTACCGCTGCGGCGAATGGTACTACGACTATTACGGCAACCGCGTCTGCCGCGGCTGGTACTGAACCCCCCGACGCGCGGCCCTTTTCCGGCGCGCGGGAAAGAGCGCGCGGCGATGACCGAAACCTTCGCCCCCGACAGCCCGCTGGTCGCGCGCGTCGCGCCGTCGCCGAATTTCGGCGAGCGGCGCGGTCCGGCGCGGCCGGATTGCGTCTTGCTGCATTACACCGGCATGCCGACCGCCGAGAGCGCGCTGGCGCTGCTCTGCGACCCGGGCGCGGAGGTGTCGGCGCATTATTTCGTCTGGGAGAACGGCGAGATCGCCCAGTTGGTGCGGGAGGACAAGCGCGCCTGGCACGCCGGAGTCGGCCGATGGGGCGGCGTCAGCGACCTCAACTCGGCGTCGATCGGCGTCGAGATCGTCAACCCCGGACACGAGGGCGGATTGCCGCCGTTCCCGCAGCCGCAGATCGAGGCGACAATCACGCTGGTGCGCGACCTCGCGGCGCGGCTGAAGATCCGGCCGGAGCGCGTGCTCGCCCATTCCGACGTCGCCCCGGCGCGCAAGCGCGACCCGGGCGAGCGCTTTCCCTGGGACGCGCTGGCGCGCGGCGGGGTCGGCCACTGGGTCGAGCCGGCGCCGATCATCGACGGGCCGCGCTTCGGGCCCGGCCAGGAGGGCCCGCCGGTGCGCGCGCTGCAGGCGCTGCTGGCGCTCTATGGCTACGGAATCGAGCTGACCGGCGTCTATGACGCGCCGACCCGCGCCGTCGTCGCCGCCTTCCAGCGCCACTTCCGCCCGGCGCGGGTCGACGGCGAGGCCGACGCCTCGACGGTGGCGACGCTCAGGGCGCTGATCGACGGGCTCGAGCCGGCGTGAGATCGTCGCGGCTTAGGCATTCGCAGGGATCCGGTAAGGACAGGCCGGTCCGCGCGCTTTTGAATTCGAGATCGGCGTCGCCCGATTCGGCGACGGCGCTCTTTCACCAACGGGAGCGAAGCATGGCGTTGCGCAATTCTCGGCAGGACTACGGCTCGGTCGCGCGCGTCGCGCATTGGGCGACCGCGCTGTTCGTCTTGCTCGCCTGGCCGCTCGGCCAGTTCAGGGAGGTCTTCACGCGCGGAGCGCCGCGCGACGCCGGCCTGTCCGTCCACATGGCGCTCGGCCTCGGCGTCATCATTTTGTTTGTCCTCAGACTCGTCTGGCGGGCGCTCGACCCGCCCCCGCCGGCCATTCAGGCCGATCGATTCGAACCGTGGCTCGGCTATGCCGCCACGGCCGGGCATCTGCTGCTCTACGCGCTGCTGATCGCCACGCCGATCCTCGGCATTGTGATGCAGTTCTCGCGCGGCCAGGCGCTGCCGGTGTTCGGCCTGTTCGACATCCCGTCGCCGTGGACGATGGATCGCGCGTTCTTCCGCGAGATGCTCGGGCTGCACGAACTCGCCGCCAACACGCTCGGCGTGGTCGCGCTCGGCCACGCCGCGGCGGCCTTGTTCCACCATTGGGCGCTGCGCGATCGAACGCTGGCGCGCATGCTGCCCGGGCTGGGCTGAACAGTGGCGCGGCCCTCCGTGGCCGCGCGGGCGCGGAGGCCCGCGCCACGGACTCGCCACGACGTCAGGCGGAGCGTGGCTGAGCCGGCGCCTCGGCGCCCGCCGCCGGTTTGGCGCGCAGGCCGATGAGGTGGCAGATGGCGAAGACGAGGTCGGCGCGGTTCATGGTGTAGAAATGCAGGTGATCGACGCCGCGGTCGATCAGGTCGATCACCTGCTCCGCGCACACCGCCGCCGCCACCAATCGGCGCGTCGCCGGATCGTCTTCGAGCCCCTCGAAGCGCTCGGCGAGCCAATTCGGCACGCTGGCCCCGGTTTTGCGCGCGAAATTGGCGGTCTGCTTGAAATTCAGCACCGGCACGATTCCCGGCACGATCGGGATCGTGATCCCCGCCGCCGCGGCGACGTCGAGAAAGCGCAGGTAGGCGCTGTTGTCGAAGAAGAACTGGGTGATGGCGCGGTCGGCGCCCGCGTCGACCTTGCGCTTCAGCGCCTCGATGTCATGCAGCAGCGTCGGGCTCTGCGGGTGCTTCTCGGGATAGGCCGAGACCGAAACCTCGAAATCGCCCGCCCGCTTGATCGCCGCAACCAGCGCCTCGGTCGACTGATGGCCGTCGCGGGGCGCGACATAGGGCGTGTCGAGGCCGCCGGGCGGATCGCCGCGCAAGGCGACGATGTGGCGCACGCCGGCGGCGGCGTAGCCCTTCACCACCGCGTCGATTTCCGCTGAGCTCGCGCCGACGCAGGTCAGATGCGCGGCGGGCTTGAGCGACGTTTCCTTGACCAGCCGGGCGACGGTCGCGTGGGTGCGCTCGCGGGTCGAACCGCCGGCCCCGTAAGTGACCGAGACGAATTCCGGCGCGAGCGGCGCGAGGCGGCCGATCGCCTCCCATAGCTGCGCTTCCATTTCCGGCGTCTTGGGCGGGAAGAATTCGAACGAGACCGAGACAGGCGAGCCGGAACGGCTCAGGCGTTGCGGATCCTGGGCCATCAGGCGATCTCCATCGCGGATTTCGGCGGCAGGTCGGAAATGACGCGCCGGTCGCGCGCCAGCCACAGCGCCACGGTCAGCTTGTCGGGCTCGCCGGCGGCCGGCGCGACGCGCTCGGCGGCAACCTGGGCGAGCCCCGCATCGGCGAGGAAGCCGGCGATCTCCTCGTCGGCGAAGCCGAGCCGGCGATGGGCGAAGCGCTCGCGTAAGGATTCCTCGCCGTGGGCGGCGAAATCGACCACCAGCAGCCGGCCCGCGGGCCGCAGCGCGCGCGCCGCCTCGGCCAGCGCGCGCGCAGGGTCGTCGAGGAAATGCAGCACCTGGTGGATGACGACGAGATCGTAGGAATCGCGCTCGACCGGCGGCGCGTAGAGGTCGCCCTGGCGCAGCTGGACGTTGCGCAGGCCGCTCTCGCCGATGCGCGCGCGCGCCACCGCCAGCATCGCCGGGCTCATGTCGACGCCGACGGCGCGGTCGGCGCGCGGCGCGAGCAGTTCGAGCATGCGGCCGGTCCCCGTGCCGAGATCGAGCAGGCCGCGGATCGGCTTGTCGCCGACCATCGCCATGATCGCCGCCTCGACCCGGCTCTCTGAGGCATGCAGCGCGCGGATCGCATCCCAGTCGGCGGCGCGCTCGGCGAAATAGGCCGCCGCCTGCTTGCGCCGCGCCTCGCGCGCCGCCGCCAGCCGCGTCCGGTCGGCGGCGAAGGTCGGGTCGGCGGGATCGACGCGGGCGACCAGGGCGCGGGCCAGAGCGCCGCCGGGATCGGCGAGCCGGTAGAACGCCCAGGCGCCCTCGCGCTGACGCTCGGCGAGGCCGGCCTCGACCAGCAATTTCAGATGCCGAGAGACGCGCGGCTGCGACTGCCCCAGGATGGCGACGAGTTCGCTGACCGTCAGCTCGGCCTCGCTGAGCAGGCCGATCAGCCTCAGCCGCGTCACTTCGCCCGCCGCCTGCAGNNGGCCTCAGTGGCGCGGGCGTCCCTGCCCGCGACGCCGCGGGCGCGGAGGCCCGCGCCACTAGAGGTCCGCGTCGCCGCGCCACGGTTCAGAACGCCACGACCGGCTTCGCCTTGTCGGCGACCACCACGCGGCAGCGGCCCGCGCATTCGCGTTCGATCCGCGCAACGAGGCGCGCCGCCGCGGCCTCGACATCGCCGGCGCCGTTCGACTGCGCCGTCAGCGCGATGCGTCGCGTCTGGACCGAGACGGCGCTGCGCGCGTCCTGGCGCCAGTTCCACCGCCGACACAGCACGTGGCGCGCGTCGGCGTAGACCACCTCGCCGACCTTGGGCGGATCGTTGGGGTCCTCGCCCGCCTCGGCGCCCATGTCGATGAACGTGTCGTCGGGGCGCGAGAAGCGAAACGCGAGATCGCCTTCGGTGGCGTCGAGATCGTCGCAGCCGAGGCAGAGTTCGCTCGCCAGCGACGCCGCGTTGTAGAGATCGACCAGCGCATTGACCTCCGGCAGCGCGCCGCCCGCCAGCACACGCTTGATCAGCCGCTCGACCGAAGAGCGGTAGCTCGTCCGCTTGATGCCGAAACCCTTGTAGGCCGCGCGCCAGGCGGCGACGCCGGGGATGGCGGAGAGTTCGGTCCCGTTCCAGCGCCGGCGGCAGGCCTCCTCGATCGCCGCGATGTCGGCGGCGAGCGCCGCGCTGCGCGTCGCTCCGATCGTGAGGTCTTCGGCAACGACCAGCGCGACGCGGAAGTCGGGAAAGCGGTCGGCGATGTCGGCGATCGAGAGAGAGGGCATGCGGGTTTCCGGCGGCGGCGAGCGTCGCATTGAGGCGAGGCGAACCTCGCTGTCAAGGCGACAGCCGGGGCCCCGGCGCAACGTCTGCCGCCCGCTTGTAGACGCGGCCGATGGCCGCGTCCGCCGCGCTCAGCGAGCGCGGCTACAGGCGCGCGCTACGCCTTCCGTCCGCTCAACGTCCGCCCCACCGCGTCGCGCCAGCCGGCGACCATCTTCATGCGCACGTCGTTAGCGAGGCTCGGCCGGAAGGCGCGTTCGCGCCGCCAGCTCGCGGCGAACTCCGCGAGCGGCGGATAGAGCCCGGCATGGAGCCCGGCGAGATAGGCGGCGCCGAGCGCGGTCGTCTCCTTGATCGCCGGCCGGTCGACCGGCGCGTCGAGAATGTCGGCGAGGCGCTGCATCGTCCAGTCCGACGCCGCCATGCCGCCGTCGACGCGCAGCACGGTCTCAGCGCCGGCCGGCCAATCGGCGCGCGCGGCCTCGATCAGGTCGAGCGTCTGATAGCCGACGCTTTCGAGCGCCGCGCGCGCGATCTCTTTGGGGCCGGTGGCGCGCGTCAGGCCGAACAGCGCGCCGCGGCAGTCGGGATCCCAATAGGGCGCGCCGAGACCGACGAACGCCGGAACCAGATAGACCGATTGCGCCGGATCGGCGGCGGCGGCGAGCGCGCCGGCCTCGTCGGCGGAGCGGATCACGCCGAGCCCGTCGCGCAGCCATTGCACCGCCGCGCCGGCGACGAAGATCGAGCCTTCGAGCGCGTACGTCGTCTCGCCGTCGATCCGATAGGCGATGGTCGTCAGCAGGCGATGCGACGAGACGACCGGCGTCCCGCCGGTGTTGACCAGCGCAAAGGCGCCGGTGCCGTATGTCGCCTTCATCATGCCCGGCGCGAAGCATGCCTGGCCGACGGTCGCCGCCTGCTGATCGCCGGCGACGCCGCGGATCGCGATCCTCGCGCCGAAATGCTCGGCCTGGGCGAAGCCGAAATCGTCGGCCGAGTCGCGCGCGTCGGGCAGGATCGCCCGCGGGACGCGGAACAGTGCCAGCTGCTCGTCGTCCCATTGGCCGCGTCGGATGTCGTAGAGCAGGGTGCGGCTGGCGTCCGCGCCGCCGGTCAACCGCCACAGCAAGAACGCGTCGACCGTGCCGAAGGCGAGCTCGCCGCGCTCGGCGCGCGCCCGGGCGTTCGGGACGTGGTCGAGCAGCCAGGCGATCTTGGTCGCCGAGAAATAGGGGTCGAGCAGCAGGCCGGTGCGCGCCGCGACCAAAGCCTCGCAGCCCGCCGCGCGCAACTGCTCGCACGAACCGGCGGTGCGCCGGTCCTGCCAGACGATCGCGCGATGGATCGGCTCGCCGGTCTCGCGGTCCCAGATCAGCGTCGTCTCGCGCTGGTTGGCGACGCCGATCGCCGCCAATTCGGCGGCGCGCACGCCGGCTTTGGCGAGCGCCTCGCGGCCGGTCGCGAGCGTCGTGCGCCAGATGTCCTCCGGGTCGTGCTCGACCCAGCCGGAAGCGGGATAGTGCTGGGCGAATTCCTGCTGCGCCGCGGCGGCGATGGTCAGCTCCGATGAGAACAGGATCGCGCGCGTCGAAGTGGTGCCCTGGTCGATCGCCAGCACGTACGACACTTCGAACCTCCCTGCGGCGCGCCGCCGCGCGATTTTTCTACCGCGCCGCCGTCGTCGCGTCGACGCCGCCAGCCTCGCCGAGGCGCGGGCTCGGCCGTTCCGACGTCATGCGCACGCCGTCGATGACGATCGGCGAAGCGACGCCGGAGACCCGCGCGCCGTCGTCGCCGACGAGATCGAGCCTCAAGCCGCGGTGGACGACCTGCGGATCGGCGAACACGTCTTCGATGCGGTTGATCGGTCCCGCCGGCACGCCCGCCGCCTCGAGCCGCGCCAGCAACGCCGCGCGGGTGAAAGCGGCGAGGCGGGGCGCCAACGCCGCTTCGAGGCGAGCGCGATTAGCGACGCGCAGCGGGTTGGTCGCGAAGTCAGGCTCGGCCGCGGCGGTGTCGGCACCGATCGCTTGGCATAAGCTCCGGAACTGCCGGTCGTTGCCGACCGCGACGATGACATGGCCGTCGGCGACGGCGAACGCCTGGTAGGGCGCGATGTTGGGATGGGCGTTGCCGAGCCGGGTCGGCGAGCGGCCGGAGGCGAGATAGTTCATCGCCTGATTGGCGAGCATGGCGACGGCGCAATCCATCAGCGCCAAGTCGATGTGGGCGCCGATTCCGTCGCGGTCGCGCCGCCTCAGCGCGGCGAGGATCGCGGTCGAGGCGTAGACGCCGGTGAACAGATCGACCACGGCGACGCCGACTTTCTGCGGCTCGCGCTCCGGCTCGCCGGTGATGTCCATCACGCCGCTCATGCCCTGGATGATGTAGTCGTAGCCCGCCCGCTCGGCGTANNCGGCGTCGAGGCCGAACTTCGTCAGGCCGCCGACTTTGAAATTCTCGATCACGACGTCGCATTCGCCGGCGAGACGACGGATCGTCGTTCGGCCATCGTCGCTTTCGAAGTCGATCGCCAGCGAACGCTTGCCGCGGTTGCAACAGTGATAATAGGCCGAGCCCCAGACGCCGCCCTTGGCGTCGGCGACGAACGGCGGACCCCAGGCGCGCGTGTCGTCGCCGACCTCCGGCCGCTCGACCTTGATCACTTCCGCGCCGAGATCGGCGAGCAACTGGCCGCACCACGGGCCGGCGAGAATGCGCGCCAGCTCCACCACCTTGACGCCCGCCAGCGGCTTCTGCGTCATCGCATTTCCCCTTTCAGGGCGCGTTGCCCTCGAATCGAATCAACAGCGTCATTGCGAGCGTAAGCGAAGTAATCCAGGGGTCGTAGAGCGGCGGCGGAAGCATGGATTGCTTCGTCGCTGACGCTCCTCGCAATGACGAATCCCGCCGATTGCAAAACTCTCTAGAAGAACGCCTGCAGGCCGGTCATCGCCCGGCCGAGGATCAACGCATGGATGTCGTGCGTGCCTTCGTAGGTGTTGACCGTCTCGAGGTTCTGCAGATGGCGCATGACGTGATACTCGCCATGAACGCCGTTGCCGCCGTGCATGTCGCGNNCGCCCGACGCGCAGCGCCGCCTGCAGGCCGAGCGCGATCTCGGTCTGCATGTCGGCGAGCTTCTTCTGGAACAATTGGGTCTGGGCGAGCGGCCGGCCGAACTGCTTGCGATCGAGCCCGTACTGGCGCGCGCGCGTCCAGCAGTC
>PLRT01000019.1 GCA_003164915.1 Hyphomicrobiales bacterium | reverse complement strand
GGCCACGGCCGCAACGTCAAAGACCCGACCGCGCCCCCCCGCGCCAAGAGCAAACTCGGCAAATGGGTGCGTTGGGCCAAGAAGCGCCTCTATTACGCCGGACTCAGAAAGGAGCCGTTTTGAGCGCCGCCTGTGAGCCGGCGCGCCTGCCGCTCAGCGTGCTCATCCGCACGCTCAACGAGGCCGACCGCATCGCGCGGACGCTGAAGTCGGTCGCGCCGCTCGGCGCGGAAATGGTGGTGATCGACGCGGGCTCCAAAGACGACACGGCGGCGATCGCGCGCTCGCTCGGCGCCGTCGTCTACCAGAATCCGTGGCCGGGCTTCGGGCCGCAGCGCCATTTCGGCGAACAGAAATGCGCCAACGACATGATCTTCTCGCTCGACGCCGACGAGGTCGTCACCGACGCCCTGGTTGCTGAAATCAAGCGCGCCTTTGCCGCCGGCCCGGCGAGGTTGATGACGTTGCGCAAGGCTTCGGTCTTTCCCGGCTACGACAAGCCGTGGCCGCTGAGCTTCTGCCACGAGCAGATTCTCATCTACGACCGCCGCGTCGCCCGCACCGGTCCGAACCCGAACTGGGACAGGCTGGAGATCGCGAAGGACGAAAAGCCGATCCGGCTGCGCAATCCGCTGTGGCACTACAGCACCCGCAACCTCAACCACGCGGTCAGCAAGGCGGTCTACGTCGGGCAGCTGGCGGCCGACACCCAGCCGGCGCGGTCGAGCTTCGGACTGACGCTGCGGCTGATCGTCGAATTCCCAGTCGCCTTCTGCCGGTATTACTTCGCCCGCCGCTTCTTTCTCGCCGGCGGCGATGGCTTCGTCTATGCGGCGGTCGGCGCCTACAGCCGCTGGATCCGNNCGATGTCGGGGTATAGCGCAGCCCGGTAGCGCGGAAGTTTTGGGTACTTCAGGTCGCAGGTTCGAATCCTGCTGCCCCGACCAGGGCACCCGGCCGCCTGAAGAAAGGCGAGGCAGCATGACGGCGCGCATCTATCAGCCGGCTCGCAACGCGATGCAGGCGGGTCAGGCGAAGGAGCAATGGCTGCTCGAGTTCGAGCCGGAATCGCCGCGCCAATCCGACCCGCTGATGGGCTGGACGAGTTCCTCCGACATGCGTTCGCAGGTGCGCCTGGGCTTCGACAGCAAGGACGAGGCGATCGCCTATGCGACGCGCGTCGGCCTCGCCTATCGAGTCGAGACGCCCAAGGTCCCGACCCGCAAGGTCGTTTCCTATTCCGACAATTTCCGGCCCGGCCGTCTGACGCCGTGGTCGCACTGACGGGCGCGCTCCCAGCCGGCTCCGTAGCTCAGTTGGATAGAGCAGCCGCCTTCTAAGCGGCAGGTCGCAGGTTCGAGTCCTGCCGGAGTCGCCAGCCCGTCAAGCGACGACGGCGCCGGCCATGATGGCGCCGCAATTTCTACGCAAGAGCTTCACAATCGGGCCGAGGGGGTGTCCGGCCGGCCCGGCGCGCGCCGCCGGTGGGGCTTCCGAACGGCGAAGACGTTGATGTGTCGCGCGAATTGATTGCTTTCAGATTTCCGGCGTTAGGCGTTTGGAAAGGAAGTCGGGCCACAGTGTCCGCCGTGACGTACGCCCCTCCGAGCTTCCGTTCCCGTCGTCTCGCGGGCGCGCAGTCCTGTCCGGGTTGCGCGGGCGTTCCGCGCGGACGGACGCGATGAGCGCCAACCCGACGGTTCCGCCGCTGTTGGCGTTGAAGGGCGCCAGCGCCGTGGCGATCCTCGCCGCGACGCTCGCTGGCTGCGCCGAGCCTCCCGCTCAACACGCGCGCGGGCGCGAGTTCTTCTCGGTCGCCAGGTACGGGCCCGCCAGCGAGCGGGTGGTCGAAGACGGCGAGCCGGTGCCGCACGGCGGCGGCCAATATCTCGTCGGCCACCCCTATACGATCGCCGGCCGCACCTACTATCCGACCGAGAATGCCCATTATTCTGCGGTCGGGCTCGCCTCGTGGTACGGCGACGCGTTTCATGGCCGCCGCACCGCCAACGGCGAGGTCTACGACATGCGCTCGCTCAGCGCGGCGCATCCGACCATGCCGCTGCCGAGCTATGCGCGCGTCACCAATCTCGGCAACGGCTATTCGATCATCGTGCGGGTCAACGACCGCGGCCCCTACAGCGGAGGCCGCATCATCGACGTTTCCTCGCGCGTCGCCGATCTGCTCGACATCAAGTCGACCGGCACCGCCAAGGTGAAGGTCGACTATGCCGGTCCGGCGCCGCTCGCCGGCAGCGACGACTCGACGCTGGTCGCGAGCCTGCGCACCGACGGAAGGCCCGCTTCGCTCGAGGGCGCGCCGAGCCAGACCATGGTCGCCGACGCCGAGCCTGACTCGCCGCGACAGCCGGCGGCGCAGCCCGCGCCAGCGCCGCCGCGCCTGTTGGCGGCCGATCGTCCCCGCGACGACGACGCCCCGTCGCCGGCGCCGTTCGTCGCTTCCGCCAATCCCAAATTGCTGGCGGCGCCGCTGCCGCCGCCGCGACCGTTCGATCTCGGCGAAATCGAAAACACGCTGCGCACGGCCGCCGCCACGCCGGTTGCGCGGCCGCCGCGCCGACCGGTCGTCCAGGCTTCGGCGGGCGAGCGCACGCTCTATTTCGCCGCCGGCGAGACCCCGGCCTTGCGCCGGCTGCGCGGCGACGACCCGTTCGCCAAGGTCCTCGGCGCCGACCCGCGCTGAGCGACCGCGCGAAGACGCCGCTCTATCGTTGATTTGTCTGCGAGCCTGCGCCAAAACTGGCGCGCCGATCGCCTCGGCGCGCTCAAGGATCCGTCGTGAACGCTCGCCTCAAGCTCCTTCTGTTGGCGGTTGCGCTGACGCTGTCGATAGCGGGCGCAGCCCGCAGCGAAGGGTTCCAGAGCGCGGCCCCCGACGCCCTGCTGGTCGACTACGAGAGCGGCGCAACGCTCTACGAGAAGAACGCGGACGTGCAGTTCCCGGCTTCGGCGCTGGTGAAGTTGATGACCGCCGAGCTCGTTTTCCGCGAGCTCAAGGAAGGGCGGCTTCATCTCGACGACACGTACCATGTCTCGGAGCACGCCTGGCGGACCGGCGGCGCCCACGCCCACGCGACTGCGACCTTTCTTGACGTCAATTCCAACGTGCGGATCGAGGACCTGCTGCGCGGCCTGATCGTCCAGTCGGGCAACGACGCCGCCATCACGCTGGCCGAGGGCATGGCGGGCAGCGAGGAAGCTTTCGCCGACCTCATGAACAAGCGCGCCGCGGAGCTCGGCCTCCAGCATTCGAATTTCGTCGATCCGTGGGGACGCGACGATCCGGCGCAAAAGACCACTGCGCGCGACATGGCGCGGCTCGCCGCCGAGATCATTCGCGAATACCCGGACGATTATCACTATTTCGGCGAGAAGGAATTCACCTGGAACAAGATCCGCCAGTTGAACCGCAACCCGCTGCTCGGCAACGAGCCGGGCGCCGACGGCCTGAAGACCGGCGAAGCTCCGGACAACGGCTTGAGTCTGGTCGGCTCGGCCAACCAGGACGGACAGCGGCTGATCGTCGTCGTCGCTGGCCTCAAGACCGCCGTCGAGCGGGGCGAAGAGGGGCGCAAGCTGCTGGAATGGGGCTTCCATTCCTTCGAGCCCCGCCTGCTGTTCCAGCCCGGCGACGTCGTCGGCTCGGCGTCGGTCTTCGGCGGCGCTTCGAGCGAGGTGCCGCTCACCTGCGACGCGCCGGTCAAGGTCTTCCTCACGCGCGGCGGCCAGGAGCGGCTGACGGCGAAGATCGTCTATCGCGGGCCGCTGGCGGCGCCGGTCGCGGTGGGCGCGCAGGTGGCGACGTTGCGGGTCTGGCGCGGCCAGACGCTCACGCTTGAAGCGCCGCTGCGCACCCAGAAGGCGGTCGCGCTCGGCGGGCTCGGCAAGCGGGCGCTCGACGCCAGCGTCGAACTCGCCACCGATCTGATCCGCGGCGCGTTGGCGAAGAATTGATGGCGCGCGCGTCGGCGCCGGGCCGGTTCATCACCCTCGAAGGCGGGGAGGGCGCGGGCAAATCCGTCCAGGCGCGGCGTCTGGCGGCCCGCCTGCGCGAATCCGGCCTGACCGTCGTGCTGACGCGCGAGCCCGGCGGATCCCCGGGCGCCGAGGCGCTGCGCGAGATCATCCTTTCGGGTGAGGCGGCGCGCTACGGCGCGCTTGGCGAGGCGCTGCTGTTTTCAGCCGCGCGCATCGACCATATCGACGCGACGATCGCGCCGGCGCTGAGGTGCGGCGAATGGGTGGTCAGCGATCGCTTTCTCGACTCGACCCGCGCCTACCAAGGCATCGCCGGCCGGCTCGATCCGGGGCTGGTGGCGAGCCTTGAACGGGTGGCGGTCGGCGCCTGTCGACCCGACCTCACGCTGGTGCTCGATCTCCCGGCCGCCGAGGGGCTGGCGCGCGCGACCGCGCGCCGCGGAGAGGCGGCGGCCGACCGCTTCGAAGGCGAGGACCTCGCGTTTCACGAGACGCTCAGGCGCGCGTTTCTGGCGATCGTCGAGGCCGAGCCCGATCGCTGCGTGTTGATCGACGCGCGGCCGAGCGAGGGCGAGGTGGCCGCGGCGATCTGGGCGGCGGTGCGCTCGCGCCTCGGCGAGGCGCTCAATGCCGCGACGGCGACCAGTCCATGAGCCGCGCCGCCAGTGACGCACCGCCCGAAAGCGACGCCTTTCCCCGCGCGCCGCATCCGCGCTTCGCCGAGCGGCTGATCGGGCACGCCACGGCGGAGGCGGCGATGCTCGCCGCCTATCGCGACGGCCGGCTCGCCCACGCCTGGCTGATCGGCGGCCGCGAAGGAATCGGCAAGGCGACGCTCGCCTGGCGTTTCGCGCGTTTCGTGCTCGCCCATCCCGATCCGAGCGCGCCGGCGGCGCGCGCCGCGCGCGACCTCTCGGTCCCCGCCGACCATCCCGCGGCGCGCCAGCTTGCGGCGCTGTCGCATCCCGACTTCGCGCTGGCTCGGCGCGAATGGAACGCCAAGGCGAAGGGCTTCTATTCGGAGATCCGGGTCGAGGACGTGCGCGGCGCCTTGTCGATGTTCCATATGTCGGCGGCGTTCGGCGGTTGGCGGGTCGCGATTGTCGACAGCGCCGACGAGCTCAACGCCGCCGGCGCCAACGCATTGTTGAAGATGATCGAGGAGCCGCCGCCGCGCGCGCTGATCCTCGTCGTCGCCCATCGGCCGGGGCGGGTGCTGCCGACCATCCGCTCGCGCTGCCGCCGGCTGTTGCTCGAGCGCCTGAAGGCGGCCGAAATCGAACAGGCGATCGCCAGCCTTGGCGAGCCGTGGGACGCAATCGATCCGCAAACGCGGGCGCAGGCGGCGGCGCGCGCCGACGGCTCGGTGCGCGAGGCCCTGCGCCGTCTCGATCCCGACGCGCAGGAGGTCAGGGCGCTGATCGACGAGGCGATCGCCCGACTGCCGCAGGTCGATCCCCGCATGGCCCAACGGCTCGCCGACGCGGTCGGCGACCGCGCCGCCGCCGACTCGTTCGCCGCGCTGAACGCTGCGCTCTGTGAATGGCTCGCGGCGCGCGCCCGCGTCGCCGCAACCCCCTCCGCTCGCCGGACGCTGACCGGGCTGTGGGACCGGCTGCGCGCGGCGACTCGCGAAACCGAGGCGCTCAATCTCGACCGGCGATTGCATGTGCTGGCGGTGCTCGAGGACATCGCCGCCGAGGCGCGCCGCCTCTGAGGGGCCGCCCGCCGCGCATTTCCAAGCGGGGGGAAATGCTCTAGGGAATGGCCGCCATGAGCCAGCGCTTCTACATCACCACCGCCATTCCCTACGCCAACGGCGCGCCTCACATCGGCCACGCCTACGAGCGCATCGCCACCGACGCGATCCAGCGCTTCATGCGCCTCGACGGCCGCGAGACATTGTTCGTCACCGGCATGGACGAACACGGGCTCAAGATGCAACAGACGGCGGCGCGCGAGGGCCTGACCCCGCAGGCGCTCGCCGACCGCACCGCCGCCCAGTTCCAGGCGATGGGCGAATTGCTCGACGCGCGCGCCGACGACGTCGTGCGCACCACCCAGCCGCGCCACAGGCGTTCGGTGCAGGCGATCTGGGAACGCATGGCCGCCAACGGCGACATCTATCTGTCGAAATACACCGGCTGGTACTCGGTGCGCGACGAAGCCTATTTCGACGAGAGCGAGCTCGCCGACGCGCCCGACGGCGGCAAGCTCGCGCCGAGCGGCGCGCCGGTCCAATGGGTCGAGGAGGAGAGCTATTTCTTCAAGCTGTCGGCCTACGCCGACAGGCTCATCGCCCATTACGACGCCAACCCCGACTTCGTCACGCCCGAAACCTATCGCAACGAAAT
Source organism: Hyphomicrobiales bacterium (assembly GCA_003164915.1). Taxonomy (GTDB): domain Bacteria; phylum Pseudomonadota; class Alphaproteobacteria; order Rhizobiales; family Beijerinckiaceae; genus Roseiarcus. The sequence goes on along the minus strand of PLRT01000019.1, from coordinate 48,380 downwards.
CGTCGCCTTCGTCAGGCGCGGCCTGGCCGACCTGTCGATCAGCCGCACGACCTTCAATTGGGGCGTGCCGGTGCCGGGCGATCCCAAGCACGTCATGTACGTCTGGGTCGACGCGCTGACCAACTACATCACCGCGACCGGGTTCCCCGACGACGGCCCGCGGGCCAATTTCTGGCCGGCCGACGCGCATGTCATCGGCAAGGACATCACCCGCTTCCACGCGATCTACTGGCCGGCGTTCCTGATGTCGGCCGGCCTGCCGCTCCCGCGCCAGATCGTCGTCCACGGCTTCCTGTTCAACCGCGGCGAGAAGATGTCGAAGTCGGTCGGCAACGTCGTCAGTCCGGCCGATCTGGTCGCGGCTTACGGCGTCGACCCGCTGCGCTATTTCTTCTTGCGCGAGGTTCCGTTCGGCCAGGACGGCAGCTATTCGCACGAGGCGATCGTCCAGCGGATGAACGCCGATCTCGCCAACGATCTCGGCAATCTCGCGCAGCGCTCGCTGTCGATGATCGCCAGGAACTGCGGCGGCGCAGTTCCCGATTGGCGCGGCGCCGAGCCGGGCGCGGCCGATCTGGCGATGCTTGCGCGCGCGGACGCGCTGATCGGTCTGACGCGCCGACACATGAAGAGCTTCGCGCTGCATCTCTATCTCGCCGCCGTGTTCGAGGTGGTGGCCGAGGCCAACCGCTATTTCGCCGCCGCCGAACCATGGAAGCTCGCCAAGACCGATCCGGCGCGCATGCGCCTGACGCTCTATGCGACAATCGAGGTTCTCCGCATCGCGGCGATCCTGCTGCGGCCAGCCGTGCCGGGTTCGGCGGCCAGGCTGCTCGATCTGCTCGCGGTCGCACCCGGCGATCGCGATTTCGCGGCGATCGACGCGGGCGAAGCGGCCGGCGGGTTCTCGGCGCCGCGTCGTCTGCAGCCTGGCGCGCCGCTGCCGGCGCCGAAGCCGATCTTCCCCCGTTACGTGGAGCCGGAAGGCGCAGCCTCGGCATGACGCTGATCGACAGCCATTGCCATCTCGATTTTCCCGATTTCGCCGACGAGATCGAGGGCGTCGTGGCGCGCGCCGAGGCCGCCGGCGTCGAGCGGATGACGACAATCTCGACCCGCGTCGCCGAGGCAGCGGGCCTAAGGGCGATCGCCGAGCGTTTTCCTTCGGTCTATTTCACGGTCGGCACGCATCCCCACCACGCCGCCGAGGAGCCCGAGTTCGACCTCGCGACGGCGCGCGCGCTCGCCGCGCATCCAAAATGCGTCGGGATCGGCGAGGCGGGGCTCGACTACCACTACAATTATGCGCCGCCCGACATCGCCAAGCGCGTCTTCCGCGCCCAGATCGCGCTGGCGCGCGAGCTCCGGCTGCCGCTGGTCATCCATGCGCGCGAAGCCGACGACGACATCGCCGCCATCCTGCGCGAAGAAATGGGGCAGGGGCGTTTCGCCGCCCTGCTGCATTGCTTCACCTCGTCGCGCGCGCTCGCCGAGGCCGGGCTCGCGCTCGGCCTCTATGTTTCGTTTTCCGGCGTGCTGACGTTCAAGAACTCGGCGGAGCTGCGCGCGGTGGCGCGCGACATTCCCCTCGACCGGCTGCTGGTCGAGACCGACGCGCCCTATCTTGCGCCAGTTCCCCATCGCGGCCGGCGCAACGAGCCGGCGTTCGTGGTCGAGACCGCGCGCGTCCTGGCCGAGGTCAAGGGGATCGATTTCACGACGCTCGCCGCCGCGACGCTCGCCAACACGCTGCGGCTCTTCGCCAAGATGGCCGTCGCGGACATCGCCGCGTGAGCCTGTCGCTGACCGTTCTCGGATGCGGCTCGTCGGCCGGCGTGCCGCGCGTCGCGCAAGGCTGGGGCGCCTGCGACCCCGGCAATCCGCGCAACCGTCGCCGTCGCTGCTCGGTTCTGGTCACGCGCGAGGGAGCGAAGGGACGCACGCAGACGTTGGTCGACACCTCGCCGGACTTGCGCGAGCAATTGATCGACGCCAACGTCGCGAGCCTCGACGCCGTGCTCATCAGCCACGAGCACGCCGACCATACACACGGCATGGACGATCTCAGGCCAATCTACATGGCGATGCGGCGACGTCTCGACATCTATGTCGACGCGACGACGTCGGCGGCGCTGCGGCGTAAGTTCGGCTACATCTTCGAGACGCCGCCGGGCAGCTCTTATCCGCCGATGGCCATAGAGCGGCGCATCCGCGCCGGCGAGCCGATTGTCGTCGAAGGGGCGGGCGGCGCGATCGAGGCGATCCCATTCGCCCTCGAGCACGGCGATATCGGCGCGCTCGGCTTCCGTTTCGGCGGCCTCGCCTATACGCCCGACCTCAATGGCGTGCCGGAAGCGAGCCGACGCTGGCTGGAAGGGCTCGACGTCTGGGTCGTCGACGCGTTGCGCTATGCGCCGCATCCTTCGCACTGGAGCCTTGACGACGCGCTGGCGGCAATTGAGAGGATGCGCCCACGGCGCGCCGTGCTGACCAATCTTCATATCGATCTCGACTACGAGACGTTGCGCAAACGTCTGCCGGCCGGCGTCGAGCCGGCCTACGACGGCATGCGCATCGAAGACTTTTGAGAGGCTTCGCCGCTGCGTCGCGCGTGATGACTGAGGCAGGCGGCGCCTGGGGAGTTCTGATGGTTCCATAATATACATTATGCGAATCATGGATCGGCGCGCCGGGGCTGGTCTCGGGCGCCAAGGCGGCGTCCTGGCCTCCCGCACAAGCATTGTCGGAGCGATTCGGCCGGCGGATCGGGCGCAGACGATTTGCGTCAGGAGACGCCCGCGTCATTTCCCGCCCGATGCGCGGCTCGACGCCAGATACCGGTCGCTGCCGACGGACTGGCTTCCTTATCCACTGCAATCACGAGCTTATGCACATGGATGAGCGTCGCCGCCGATGGATCGATCGAGGCGGCAGGCTACCCTGCCGGTCTGTGGCGGAGGAGGAACGCCATGCGGCATTTCGTGCGTTTCGCCAGACTGTCGGCGAATGGCTCGGTCGACCGCGGCGGGTGGCGTCTGAGAATCTTCCTGACTTCCGACGAGGCCGGCGCGTTCGCCGGGGATCTCGCCGGGCGGTTCTGGCGGGTCGAAATCGGCGACTACGAGGACGGCGAGGCGGTCCCCTCGGGCGAACTGGCAAGGCGCCTTCGAGCCAAGGCCATGCGCGCCGAACAGCGGCCGGGCGGTCGCTGAACCGCGCGGCTTTCGTCAGGATGGCCAAAAGGATGAGACGCCCAAAAGGTTGAATGGTCGGAGTGGCGGGATTCGAACCCACGACCCCTTGTCCCCCAGACAAGTGCGCTAACCGGGCTGCGCTACACTCCGACGCTGCGCCTTATAGGCATAGCGCGCGTCGGAGGCAATGCGCCGCGCGCCGCGACATGCGGTCGGAGGCTGTCGGTCAGCCGCCGCGGGCGCGCGACAGCAGCCGCTCGGCTTCGCGCAGATCGACGAGCACGGCGCGCAAGGCGGCGACGTCGCTGAGTTGTGGCCCCAGCGCCCCCTCCGCGGTCGGACCGGCAGCGACTTGCGCCTCGACCTGCGGCTCGGCGGCCTTCGCTTTTTCGCCGCCGTCGCGAACGACGCGGCTACGCGCCACCGACGCGACGCCCTGGTCGCGCAAGAGCTTCTGCACGCCTTTGATCGTGTAGCCTTCGCCATACAGGAGCTGCTTGATCGCGCGCAGCAGATCGACGTCGTCGGGTCGGTAATAGCGCCGCCCGCCGCCGCGCTTGAGCGGCTTGATCTGAGGAAAACGGGTCTCCCAGAACCGCAGCACATGCTGCGGCAGGTCCATTTCCTCCGCCACTTCGCTGATCGTGCGAAACGCGTCCGGGCTCTTGTCCATGGCGATCCGCTCCCTGCCCGGCAATGCTAGTCGGCGGCCGCGCCGCGCTTGGCCGCCGGGCCGCCGTTGATGCGCGCTTTGAGAACGTTGGACGGTTTGAACACCATCACCCGGCGCGGCAGGATCGGCACTTCGACGCCGGTCTTGGGATTGCGGCCGATCCGCTGGCCTTTCGAGCGAACCACGAACGACCCGAAGGAAGACAGCTTCACGGTTTCACCGCGAGCGGCGGCGTCGCAAATCTCGTCGAGGACGGCCTGGACAAGTTCCGCCGATTCCGTGCGTGAAAGGCCGACCCGATGATAGACAACCTCGGACAGATCGGCGCGCGTCACGGTCCGACCATTTCCACGGTCGGTTTTGGCTACGGACATGGTCCCCCCCAACACACTCGCACGGCATCGAAGGAAATGGCGCCGCGCTCAGCCCGAAGGAGGCTTCGGCGACGACAAATCCGGCGGCAAGCGCCCCAATCAGGGGCGGCACGTTACACCAAAAGTCCTTGGCGAGGAAAGCTGTTTGCCGCGCCGCAAAGTCGCAGCAGCTTGTTTTGAGACGGTTCCTGGTGGCGTTGGACGCGTCGGCCTGCTAGTCGCTCTTCGCCCGCCCCGAGCGGCCGCTCGCGCGATGGGAGTCTTGCAATGAGCCCAGCGTCGGAAACCGCCCGCGTCGCTCTTGTCACTGGCGCCTCGCGCGGGATCGGCCGCGCCGCCGCCCTCGCCCTCGCCGCGGCCGGCTGCCACGTCATCGCCCTCGCCCGCACCCAGGGCGGGCTCGAGGAACTCGACGACGAGATCCGCGCCCTTCGTCCCGAAGCCGAGGCGCCGGCGACCCTGGTCCCATGCGACTTGCATGACTTCCCCGCTATCGACCGGCTCGGGGAAGCGATCCACCGCCGCTGGGGGCGTCTCGACGTCCTGGTCGCAGCCGCCGGCGCGCTCGGCCCGTTGACGCCGCTGCATCACGTTGATCCCAAGCAATGGGACGACGTCATGGCGATCAATGTCACCGCCAACTGGCGGCTCGTGCGCGCCCTCGATCCGTTGCTGCGCCAGTCGCCGGCCGGCCGCGCGGTGTTCGTCACCTCGGGCGCCGCGAGCCGCGCGGAGCTGCGCGCCTATTGGGGCCCCTACGCCGTCTCCAAGGCGGCGCTCGACGCGCTCGCGCGCACTTACGCCGCCGAGACGATCAACACCTCGGCGATCCGCGTCATGCTGGTCAATCCCGGTCCGCTGAGGACCCGCATGCGCGCCGCGGCGATGCCGGGCGAGGACCCGATGACCCTGCGCGCCCCGGAGGAACTCGCGCCCAAGATCGTCGCGCTCTGCGCCGCGGAATGGGCCGAGACCGGCAAGCTCTACGACTTCCCGCACGATCGGGTGATGAGCTTCTCCGCGCCGGAGTGAGGCGGATTTCGCTTGCGCCGGCAGCCCACTCGTCTATAAGCGCGCGGTCGAAGCACCCGCTGGGGGCTGAACGGAAGGCTGCGTCCGATGAGGGCGCGGTAGAGCTTAAAAGCTCGGCTTCCGGTGTTCCCGCCTTCGAAAGATCCGCCTCGAGCCTTTCCAACGGCTCGAAGGGCTCAGCGCGGGGCTTCCGAACGACGAAGGAAAGGCTCTCCATGGCTCTGTACGAGCATATCTATTTGGTGCGGCAGGACGTGACCGCGCCCCAGGTCGAAGCGCTCACCGAGACGCTCAAGACCCTTATCGGTTCCAACGGCGGTTCGGTTTCCAAGGTGGAAGCGTGGGGGCTCAAGTCGCTCGCGTTTCGCATCAAGAAGAACCGCAAGGCCTATTTCACGCTGATGAACATCGACGCCCCGTCGGCGGCGATCCAGGAACTCGAGCGCCAGCTCAGCCTCAACGAAGACGTCATCCGCTATCTGACGCTGCGCGTCGACGAGCACGAAGTCGGTCCCTCGGCGATGCTGCGCAAGCGCGAAGAGAGCGACCGCGACGATCGCGGCGGTCGCGGCCCGCGCGGCGACCGTCCCGACCGTCCTCGTCGTCCCCGCGACGACGCTCAAGCTGGAGCTTTCTGATGGCCTCCGCGCCGCGCCGCCCGTTTTTCCGTCGTCGCAAGTCCTGTCCGTTCACCGGCGCCAACGCGCCGAAGATCGATTACAAGGACACGCGTCTGCTGTCGCGCTACATCTCCGAGCGCGGCAAGATCGTGCCGTCCCGCATCACCGCGGTCTCCGCCGGCAAGCAACGCGAGCTCGCCCAGGCGATCAAGCGCGCGCGCTTCCTCGGCCTGCTGCCCTACGTCATTCGTTGACGCTTTGATTCCGGAGCGCTCTGCGCTCCCGATCTACCGACAGCGTCGCGCGGCGAGCCGCGCGGCGCGAGTTGGGGCCGGCGGGTCGCCGGCCTCTAACCGCCTCGAACCGCGGGACAGCGTCTTCGCATGATCCAACGTTTCGCCGTTCCGGTCGGCGCCGGCGCCGTTTCGGCGTTGCTGTTCGCCCTCGTCGCCAAGGGCACGCCGCTCGCGGTCGCGCTGGCCTATCTCGCGCCGCTGCCGCTGATGATCGCCGCCTTCGGCTGGGGAGCGCTCGGCGGCCTCGTGGCGGCCGCGATCGCGACCGCCGCCGCCGGCGTCGTCTTCGGCCCTCAGGGCGCGCTCGCCTTCGCGCTCGCCGTCGCCCTGCCCGCCTGGCTGCTGCCGAGCTTCGCCCTCATGCCGCGTTACGCGCCGCCATGGCGCCGCGGCGATCCCGACGCGCCGGCGCGCACGCCCATTGGCGTGGTCGTCGCCGCGGCGGCGGCGCTCGGCGCGGTCGCCGGGCTGGTCGGCCTGACGACGCTGATCCTCGGCTACAGCGGCTATGACGCGGGGCTTCACGCGCTGGTCGACGAACTCACTCCGACGATTGATCAGACGCTGGCGGACGTCGTCGCGCTGCCCGACGGGGTCACGGCGCACGACGTCGCCGAGGAGATCGCGAAACTCGCGCCGCTGGCGACGGCGACGTTCGGCTTCCTGACGCTGTGCCTCAATCTCTATCTCGCCGCGCGCTCGACCGCGCTGTCGCATCGCTTGCCCCGCCCCTGGCCGGATCTGCCGACCGAGTTCGTGCTGCCGCGTCCGCTGGCGGTCGTCGCCGTCGCCGCGATCGTCGTCGCGATCGCCCTGCCCGAGCCGACCGACCAGTTCGCTTGGGTGTTCGCCGGGCCGCTGTTTGCCGCCTACGCGCTGCAGGGATTCGCCTCGCTGCACGCGCTGTCGCGCGGGCTGCCCATGCGGCCGCTGCTGCTGATCGCGCTCTACGGCTGCTGCGCCATACGCGCCCAATGGACGCTGCCGCTGATCGCTCTGGTCGGTCTGATCGACGCGGCGGCGAATTTGCGCGCGCGCGCCGCGGCGGCGCGCCGATCGAAAGTTTGAGTCTTGCGATCACACTGGACCGAAGGAGAGAAACCATGGAAGTGATTTTGTTGGAGCGCGTCGGCAAGCTCGGCCATATGGGCGACACGGTGCGCGTCAAGGACGGCTACGCGCGCAACTTCCTGCTGCCGAGCGGCAAGGCCTTGCGCGCGACCGAGGCCAACAAGAAGAAGTTCGAGAGCCAACGCTCCGTGCTGGAAGCGCGCAACCTCGAGATGAAGCGCGACGCTGGCGACATCGCCTCGACGCTCGACGGCAAGAGCTTCGTCATCATCCGTCAGGCAGGCGAAACCGGGCAACTCTACGGTTCGGTGTCGGCGCGCGACATCGCCGAGGCGATCAGCGCGGCGGGCTTTGCAATTCACCGCAATCAGGTGGCGCTGCAGCATCCGATCAAGACGCTCGGCCTGCACAAGACGCCGGTCCACCCCCATCCGGAGGTCGAAGCGTTCGTCACCGTCAACGTCGCCCGCTCGCAGGAACAGGCGGAGCGTCAGACCAAGGGCGAGGACCTCACTGTGCGTGAGGAGGCGTCGATGGACGATCTCGGCCTCGAGGTCGGCCAAGCGCTCGCCGCGGCTGGTCCGGGCGAGAGCCTCGCGCGCGAGTGAGGGCGGACGGTTGGGGCGCGGCGGACGGCCGCGCCCGGAGGGGCCCCAGCGTCAGGCGAAGCGGTATTCGCTGACGTGGCGATAGACCTCGCCGGCGGTCAGCCGGCAGGGGCTGAAATGGCGCCGATTGGGCGAATCTGGAAAACGCTGCGGCTCCAGGCATAGGCCGGCGTGTGCGCCGTAGCGCGCGCCGTCGAGCCCAGCGACCGGACAGTCGAGCTTGGCGGCGTCGTAGAATTGCACGCCCGGCTCGCTGCTGTGCAGCTCCATCGTCAGGCCGTTGAGCGGCGAACGGACGCGCGCGATCGGCGCGAGGCCGGTCGCGTCAGGCGTGCGCGCGGCGACGAAATTCACGTCATAGAGCTGTCCGGTCGAATTGCGGATCGAGCGCGGCTGGCGGAAGTCGAACGGCGTTCCCGCGACGGCGCGGATCTCCCCGGTCGGAATCAGCTCGGCGTCGGACGGCGTGTAGAAATCGGCCAGGATCGCCAGCTCGTGGTCACGCACGTCGCTGGAGCCGTCGAGATTGTAATAGCCGTGGTGGGTGAGATTGACGATCGTCGGCCGGTCACAGGTCGCGCTGAGCTCGATGCGCAGGGTCGCCGGCTCGAGCAGGCGATAGACGCAGGTCGCGCGCAGCGCGCCGGGGAAGCCCTGGTCGCCGTCGGGCGAATCGAACTCGAGCGTCGCCGACGACGCATCGACCGGGCCGAGTTTCCACGCCCTGTGGCCGAATCCGTCCGGGCCGCCGTGCAGAGCGTGCTTCTCGTCCGGCTTGCGCGCGATGTTGTAAACCGCGCCGTCGAGACTGAAGCGGCCATTGGCGATGCGGTTGGCGTAGCGCCCCGGCGTCGCGCCGAAGTAGGGCGAATAAGCGACGTAGTCCTCGATCGAATTGAGCCCGAGCGTCACCCTTTGCTTGCCCTGTCCATGCGGCACGACGAGGTCGCGGAGCGCTGCGCCCCAGGTTAGAACCTTGGCCGTCGCGCCGGCCTTGGAGGCGATCGTCGCCTCGAAAATCGGGGCGCCCTCGTGTTGTCCGAACGAATGCACGTTCATGCCCTCACCCCCTCGCCAGATCGGCTACGCATCCCGTCGAGGTGCGCTCGGCCAGCCGCGCGGTCACGCCCCCGCACCGTCCAGTTCGGCGCGCGCGGCGGCGAAGACAGCGCGGAACATCGCGGGCGTCAACCTACCCGTGTTCGTGTTGTAGCGCGAACAGTGGTAGCTATCGAACAGCGCGCGCGGCGATTGCGCGACCATGTGTCGCGCGCCGTGCGCGAAGGCGAAGCGCGACGGACGCGCGTCGAGCGCGCGCAGAATGGTGTCGTGGGCGATGCGCCCGAGCGCGACGATCGCCGCCAGCCGCGGCAGCCGCTTGATCGCGCCGGAGAGATAGGGGCGGCAGGAGGCGATCTCGGCCGGCGTCGGCTTGTTTTCCGGCGGGACGCAGCGAACGGCGTTGACGATCGCGCAATCGACGAGCGCCAGCCCGTCGTCGGGCCTGCGGTCGTAGCGTCCGACGGCGAAATCGAACTCCAGCAACGTGGCGTAGAGGAGATCGCCGGCATAGTCGCCGGTGAACGGTCGGCCGGTGCGATTGGCGCCGCGCAGGCCCGGCGCAAGGCCGACGATCAACAGGCGCGCCGAAGGGTCGCCGAAGGATTCGACCGGCGCGTTGCGGAAGTCGGGAAAGGCGACGCGGTTGGCGTCGCGGTAGCCGGCGAGCCGGGCGCAGACGCGGCAGTCGGCGGGCGGGCTGACGTCAAACGGCAAGCGCGCGCTCCTGCGACCGTCGACGAACCATGGCGCGACGCCTCTGCTCGTTCACTCGCGTCCTGTTTCGTCCTGCGGCGCGGCCGGCGTGACGGCGGCCTGGCGACGCGGTTCGCCGGCGCGCGCCGCCCGCTCGCTCGGGTCGCGGCCGATGCGGGGCGCGAGTTGCGCGAGATCGATGAACTCGTCGGCCTGGCGGCGCAGTTCGTCGGCGACCATCGGCGGCTGGCTGGCGACGGTCGAAACGACCGAGACGCGCACGCCCTGCCGCTGCACCGCTTCGACCAGGGAGCGGAAGTCGCCGTCGCCGGAGAACAGCACCATCTGGTCGATGTGCGCCGCCATCTCCATCGCCGTCACCGCCAATTCGATGTCCATGTTGCCTTTGACTTTGCGTCGACCGGTCGAATCGACGAATTCCTTGGTCGGCTTGGTGACGACCGAATAGCCGTTGTAGTCGAGCCAGTCGACCAGCGGCCGAATCGAGGAGTACTCCTGATCTTCCACGAGGGCGGTATAGTAGTAGGCGCGGATCAACCGGCCCCTGCCCTGAAACTCCCGCAGCAGCCGCTTGTAGTCTATGTCGAAGCCGAGCGACTTCGCCGACGCGTAGAGATTGGCGCCGTCGATGAACAGGGCGAAGCGTTCTTGATCGGGCATGGTCTCGACCAAAGCGCCGCCCACGAGCGAAGCGGCTTGTAACGCTCATCTTATGACGCGCCGTTTTCGTTTGCCACAACAATGGAGAGGGCGTCCAAGGGGTTTCGTTGTGCGCCGGGCGCGGCTGGGCTAAGCCTGCCCGCCTGACGACCGCGGACGGAGCGGGCGATCGAACGGAAGGAAGCGCGCATGAGGCTGGTCCGCTACGGCAAGCCGGGCAAGGAGAAGCCGGGCCTCATCGACGCGGCCGGCAAGATCCGCGACCTCAGCGAAGTCGTCGCCGACATCGACGCCGCGACGCTTGCCCCGCGCTCGCTCGCCCGCCTCGCCAAGATCAAGCCGGAAGCCCTGCCGGCGGTCCGTGGCGCGCCGCGAATCGGCCCCTGCGTCGCCAATGTCGGCAGTTTCGTCGCCGTCGGGCTCAATTACGCCGACCACGCCGCGGAATCGGGCATGGCGATCCCCAAGGAGCCGGTTCTGTTCAACAAGGCGCGCACCTGCATCGTCGGCCCCTACGACGACATCGTGATCCCCAAAGGCTCGCAAAGGACCGACTGGGAAGTCGAGCTTGGCGTCGTCATCGGCGCCCGCGCTAGCTATGTGTCGGAAAAGGACGCGCTCGAACATGTCGCCGGCTATTGCGTGGTCAACGACGTCTCCGAGCGCGACTATCAGCATCGGCGCGGCGGCGGCCAATGGGCCAAAGGCAAGGGCTGCCCGACCTTCGGCCCGATCGGCCCGTGGATGGTCACGAAGGACGAGGTTCCCGATCCGCAGAAGCTGTCGATGTGGCTCGACGTCGACGGCGAGCGGATGCAGAGCGGGTCGACGGCGACGATGATCTTCGGCGTCGCCAAGCTCGTATCCGACATTTCGCAGTACATGATTCTCGAGCCGGGCGACGTCATCACCACCGGCACGCCGCCGGGCGTCGGCGACGGCAAGAAGCCGCCGCGCTATCTGAAGGCGGGCGACACGATGTCGCTCGGGATCGACGGGCTCGGCCAGCAGGCGCAGCGCGTCGTCGCCTGGTCGAAGCCGGCCTGAGGCGGCGCCCGTGCGTGCGGCGCGCTCGTATTTCGGATTGGCGCTGGCGGTCGTCTACGCCGCCGCCTTCATCGTCGCCTATGGGCTCTATGCGCGGGCGGCAGGGATGTTTCTCGCCGACTTGTGGCTCTCGCTCGCCGCCCTGCCCTACATCCTGACGACGCGCGCGCTGACGGGCACTTCGGACTTCGCCGCCGATTCGATCGGCCAGGTGTTGGCGGCGGCGGCGTTCTGCTGCGTTCTCGCCTATGTCGTCGGCGCGCTGATCGAGGCGTTGCTGCGGGCCGCGTTTCGGCTGGCGACGCGGAAAAGGCGAGCGACGGGATAGGTTTTGCGGCCGCTTCCCCGTCATGGCCGGGCTTGACCCGGCCATCCAACTGCGATGACCGACGGCAAGCCGCGCGGTTATCGACGCGACCGGACAGCCTGGATGACCGGGTCAAGCCCGGTCATGACGGTCGGATGGAGGTGTGGTCTCAAGCCCCAGCATCAATTGCAGGTTCTGCACCGCGGCGCCCGACGCGCCCTTGCCGAGATTGTCGAATTTCGCCGCCAGCACAGCCTGCCGCCGCGCTTCGTTCTCGTAGACGTGGAGCAGCATGTCGTTCGTGCCGTTGAGCGACTCCGGCTCNNGCGCGCAGCTCGGCGCCCTTCGGCTTGCCCGGCAGCGCGTCGAGATGCAGCGGCGCGCTGACGATCATGCCCTGGCGGAAATTTCCCACCGAAGGGACGAAGATCGGCTTCGCCGCGAGGCCCGAGTAGCGCTCGATCTCCGGCAGATGCTTGTGCTGCAGCGCGAGCCCGTAGAGCTCGAAACTCGGCGCGCGGCCGCTCTCGAAGGCCTCGATCATCGACTTGCCGCCGCCCGAATAGCCGCTGACCGAATTGATCGAGATTGCGGCGTCCTTGGCGATCAGGCCGGCGGCGGTCAGCGGCGCGAGGAGCGCGATTGCGCCCGTCGCATGGCAGCCGGGATTGGTCACTCTGCGCGCCGCAGCGATCGCAGCGCCCTGCCCCGCCGCGAGCTCGGGAAAGCCGTAGACCCAGCCCGGCGCGACGCGGTGCGCCGACGAGGCGTCGATCACGCGCGGCGCCTTGTCGCCCAGCGCGTCGATCGCCTTGGCGGTTTCCCTCGCCGCCTCGTCCGGCAGGCAGAGGATGACGAGATCGACCTCGGCGAACAGCGCGAGTTTCGCCGCCGGGTCCTTGCGCCGCTCGGCCGGCAGGGTGCGCAGCGCGATCCCCTTCAGCCCCGCGAGCTTGTCGCGGATCTGCAGCCCGGTGGTCCCGGCTTCGCCGTCGATGAAGATGGAAGTCGTCATGATCGTCTCGCTTCGGAAGGAACAACGCGGATCGCGCGCGGCATGCGCGGAGACAGGATCAGCGTCGGCGGAGGCGGGTTGTCATGGCGGCGCTCACATGCGCTTTCGTCGCGACCGCGTCAAGGGCCCTGGCAGGCGAACAAGAGGGGCGGCCAAAGCCGCGCGTTTCGATCCGGTCGGTTCGCCCTCACGCGGTCTCCGCCCGCCTCAGCCCCAGACGCTCCTCGACCGCATTGCGCATCAGGTACTTCTGCACCTTGCCGGTGACCGTCATCGGGAATTCCTCGACGAACTCGACATAGCGCGGGATCTTGTTGTGGGCGATCTGGTCGCGGCAGAAGGCGCGCACCTCCTCGGCGGTCAGCCGCTCGCCGGCGCGCACCCGCACCCACGCGCAGAGCTCCTCGCCATAGCGGTCGTCGGCGACGCCGAACACCTGCACGTCCTGGATCTTGGGGTGCTTGTAGAGAAACTCCTCGACTTCGCGCGGGTAGACGTTCTCGCCGCCGCGGATCACCATGTCCTTGATGCGGCCGACGATGTTGCCGTAGCCCTCGGCGTCGACGGTGGCGAGATCGCCGGTGTGCATCCAGCCGGCCGCGTCGAGCGCCTCGCGCGTCTTCTGCTCCTCGCCCCAATAGCCGAGCATCACCGAATAGCCGCGCGTGCACAGCTCGCCCGGTTCGCCGCGCCGGACGATGCGGCCCAGCTTGTCGACGATCTTGACCTCGACATGAGGATGCACGCGGCCGATCGTGGCGACGCGGCGCTCGATCGAGTCTTCGGTCGAACTCTGGAAGCTCACCGGGCTGGTCTCGGTCATGCCATAGGCGATCGTGACGTCGCGCATGTGCATGCGGTCGAGAACCCTGCGCATCACCGCGATCGGGCAAGGCGCGCCCGCCATGATGCCGGTGCGCAGCGACGAAAGATCGAAGCGGTCGAACTCGGGATGGTCGAGCTCGGCGATGAACATTGTCGGCACGCCGTAGAGCGCGGTGCAGCGCTCGGATTCGACCGTCTTCAGCGTCGCCAGCGGGTCGAAGCCTTCGCCGGGATAGACCATCGCCGCGCCGAGCGTCACCGCGGCGAGGTTGCCCATCACCATGCCGAAGCAATGATAGAGCGGCACCGGAATGCAGATGCGGTCCTCGGGCGTGAGCCGCATCGCGCGGCCGACGAAATAGCCGTTGTTGAGGATGTTGTGGTGGGTGAGCGTCACCCCTTTCGGCGATCCGGTCGTGCCGGAGGTGAACTGGACGTTGGCCGCGTCGTCGAACTGGATCTCGTCGCGCAGCGCCGCGAGCGCGGCGCGCTCGGCGTCGCCGCCGAGCTTCGCGACCGCCTCGAAGCCGAGGGTTCCCGGCGCGCGTTCGCCGATCTGGACGACGATGCGCAGGTCGGGCAGCTTCGCCGCCTTCAGCGCGCCGGGCTCGCACCGCGCCAGCTCGGGCGCCAGCGAATTGAGCAAGCCGATGAAGTCGCTGGTCTTGAAGCGCGTCGCGACGACCAGCGCGGCGCAGCCGACCTTCTTCAGCGCATATTCGAGCTCGTGCAGGCGGTAGGCGGGATTGATGGTGACGAACACCAGCCCCGCCTCGGCGGCGGCGAACTGGGTCAGCGCCCATTCCGGGCGATTGAGCGACCACACGCCGATCCGCTCGCCGCGTCTCAGGCCGAGCTTGAGCAGGCCCGCCGCGAGTTCGCCGACCCGCGCGCGAAACTCGCGCCAGGTCCAGGCGACGCCGTGGCTCGGCGAGATCAGCGCCGGCCGGTCGCTCCAGCGCCGGGCGGCGAGGTCGAGCGCCTGCCCGATCGTCTGGCCGAGCAGCGGCTCCTCGCTGGCGCCGCTGACATAGCTGAGCGCGGACTGCATCGCGCGATCCTCCCGTCCCGCCGCATTGTCGGCCTGCGGCGAGGCTCCGAATTTCGCCGGCGCGTGTCAAGCCAACGTTGGAATGACCGCGGCGCCAGTTCGCAGCCAACAAAAAGGGCGGCCGAAGCCGCCCTTTTCGCAGTTGAATTCCGCTTCGCCTCAGCGCTTCGAGAACTGGAAGCTCCGGCGCGCCTTGGCGTGGCCGTACTTCTTGCGCTCGACCACGCGCGAGTCGCGGGTGAGGAAGCCTTCCTTCTTCAGCGGCGCGCGCAGCTCGGGCTCGTAATAGGTCAGCGCCTTGGCGAGGCCGTGGCGCACCGCGCCGGCCTGGCCGGAGAGGCCGCCGCCGGCGACCGTGACGAACAGGTCGTACTGGCCGATGCGATTGGCGACGACCAGCGGCTGGTTGAGGATCATGCGCAGCACCGGACGCGCGAAATAGACGTCGAGCGGCTTGCCGTTGACGGTCGTCTGGCCCTTGCCGGGCTTGATCCAGACGCGCGCGACGGCGTTCTTGCGCTTGCCGGTCGCGTAGGCCCGGCCGAGCTTGTCGAGCTTCTGCACATGGACAGGCGCTTCGACCGGCGGTGGGGCGAGCTCCGTATCCTTGAGGTCGGCGAGGGAGGAAAGGGTGTCGGCCATGGGAATCAGGCGCTCCGGCTGTTCTTCGGATTGAGCTTGGCGACGTCGAGGACCTCGGGCGACTGCGCCGCATGCGGGTGGTCGGGGCCCTTGTAGACTTTGAGGTTGCCGAGCTGCTTCTTGCCCAGCGGGCCCCGCGGCAGCATGCGCTCGACCGCCTTGACGACGACTCGCTCGGGATAGCGGCCATCGAGGATCGACTTGGCCGACCGTTCTTTGATGCCGCCGATGTAGCCCGTGTAGTGATAGTAGACCTTGTCGTCGCGCTTGCGGCCGGTGAACACCACCTTCTCGGCGTTGACGATGATCACGTTGTCGCCGTCATCGATGTGCGGGGTGAACGAGGGCTTGTGCTTGCCGCGCAGGCGCATGGCGACGATTGTCGCCAGGCGGCCGACCACCAGGCCCTTGCCGTCGATGAGCAGCCACTTCTTCTCGACGTCGGCCGTCTTGGTCGAATGGGTCTTGCCGAACATGAATTGCGGTCCGTTTCTCGCGTGACAACCCCCGCCGCGAGCGGCGGGCCGGTCAGGGCCGCGCTTATACGGGTCGGCGCGCCAGTTCGTCAACCGTCAAGTCGCGGAATCGTCGATAAAATGGCTGTTTTTTGTATGAGGTATTATGATACCTCATCGGCTCGGCGCCCTCGCGCTCATCTCGCCGCGGGCAGCGAATAGGTTCCGACCGCATGGGCGACCAGCTCCGCCGAGTCGGCGGGGCGGATCGCCACCTCGCCGACCGCCAGCCGTTTGCCGAGTTTCATCAGCCGCGCCTCGGCGACGAGATCGCCAGGGGCGGGCTTGCGCAGGAAGTTGATCGACAAGTTGGTCGTCACCGCCAGCGGCGCGCGGCCGATCTGGGCGAGGATCGCGACATAGAGCGCGATGTCCGCCAGCGCGAACATCGCCGGCCCCGAAACCGTGCCGCCTGGACGCAGATGGTCGGCGTGGAAGTTCAGCCGCACCCGCGCCGCAAGCGGGCCGATCGCCTCGATCTCATGCGCTCCGGCGCTCCACGCCCGGGGAAAGATCTCGGCGAGATAGGCTCTGAGCTCATCGAGCGCAAAGGCGAGCGGCGGCGCGGCGTCCATCAGGCGGGGTCCGGAGAAGACGGGTCGGTTGCGCTGAATAGCCGCGCCGCGGCGCAAAAGCCACAGGTCGGCTTTGCCGTCGTCGCCGCGCCGCCCTAAGTTCGGCTGCGATGATCGTCTCCGAATCGCAAGCCGTCGCCGCCCTTCCCGCCCCGACGCTGTCGAGGTCGGGGTTGAACTTCGTTGCGATCGACTTCGAGACCGCCGCCTACCGGCGCGACAGCGCCTGCGCGATCGGCTTGGTGAAGGTCGTCGAAGGCGCGATCGTCGATCGCGCGGTCCACTTGATCCGGCCCCCGAGCCGGCAATTCGTCTTCACCCACATTCACGGCCTGACCTGGATGGACGTGGAGACGGCCGACGACTTCGGCCGCCTGTGGCCGAGACTGACCCCGTTGCTCGAAGGCGCAACGTTCCTCGCCGCTCACAACGCCGCCTTCGACAAAGGCGTGTTGCGCGCCTGCTGCACGGCCTATGGCCTCGCCGCGCCCACCCTGCCGTTCCGCTGCACCGTGCAAATCGCCCGGCGCGCCTGGAACATTCGTCCGACCCGGCTCTCCGACGTATGCCGCGAACTCAGGATCGCGCTCGACCACCACGAAGCCCTGTCCGACGCGACGGCTTGCGCCGAGATCGTGCTCGCCGCCGACCGCGCCGATCTCATGTAGGCCGACGGCGGCTTGCGTTTGGCCTTTCTCGCGCGATACTCGGCCTTAGGCGCGCGCCTGCGCTCGCTTCCGGACGGAGCCCCCGTGAACGCCACCGCCCTGCTGCGCCGCGACGACGATTCCGGCGTCGCGACGCTGACCCTGCAATCGCCCGCCTCGCGCAACGCGCTGAGCCTGGCGATGATCGAGGCTCTGCTCGACGGCTTCGCCGCGATCGAAGCCGATCCGGCGGCGCGCGTCGTCGTCCTCGCCGGCGAAGGCGCGGCGCTGTCGGCCGGCCACGACCTCAAGGAGCTGCAGGCGCATCGCAACGACCCCGACCACGGCCGGGCGTTTTTCGAGCGCGCGATGGCGCGCTGCAGCGAGCTGATGCGCGCCATCGTCGCGCTGCCGAAGCCGGTGATCGCCGCGGTCGAGGGCGTCGCCACCGCCGCCGGCTGCCAACTCGTCGCCGCCTGCGATCTCGCGGTCGCCGGCGCCGACGCGCGCTTCGCGCTGCCCGGCGTGTCGATCGGCCTCTTCTGTTCGACGCCGCTCGTGGCGGTCGGTCGCGCCGTCTCGCGCAAGCACGCGATGGAAATGGCGCTGACCGGCGAGCTCTGCGACGCCTCGACGGCCGAGCGCTTCGGCCTGGTCAACCGCGTCGTTCCGGCCGGCGCGGCGCTCGCCGAGGCGCGGAAGCTCGCAGCGCAAATCGCCGCGCGCTCGGCGGCGACGCTGGCGATCGGCAAGGGCGCGTTCTATCGCCAGATCGAAATGCCGCTCGACCAGGCCTACGCGCTTGCCGCGCGCGCGATGCTCGACAATCTCCTCCACCCCGATTCCGCCGAAGGCGCCGCCGCCTTTCTCGAAAAGCGGCCGCCGCGCTGGGAGGGCGCGTGAACCACGAATCCTATGCCGACGATTATATCCGCGACATCCTGCTGAACGTGAAGACGGTCGCCATGGTCGGCGCCTCCGCCAACCCGGCGCGGCCGTCCTATTTCGTGCTCAAATATCTTTCCGAGCGCGGCTTCGCGATGCTGCCGATCAACCCCGGCCTCGCGGGCGAGACGCTGCTCGGCCTGCCCGTCTACGCGAGCCTCGCCGAAACTCCGCAGCCGATCGACATGGTCGACGTCTTCCGCAGATCCGACGCCGTCGGCGAAGTCGTCGACGCCGCGCTGGCGCTGCCGACGCCGCCGAAGGTGATCTGGATGCAGCTCGGCGTGCGCGACGACGCGGCGGCGGCCCGCGCCGAGGCGCGCGGGGTCAGGGTGGTGATGAACCGCTGCCCGAAGATCGAATACGGCCGGCTTTCCGGGGAGATCCGCTGGAGCGGCGTCAATTCGCGCGTCATCTCTGCGAAGAAGCCGATCGCCGGCGCAGGCTTCCAGCGCCTCGGCCTCGACAAGCGCTGATCAGCCGGGAGCGGCCGCCAGTAGCGCGTCGAGTTCGGCGCGACCGGCCGCCGCGTCGAACGACTGCGGGCCGCCGGCGACGCACGCGAGCGCCGCCTCGGCGCGGCGCAGCGCGTCGCCTTCGAGTTCCGGCGTTTCTGACGCCACTTCGCGCGATTCGGTCAGATCGCCGTTGCAATGGAGCACGATGTCGAGGCCAGCGGCGAAGATCGCGCGCGTCTTCTCGACGAAGGTTCCGGCGAGCGCTTTCATCGAGGTGTCGTCGCTGAAGATGAGCCCTTCGAAGCCGATTTCGCCGCGCATGATCTCGCCCACGACGCGCGGCGACGTCGTCGCCGGCGCCGTGTCGTCGATTGCGGAGAAGACGACATGCGCCGTCATCGCCATCGGCAGGTCGCGCAGCGCCTTGAAGGGAAGGAAATCGCGAGCGGCGAGCGCGTCGCGGGACGCCGCCACGATCGGCAACTCTAGGTGGCTGTCGACCTTCGCGCGCCCGTGGCCGGGCATGTGCTTGACCACCGGCGCGACGCCGCCGGCGATCAGGCCGTCGGCATAGGCGCGGCCGAGCGCCGCGACTTGCTCGGGCGAAGCAGAGAACGCGCGCGAACCGATCGCCGCCGACATGCCCTCTCCGGCGACGTCGATCACCGGCGCGCAATCGACATTGATCCCGACCTCGATCAGATCCGCGGCAATCAACCGCGCGGTCAGCCACGCGGCGCGTTGCGGCCGCGGCGTCGCCGCAAACCGCGCCGCAGCCGGATAGGCTGGCCAATGCGGCGGCGCCATGCGCTGCACGCGGCCGCCTTCCTGGTCGATCAGCACGGGCGCGTCGGCGCGGCCGACGATCGATCGGAACTCGTCGACCAGCGCTCGCAATTGCGTGCGATCGACCACGTTGCGTTTGAACAGAATCAGGCCCCACGGCGCCGCGTCTCGCAGGAAGGCGCGATCCTCGGCGTCGAGGCTCGGCCCCACGCAGCCGCAGACCAGGGCGCGGATCATTGTCGCTGCATCGCCCGCCGACGCTCGCGCAAGGTCAATCCTTGGCGACAAAGCAATCGCTGCCGTCCGCCTTCAGCTTGGAGCACAGCGCGCTTGCGTCGCTCTTCGACAGTCGGCTGACGCGGACGCGAAAGATCGCCGCGCCCTTCACTTCGGCCTGATGGATCGTCAGCGCGTTGTCGCCGAGCTCGTCGGCGTATTTCTTCTTGAACTTGGCGATCGCGCTCCGCGCGTCGGCTTCCGAGCGCGGCGCCGCCAACTGCACCGCCCATTCGCCGTCGGTTTCAGCTGACGGCTCAGCCGCCGCGACGACGGCCGGCGCATCGGCGGCAGCCGGCGCAGCGGCTCCGTCGCCGGCGGGCGCCGGCGCGGCGGAGGCGTCAGCGGCGCGCTTCACCGGCCTCGGCGGCGAAACGAGTTGCATCGGCGCGCTCGGCGTCGCGCTCGAGTCGGCGTCGGGCGCGGTGGTGTCGGTCTTGGCGACGGCGCGCTGTTGGGACTTCGGCGACAGCTTGGTCGGCAGATCGAGCTTCGGCGTCGCCGCCTCCGGCGTCGCCACGACCGGATCGATGGCGCGCACGGCCACCTTGGCCGGCGGGGTCGGCGCGGCGTCGGGCGAAGCCGCGGCGGCCGGAGACGCGGCGGCGATCAGCGTGCCGTCCGGACGCACCGAAACCGTCTTCACCGCTTTGGCGGCCGGAAACAGCGGCGCGACCGACGCCGAATCGGCGGCGGGCGGCACGATCGGCGTATCGGGAGCGGCGCCGACCGGCGAAGCGGAGTCGATCGTCGACCCAGGATTAGCCCCGGCGACCGCCGGGGCCGCCGCGGGAGCGGAGGGCGCCGGGGTCGGCTGCGTCTGGGTGCGCAAGTCGATCGGCTGCTCTTCGCTATTGACCACCTTGACCGGGGTCGCGGTCGCGGAATCCTTCATCAGCAGCGACGCGATATCGCTGTTCGATTGGACGTTGGCCTCGCTTGGCGGCTGCACCTTGGTCGGGGCGTCGTCGGCGGCGATGAACGGCGGCGCCTTGGCTAGACCCGGCACGCCGTGCTTGAGCGCCGTCGCCCCGGCGAGCAGCGCCGCCCCGACCACGATCATGCCAGCCACCTTGAAGCCCCACCCGCGCGCGCGTCGCGCCGGCGGTTCTTGGGAGGCGAGCGCGACGTCGGGAGGCAGCGGCGGCTCCTCCTCCTCGGAAAAGACGGTCTCCGGCTCGCTGAAGGCGGGGCGCAGGCCGCTGGCGAAAACGGGCGGCGCCGTGGACGGCTGCGGGGCCTTTAGCGACGGCTGCGGTTTGAACGACGGCGGTTCTGCGCGCGCCGGCGGCGCAGGCGGCGGGACGACCTCGGGCGCCTCGTCGACGCTCGGCAGGGCGGCGGACGCCTCGGTCTGCGGGCCGCGCGCAGCGCGTCGCGCGTCTGCGTGGACCGCGTTGACCAGGCGGGTCAATTCCGCGAGCGGGTCTTCCGCGCCGGCCGACGGCGCGCCGGCCGCGCGCAGGCGCTTCTCGAATTCGTCGAGGTTGATCTCCGGGACGATTTTGGCTGTCGATCCGGTCATGACTGCCCTCATTCGGGGGACGGCGGGCGCTCGGGACGGCGAAACCGCCAACCTCCCTCGCGACGCCCCCTCGCGTCCGACGCTTCCGGCAGCCGGGAAAGGCCGCCTAGCGCATTTCCTCGGGCGCGCTCACGCCCAGGATAGTCAAAGCCGACGCCAAAACAAAGGCCGTCGCCGCCACCAGACCCATGCGCGCATTCGTTAAACTTGCATTACCGTCATTAACGAAGCGTAAATGTGGCGAATCCTTGCCGCGGTTCCAGTGAGAATGGAACAGGGTCGCCAAATCATGTGCATAAAAGGCGATCCGGTGGGGTTCGCGGACCTCGGCGGCCTGGGCGACGACGCGCGGATACTGGGAGAGGGCGCGCGTCAGCCCACGCTCGCCTTCGTCCGAAAGCAGGCCGAAATCGGCGTCACGCAATGACTTAGGCGCGAAATCGGCCGCCGGAAAGGCCAAGTGCGCCTGACGCAGGACGCTGCGCGCGCGGGCATGCGCGTACTGGACATAGAAGACCGGATTGTCTTGGCTCTGCTCGATCACCTTGGCGAGGTCGAAGTCGAGCGGCGCGTCGTTCTTGCGCATCAACATGATGAACCGGACCGGATCGGCGCCGACCTCGTCGACCACTTCGCGCAAAGTGACGAATTCTCCGGAGCGCTTGGACATTTTCACCGGCTCGCCCGCCCGCATAAGCCGCACGAGCTGGCAAAGCCGCACGTCGAGGCTGGCCCTCCCGCCCGACAACGCCGCGACCGCCGCCTGCATGCGCTTGACGTATCCGCCGTGGTCGGCGCCCCAGACGTCGACCAGATTGAGGAAGCCACGCTCGATCTTCGATTTGTGATAGGCGATGTCGCTGGCGAAGTAGGTGTAGCCGCCGTCTGACTTGATCAGCGGCCGGTCGACGTCGTCGCCGAAATCGGTCGTGCGGAACAACGTCTGCTCGCGGTCTTCCCAGTCGTCGGGCAATTGTCCCTTCGGCGGCGGCAGCCGGCCGACATAGACGATGCCGCGGCTTCTCAAATCCTCGATCGATGCGCGCACCTGATCCGCGCCGCCCTCGGCGCCGGTCAGCGCGCGCTCGGAGGCGAAGACGTCGTGCGCAATGTTGAGTGCGGCGAGATCGTCCTTGATCATCGCCATCATCGCCGCGATCGTGCGCGCGCGAACGAGCGGCAACCATTCCCGCTCCGGCCAGTCGCGTAGCGCGCCGCCGAATTCCCTGGCGAGAGTCTCGCCGACCGGCTTGAGATAGTCGCCGGGATAGAGGCCCTCGGCGATCGTCACCGTCTCGCCGAGCGCTTCGCGATAGCGCAGGAACGCCGAGCGCGCCAGCACGTCGACCTGCGCGCCGGCGTCGTTGATGTAATATTCGCGCGTGACCTCGCATCCTGCAAAAGCGAGCAGGCTGGCCAGCGCGTCGCCGAACACCGCCCCGCGCGCGTGGCCGACATGCATCGGCCCGGTCGGATTGGCGCTGACGTATTCGACGTTGACCCTGTCGGCGGCCGGCTTCGCCGCGCGGCCGAAATCGACGCCGCGCTCGAGGATCGCCACCAGCACCCGCGCGAAAATCTCCGGCGCGAGGCGGATATTGATGAAGCCCGGCCCGGCGACCTCGACGGATTGCACGTCGGGCGATCGCCGCAGCGCCTCGGCGATCGCCTCGGCGATAGCGCGCGGATTTCCGCCGACTGCTTTCGCTTCTCGCGCATAGACCATCGCCGCGTTGGTCGAGAGGTCGCCGTGCGAAGCTTCGCGCGGCGGTTCGACCACGAAGCGCGAAAGGTCGAGGTCGGCGGGCAGCCGCCCCGACGCCGCCAGATCGCTGAGCGCCACGCCCACCCGGGCCTGGAAATCCTCGAAAATATTCATGAATTGCGCCCGGGAACGAAGCCGGCGCGGCTTTATCGCAAGTTCGCCGTGGGGTCAAAAAGCCGCCGATATTCGTTGAGCGCGAAACGGTCGGTCATGCCGGCGATGTAGTCGGCCGCGGCGTGCGCGCGGGCGCTCGCCGTCGCGCCGGCTTTGGCCGCCCAGTCGGGCGGCATCGCCGCAGGATCGGCGACATAAGCGGAGAACAGCGCCCGAACCACCGCCTCGGCGCGCGCGCGCACCTGCGTGACCTGCGGGTGGCGATACATGTTGGCGAACAGGAAGGTCTTGATTTCGCGGTCGGCGGCGGCGATCGCCGGCGAAAATCCGATCAGCGTCCTGCCCGCCTGCTGCACGTCCTTGAGGTTCGCGACCCGCGCCTCGGCGATGCGCGCCTCGCTCTCGGCGATGACGTCCTCGATGAAGCGGGTGATGACGCGGCGGGTCAGCTCGTGGATGACGCGCGGACGTTCGAGGCCGGGATGAAGGCGGTCGATCTCGTCGAGCAGGCCGGCGACGAAGGGAACGGCGGCGCGGATCGCAGCGATCTCGAACAGCTCGGCGCGCAGCCCGTCGTCGATGTCATGCGCGTCATAGGCGATGTCGTCGGCGATCGCCGCCGCCTGCGCTTCAAGGCTGGCGTATTCCGCCAGACCCAAGCTCTGCAGGCGGTCGTATGCGAGGATGGCGGCCGGGACGCCGCGCGCGCGCCAGCGCTCGAGCGGCCGGCCGGCGGCGTCGATCAGCGGACCATTGTGCTTGACCAGCCCCTCGAGCGTCTCCTGCGTGAGGTTGAGGCCGTCGAAATCGGCGTAGCGCCGCTCGAGCTCGGTGACGAGGCGCAGGCCGTGGCTGTTGTGGTCAAAACCGCCGTGGGAGGCCATGCAGGCGTCGAGCGCGTCCTCGCCGGTGTGGCCGAACGGCGTATGGCCGAGATCGTGGCCGAGCGCCACCGCTTCGGCGAGTTCCTCGTCGAGCGCCAGCGCCTTGGCGAGCGCGCGGGCGAGCTGGGCGACCTCGATCGTGTGGGTCAGCCGCGAGCGGAAGTGGTCGCCCTCGTGATAGACGAACACCTGGGTCTTGTGGGCGAGGCGGCGGAAAGCGGTGGAATGGATGATGCGGTCGCGGTCGCGCTGGAAATCGTCGCGAGTCGGCGACCGCGGCTCGGAATGGAGGCGGCCGAGCGACCGGGCGGGATCGGCGGCGTAGGGCGCCCGGCCGTTCCCTGGGTCCGCCGCCATTCCTGCCCCCATATTGCGCTTCGCTCCGCCGCGCCTATGTTCTAGCGACCGTCCCGCCGATTGTCTTCCCAGGAAGGACCGATGAGCGATCACGCCGCAGCCGAAACGGCCCCCCTGTCGATCAGCGCCGCCGCGGCGCGCCGATTGCAGAAGGTGCTCGCCGCCGACCCAGGCGCGTCGTTGCGCATTTCGGTCAAGGGCGGAGGCTGCTCGGGCTTCCAATACGCTTTCGAGATCGACGCCTCGCGCGGCGACGACGATTTCGTCGCCACGCGCGACGGGGTCAGCGTCGTCGTCGATTCCTCGTCGCTCGAGATGATGCGCGGCTCGGAGCTCGATTTCGTCGACGACCTGATGGGCCAGGCGTTCAAGGTCAAGAACCCCAACGCGGTGGCCTCCTGCGGCTGCGGGACGAGCTTCACGATCTGACTGGCGCTTGCGCCGCCGTCTTCCGCGCGCCAAGCTCGCCGCGGGAGGGGTTGCCCCATGTCTGGTTTCGCGGAAGGCGGCTGCGCCTGCGGCGCGTTGCGCTACCGGCTCGCTTCGCCGCCGATGTTCGTCCATTGCTGCCATTGCAAGGATTGCCAGCGGCAAACCGGGAGCGCCTTTGTGGTCAACGCGCTGATCGAGACCGCGCGAGTCGAGATCCTCTCGGGAACCACGATCGGCGTCCCCGTCCCGACCGACAGCGGCCGATCGCACGTCATCCATCGCTGCCCGGCCTGTCAGACCGCGATCTGGAGCCATTACGGCGGCCGCGACGCGCTGAGCTTCGTTCGCGTCGGCGCGCTCGACGATCCGGCCGTCGCGCCGCCCGACGTCCACATCTACACGCGCTCGAAATTGCCGTGGGTCGCCTTGCCCGAGGGCGTTCCGGCTTTCGACGAATATTACGAGTCGCGCCAACACTGGCCACCCGAGAGCCTGGCGCGGCGCAAGGCGGCGCTGTCGACCTGACCCGAGTTCAGGCGAGCGCCGTTTCCCTCCGCCGTGGCTGGGAAAGCGTCATCACCAACGCCGAGGCGACCAGGCAGGCCCCGCCCGCGACATAGAGCGCAGGCAGGTAGCTCGCCAGTTCGGTGCGCGCCGCGCCGGCGCCGAACGCCGCCGTCGCGGCGCCGAGCTGGTGGGCGGCGAAGATCCAGCCGAAGGTGACATTGGCGCGCTCGCCGAAGGAATCCGCGGCGATCCGCACCGTTGGCGGCACCGTCGCGACCCAATCGAGGCCGTAGAACACCGCAAACAGCGACAGGCTGACGACGGAGAAGTCGGTGTAGGGCAGATAGATCAGCGAGAGGCCGCGCAGGCCGTAATAGAAAAACAGCAGCCAGCGGTTGTCGTAGTGGTCGGACAGCCAGCCCGACAGGATGGTGCCGACGAAGTCGAACACGCCGATGACGGCGAGGATGCCGGCCGCGCCGACCGGAGCGACGCCGTAGTCGCCGCACAGGGTGATCCAGTGGGTCTGGATCAGGCCGTTGGTGCTGAGGCCGCAGACGAAGAAGGTCGCAAACAGCACCCAGAAGACGCGGCTGCCGGCGGCGTCGCGCAATGCGACGAGCGGCGCGGAGGCGAGCGAGGCGAGACCCGAATTGGCTTTCGGCGCCGGCGCGATGGCGTGTTCGCCGTACGGCGGCAGGCCGACGTCGGCCGGCCGGTCGCGCAGCAACGCCATGGCGAAGGCGAGCGCGACAGCGAGAATGGCGACGACCAGCCCCAGCGCGGCGCGCCAGCCCCAATGTTGGGAGACATAGGCGAGCAGCGGCAGGAAGACGAGCTGGCCGGTCGCGTTGCTCGCCGTCAGCAGGCCGATGGCGAGGCCGCGTCGGGCGGAGAACCAGCGCGTCGCCACCGTCGCGCCGAGCACCAGCGCGGTCATGCCGGAGCCGAGGCCGACGATCACGCCCCAGAACAGCTCGAACTGCCAGAGCTGGCGCATGCCGACGGCGCCGGCCACGCCAATTGCAATCAGCCCGACCGCCAGCCCGACCACCGGGCGCATACCGAAGCGGTTGATCAGCGCCGCGGCGAACGGCCCCATCAGCCCATAGAGCGCGAGACGAACCGCCAAAGCCGAGGAAATGTCCGCGTTCGACCAACCGAACTCGGCCTCGAGCGGGGCGATGATGACCCCGGAGGCGCCCATCGCGCCGGCGGTCGCCAGCATGACGAGGAAGGTCGCGCCGAGGGCGACCCAGCCGTAGTGGATGTTGCGTGCGGCGAGGGCGGTCGCCAGGCGGTTTGCGATCATGGATCTGCCTTTCCGTCTGCGTCGGCGCTTCGTCCGGTCGGCGCAGTCGAGACTGCAGGACCTCGATCGAAGCGGAAATTCTAGAGAGCCGCGAGCAGAGCCCGCAACTGGCCAGCGCCGCCCTCGCCGAGCTTCGCTTCGACACGCGCCTGCGCCGCCCGCCACAGCGGCGCGCCGGCAGCGAGCGCGGCTCTGCCGCCCTCGGCCAGCCGCACCGTCGCCTCGCGCCGGTCGTCGCCCGAACCGACCTCGATGAAACCCTTCCGTCGCATGACCTTGACGTTGCGGCCGACAGTCGAGCGGTCGAGCGCGGCGAGCCGGCCGAGCTCGGACAGCGACACCTCCCGCCCCGCCCGCTCGATCTTGCGCAGCAGGCTGAACTGGGCGAGCGCGATCCCTGCGGGCGCGAGCGCCTCGTCGTAGACCGCCGTCGCTTTGCGCGCCGCAATGCGCAAGGTCGCGCAATAACAGGGAACCGCAGAGGTCATTGCGGGCATATACCCGCAAGTCGACCCTTTGGCAAGCCAACAGTCCCGCGGACCAGCCGATCCCACCGACCTCGTCCTGAGGCGCCCGCGAGGCGGGCGTCTCGAAGGACGCCCCAGGAGGCGCCGTCTCAGCCGTCGAAACGATTCGACTTGTTGAATCCCTTGGGCGGCAGGCGGCCGGCTTCGGCGCGCGTGCCGATCCAATCCTTGAGCTCGCCCTTGGTCACATTGAACGTCCGCCCGGCCGAATCGCGCCAGCCCATACCCTCGCTGAGCTTGAAGACGCGCGCGTCGGAAATGCCACCGTCCTTGTAGCGTTGCAGCCGCACGCCCTTGCCGCGCGCCATTTCGGGGATCTGACCGAGCGGGAAGACCAGCAGCTTGCGGTTCTCGCCGATCGTCGCGACATGATCGCCGGCGGCCGGGACGACCAGCTTGACCTCCGCCGGCGCGTCGACGTTCATCACCGCCCTGCCCTTGCGGGTCGCCGACAGCATGTCGTCCTGGCCAACGACGAAGCCGCGACCGTCGGTGGTGGCGATCAGCATTTTTTCGCCGGCGGCGTATGCCCAGACGGCGACGATGGCGGCGGTCTCGTCGATGTCGGCCATCAGCCGGATCGGCTCGCCGGCGCCGCGGCCGCCCGGCAGCTTGGCGGCGTCGAGCGTGAACGTCTTGCCGTCCGTCGCCAACACCAGGATCTTCGAGGTCGTCTCGGCGAAGAACGAGGTCATCAGCGCGTCGTCGCCCTTGAAGGTCGCGCCGGCGAGATCGGCGACGTGACCCTTCATGGTCCGGATCCAGCCCTTCTCCGACACCAGCACCGTCACCGGTTCGCGCTCGATCAGCGCTTCGGCGAGATCGACCTCGATCTGCGGCGCCGCATCGAACGTGGTGCGCCGCTTGCCGAGCTTGGTCTCTGGTCCGAATTTCTTCTTCACGTCGCGGATTTCATAGGCGACCGCCTGCCATTGCTTCTTGTCGCTGGCGAGCAACGCCTCGATCGCGATCTTCTCGTCGGCGAGGTCTTTCTGCTCCTTGCGCAGCGCCATCTCTTCGAGCCGACGCAGCGATCGCAGGCGCGTGTCGAGGACGTAGTTTGCCTGGGTCTCGCTGAGCTGGAAGCGCGCCATCAACGCCGCCTTCGGCTCGTCCTCCTCGCGGACGATGCGGATGACCTCGTCGAGGTTGAGGAAGACGATGATCATTCCCGCCAGCAGTTCGAGCCGGCGCTCGATCGCCGCGAGGCGATGGCGCGAGCGGCGGATCAGCACGGCGCGGCGGTGGTCGAGCCATTGCTGCAGCGCCTCGACGAAGCCGACGACGCGTGGCGTCACGCCGTCGACCAGCACGTTGAGGTTGACGGGAATGCGCGTCTCGAGCTCGGAGAGCTTGAACAACTGCTCCATCATCGTCGCCGGTTCGACGGCGCGGCTCTTCGGCTCGAGCACAACGCGCACGTCCTCGGTCGATTCGTCGCGGACGTCGCCGAGCAGATGGGCTTTGCGCTCGCTGAGCAGCGTCGCGAGCTGCTCGATCAGCCGCGACTTCTGCACGCCGTAGGGAATCTCGGTGACGACCACGACCCAGCCGCCGCGCGCGGCGTCCTCACGCTCCCAACGGGCGCGCAGGCGGAAGCCGCCGCGGCCGGTGCGGTAGGTCTCGGCGATCGACGCCGGATCGTCGATGACGATCCCCCCGGTCGGAAAGTCCGGTCCTGGCGCGAAGCTGAGCAGCGCCTCCGTCTCGGCCTTCGGGTGGGCGATCAGATAGAGCGCCGCGTCGCAGAGCTCGGCGACGTTGTGCGGCGGGATCGAGGTCGCCATGCCGACCGCGATGCCCTGCGCGCCGTTGGCGAGCAGGTTGGGGATCGCCGACGGCAGGACGATCGGCTCCTTCGTGTCGCCGGAATAATTGTCGCGCCAATCGACCGCTTCTTCGTCGACGCCTTCGAGCAGCAGGCGCGCGACGTCGGTCATGCGCGCTTCGGTGTAGCGGTAGGCCGCCGCGCCGTCGCCGTCGATGTTGCCGAAATTGCCCTGCCCGTCGACCAGCGGATAGCGTGAGGAGAAATCCTGGGCGAGGCGCACCAAGGCTTCGTAGATCGCCTGGTCGCCGTGGGGATGGAACGAGCCCATCACGTCGCCGACGATCTTGGCGCATTTCTTGAACGCCGAGCCGGGATCGAGCTTGAGGATGTGCATGCCGTAAAGGATGCGGCGATGCACCGGCTTCAACCCGTCGCGCGCGTCGGGCAGCGCCCGATGCATGATGGTCGACAGCGCATAGGCGAGATAGCGCTCCTCGAGCGCCTCGCGCAGCGGAACGTCGATCGGCGCCGACGGCGGGGGCGGCGGCGGAGGGGCGACTATCGCTTTGGCCATGGGCGGAGGGGTTAGCGGAGGCGCCGAGTCGCGGCAAGGGGCGAAACGGGAACGACGTGCGCGACCCCACCCTGTTGTTCACGCTGATCAGAGGCCGCAGTGCATTCGCGACCCGCGAGCAAGGCCGGAATTGCCCCCGCCGTTTCCACGCGTTCCCGTCGTCGTTCGCGCTGCGCCGGCATGGCGACGTTCACCGTGCGGCGGAAGCGTTTTAGCTTTGGTCGGCGCCCGGATTGTCCCACCAGCCGCCGTCGCCGGCGATCAGGGCGTCGGCTTCTCGCGGTCCCCATTCGCCGCGCCGGTAGGGAATGGCCTTGGGGTGGACCTTGAGGATCGGTTCGACCGCCGCCCAGGCGGCCTCGACGGCGTCCTCGCGGGTGAACAGCGCTCCCTCGCCCGCCATCGCGTCGCCGAGCAGCCGCGTATACGCGGACTGTTCGCCGGGGTGCTCGTCGGCGAGCGAAAGCTCGCGCTGTTCGCCAATGAAATCGTGACCCGGCAGCTTGACGCGCGCGGCGAAGGCGATGCCCGACTTCGGCGACAGTCGGAAGCGAACGTAATTATGGCGGCCGGTGACCGGGGCGGAATCGGCGAACAGCAGTTGCGGCGGCGGCTCGAACTCGACCATAACCTCGGTCGCCGTGCGCGCGAGGCATTTGCCCGAACGCAGGTAGAACGGCACGCCATGCCAGCGCCACGAGTCGATGAACAGGCGCAAGGCGCAGAACGTCTCGACGTCGGAATCCTTCGCCACGCCGGGCTCGTTGCGGTAGCCGTCGTACTGGCCGCGCACCACGTCGAGCGGCGTCAGCGGGCGAATCGCCTCAAAGACCTTGGCCTTCTCGTCGTGCACCGCGCCGAAGCTGCGGCCGGCGGGCGGCTCCATCGCCAGGAGCGCGACGAGCTGGAACATATGATTCTGGATCACGTCGCGCAGGCAGCCAGCGGTCTCGTAGAAGGCGGCGCGTCCGCGGACGTCGAAGTCCTCCGCCAGCGTCAACTGCACGCTCTTGACGAAGTTGCGGTTCCATACCGGTTCGAGGAACGAATTGGCGAAGCGGANNAGCGGAACGCGAGGATGTTCTGCGCCGGCTCCTTGCCGAGGAAATGATCGATGCGGAAGATCGCCGATTCAGGGAACGCTGAGCGCATCACCCCGTTGAGTTCGCGCGCCGATGCGAGATCGCGGCCGAACGGCTTCTCGACGATGACGCGGCCGTTTTCGGCGAGACCGGCGTCGCCGAGGCCGTTGATGACGGTCTCGAACAGCGCTGGCGGGATCGCGAGATAGAACGCCGGCCGCTTTGCGTCGCCGAGCGCCTGTTTGATCGCAGTGAAGGTCGCAGGTTCACGATAATCGCCGCTGACATAAACTAATCGTGACGTCAGGCGATCGCGGGCGGCGGGATCGTCGGCGCCGCCGGATCGCGCAAGGCTCTCCGTGGCGCGTTTGTGCAGTTGCTCCTCTGTCCACCTCGGCGACGCGACGCCGACCACCCGCGCTTGCAGCGAGCCGTTCCGCTCCAGCGCGTAGAGCGCCGGAAATATCATTTTGTAGGCGAGATCGCCGGTGACGCCGAAAACGACCAGCGCGTCTGCATGGATATGGTCCATCGCCTCGTTCCGCTCAGTGAAATCCTGGTCCCGCCGCCCAGCCAGACGAAAGGGACAAGGGGCGACGCCCCGGCCGCCGGGCGACACCATGCCACAAATTATGTGACGGAAAACAATCAGCCGTTCGCATGGCCGCCGCCGCGCTGCCCCGCCGTCGGCCTCGGCTCGCCGATCCTATAGGTGGCCAGGATGCGGTCGCTGGCGGTGTCCCTCAGACAGTTGAGGAAGCGCCCGCAGCCGGCGGCGTGACGCCAGCGCTCGGCGTGCGCGCCCTTCGGGTTGGCGCGGAAATAGAGGAAGTCGGTCCATTCGGCGTCGGTCGCGGCGCCGGGGTCTGGGCGCTTCAAATGCGCCTCGCCGGCGTACCGGAACTCGACCTCGGGACGATCCATTTCACAATAGGGGCAGCGGATCAGCAGCATCGGCGAACCCCTCAATGCGCCACGGCGGCGGCGGTCGCCTCGTTGACCAGCGCCCCGGAACGGAAGCGGTCGAGCGCGAATGGCGCCGCGATCGGATGGGGCTCGCCGGTGGCGAGCTGGTGGGCGAACAGATGGCCAGACCCCGGAGTCGCCTTGAAGCCGCCGGTGCCCCAGCCGCAATTGACGAACAGGCCGGGGACCGGCGTCTTGCCGATGATCGGCGAACGATCGGGCGTCGTGTCGACGATCCCCGCCCAGTTGCGCATCATCTTGAGGCGCGATGCGATCGGAAACAATTCGCAGATCGCCTCGAGCGTCGCCGAGGCGATGTGCAGGCCGCCGGTCTGGCTGTACGAAGTGTAGGCGTCGGTGCCGGCGCCGATCACCAGTTCGCCCTTGTCCGACTGCGACATATAGGCGTGGATTGCGTTCGACATCGCCACGCACGGCATCACCGGCTTCAGCGGCTCGGAGACCAGAGCCTGCAGCGGGAACGACTCGATCGGCAGCCGGAACCCGGCCATGGCGGCGACCACGCTCGAATGACCGGCGACGACCACGCCGACGGTCTTGGTCGCGATCGCTCCGCGCGTCGTCTCGACGCCGATGACCGCGCCGGAAGCGTCGCGGCGAACGCCGGTGACTTCGCAGTTCTGGACGATGTCGACGCCGCGGCCGCTCGCCGCGCGCGCGAACCCCCAGGCCACCGCATCGTGCCGCGCCGTGCCGCCGGTTCGCTGCAACGCGCCGCCGACCACCGGATAGCGGATGCCGGGATCGGTGTTGAGGATTGGACAGACCGCCTTGGCCTGCGCGGGGTTCACCCACTCGCCCTCGACGCCGGCGAGGCGATTGGCGTGCACCTGGCGTTTGAGCGCCGCCGCCTCGTGGCGGTTGTGGGCGAGTTGCAGCACGCCGCGCGGCGAGAACATGACGTTGTAGTTGAGCGCCTCGGCGAGCGTCGTCCACAGCCGGTGAGAATGAGCGTAGATCGCCTCCGACGCCTCCCACAGATAATTCGAGCGGACGATGGTCGTGTTGCGGCCGGTGTTGCCGCCGCCGAGCCAGCCCTTTTCGAGCACCGCGACGTTGGCGACGCCGTATTCCTCGGCGAGGTAATAGGCGGTGGCGAGGCCGTGGCCGCCGCCGCCGACGATGACGACGTCGTAAGCCGGCTTGGGATCAGGCGAACGCCATTGCGGCGTCCAGCCCAGGTGGCCTGTCAATCCCTCGCGCGCGAGGCTGACGAAGGAGAATTTCACCGTCCCATCCCCTCTCGGAGCGAGCCGACCCGCCACGCTCCGCCTAAACGGTTTGCCCCCGGCCGGCAACCACTGCGGCGTCGCAGGGCCGATTTTGCCCCTTGGCGCGACGCGCCAGCCGTTCCAATATGCCGCATTCCCAGACGACGTCCGTTCAAGCGGACGTTGCGGGGTTGGTTCTCTCATCCGAGCTCGGCCCAGAAATATGAGCGATGACTTCCGCCGTCCGCTTCCTCTCGCCCTCGCCGCGCTGGCGATCGTCGGCTGGCTGCTGGTTTCCTATTTCTGGTCCCAGGCGGCCGACGTGCGCGCACAGATGGACGATGCGCTGAAGCGCGCCGAACTCGCCCGCCAAGGGCTGGCGGCCGATCTGCAGAACCTGCAGAAGTCCGCCGGCAACGCCGCCGATCTCGACAAGCAGGCCAAGGACGCCCAGGCGGCGCTGGCCGAGGCGGTCTCGGCCCGCGCCGCGGCGCAAAACGAGCAGGCCGACCTGACCAAAGAGATCAGCGAAGCCAAGCTCGCCGTTTCCGGCGCCCAGGAAGAGGCCACCGCCAAGAGCCGCGACCTGCAGGCGGTCGACGCCAAGCTGCAGGATGAAAGCGACCAACTCGGCGTGGTCGAAGGCCAGATCGCCGCCGCGCAGGCGAAATACGCCGACCTGCAACGGCAGATCGAGGACGCCAACAGTCGGGTGACCGACCTGCAGAACCAGGTCGAGGCGCTGCAGCAGGCGCTCGACGCCGCCAAGAGCGGGCAGGACGTCAAGCCGAAATAGCCGCTTGGCCGAAGCCGCGCGCCAGCGCGGTGGCGTTGGCGGCGAAAACGCCGCGATCCGTGATCAGGCCGTCGATCAGCTCCGCGGGCGTGACGTCGAAGGCGGGGTTCGCCGCCTCGGCGCCGGCCGGCGCGACCGCGACTCGCGCGACGCGGCTGTCGTCGAGCCGGCCGACGACATGCGTCACCTCCTCGGCCGGGCGCTCTTCGATGGGGATTTCGGCGACGCCGTCGACGATCGTCCAGTCGAAGGTCGGGCTCGGAACCGCGACATAGAACGGCACGCCGTTGGCGCGCGCCGCCAGGGCCTTGAGATAGGTGCCGATCTTGTTGGCGGCGTCGCCGCGCGCGGTGACCCGGTCGGCGCCGACGACCACCATGTCGACGAGGCCGCGCTGCATGAGATGACCGCCGGCGTTGTCGACGATGACCGTATACGGCACGCCGTGCTGGCCGAGTTCGAAGGCGGTGAGCGCCGCGCCCTGATTGCGCGGGCGAGTCTCGTCGACGAAGACGCGCAGCGGCACGCCGCGGTCGTGCGCCATGTAGATCGGCGCGGTCGCGGTGCCCCAGTCGACTGTCGCCAGCCAGCCGGCGTTGCAATGGGTGAGGATGTTGATGGGTCGGGCGAGCTTGCGATGCAGCGCCTCGATCAGCGGCAGGCCGGCCTCGCCGATGCGACGATTTAGCGCGACGTCCTCGTCGCAGATCGCCGCGGCGCGCGCCCAGGCCGCCGCCGCGCGCCCGCTCGGCGGCAACGGCGCGACGAATGCGCGGACGTCGTCGAGCGCATGGCGCAGATTGACCGCGGTTGGCCGGGTCGCGGCGAGCGCCGAGCAGGCCGCCTCGAGCGCGGCGTCGCCGGCGCTCCTGCGCAGCGCGAGCGCGAGGCCATAGGCTGCCGTCGCGCCGATCAGCGGCGCGCCGCGTACGACCATGGTCTTGATCGCCGCCGCCGCCGCCTCGAGGCTGTCGATGCGCCGCGTCGCAAAGCGATGCGGCAGCAGGGTCTGGTCGATCGTCTCGACCGCGTCGCCCGACGGCGTCGGCCAGATCGAGCGATAGGCGCGACCGTCGACTTTCATCGTGCAATCTCGCCCGCGGGGCGTCTCCGCACGCGGCGAAATGCCCCTTTGCGCGCCAATTCCAACTCCGCGACCGACATTGAGAAGATTTCCAACCGTGTTAGAAACGATCCTACGACGGCGCTGCGGAGAGGAACAAACATGGACCAGCAAACGCCCGGCGCCATCGTCGAGACGCCGCCGATGCGCAATTACACCGCCGACGAGCTGAAAGCGGCGGTTCTCGCCAAGCTGACCTATGCGGTCGGCAAGAACAGCGTCGCCGCCAGCCCGCGCGACTGGTTCCTCGCCGTCGCCTTCGCGACCCGCGACATCGCGGTCGAACGCTGGATGGAGTCGACCACCGCCACCTATCAGGACGGCCGCAAGCGCGTCTACTACCTGTCGCTCGAATTTCTCATCGGCCGGCTGCTCTACGACGCGATCGCCAATCTGGGCATCGTCGAGCCGATGACGGCGGCGCTGTCGCAGCTTGGCCTCGATCTCACCCACCTCAGACGGATCGAGTCGGATGCGGCGCTCGGCAACGGCGGCCTCGGCCGGCTTGCCGCCTGCTTCATGGACAGCATGGCGACCTTGTCGATCGCCGCCTATGGCTACGGCATCCGCTACGACAACGGCCTGTTCCGACAGATCATCCGCAACGGCTGGCAGCAGGAAATCCCCGAGGATTGGCTGAGCCATGGCAATCCCTGGGAATTCGAGCGGCCCGAGGTCAATTATCCGATCGGCTTCGGCGGTTGGGTCGAAGCGGTCGCCGACGGGGAAGAGGCAGTCCGTCACGTCTGGCACCCCGACGAGACGGTCGACGCGGTCGCCTTCGACACCCCGATCGTCGGCTGGCGCGGAAAGCACGTCAACACGCTGCGCCTGTGGTCGGCGCGCGCCGTCGACCCGCTGAAGCTCGACGCCTTCAACGCCGGCGACTACATCGGCGCGCTCTCCGACACCGTGCGCGCTGAAGCGATCTCGAAGGTGCTCTATCCGAGCGACGCCACTCCCGCCGGCCAGGAGCTCAGGCTCCGGCAGGAGTATTTCTTCGCTTCCGCGTCGCTGCTCGATCTCGTCCGCCGGCACGTCAAGCAATTCGGCGATGTCCGCTCCCTGCCCGAGCATGCCGCGGTGCAGCTCAACGACACCCATCCGTCGATCGCCGTGGCCGAGTTGATGCGCATTCTGGTCGACATCAACCAGCTCGACTGGGAGGAGGCCTGGGAGATCGCCCGGAACGTGTTCTCCTACACCAACCATACGCTGCTGCCGGAGGCGCTCGAAACCTGGCCGGTGCCGCTGATGGAGCGGCTGCTGCCGCGCCACATGCAGATCATCTATCTGCTCAACGCGACCCACCTCGACGGCGCGCGGAAGATGGGGCTCAGCGATTCGGGCCTGCTCGCCTCCATCTCGCTGATCGACGAGCACGGCGGGCGTCGCGTGCGCATGGGCAGTCTCGCTTTCGTCGGCTCGCACAAGATCAACGGCGTCTCGGCGCTGCACACCGATCTGATGCGCCGGACGGTGTTCCGCGATCTCGATCTGGTCTGTCCCGGCCGCATCACCAACAAGACCAACGGCATCACCTTTCGTCGCTGGCTGATCGAGTGCAATCCGCGACTGGCCAAGATCGTGACCGCCGTCGCCGGCGAGAGGGCGTTCGACGACCCGAGCGCCCTGCGCGCACTCGCCATGCACGCCGACGATCCCGCGCTGCAGGAGCAGGTCGCGCTCGCCCGGCGCGCCAACAAAGTCGAACTCGCGCGCGTGATCGCCGAGACGCTGAACCTGCGCGTCGATCCCGACGCGATGTTCGACGTGCAGGTCAAGCGCATCCACGAATACAAGCGGCAGCTTCTCAACATCCTCGAGACGATCGCCCGCTACAACACCATCCGCGCCAACCCGACGATCGATTTCGCGCCGCGAGTGAAGATTTTCGCCGGCAAGGCGGCGGCGAGCTACGCGCAAGCCAAGCTGATCATCAAGCTGGCGATCGACGTCGCCCGCGTCGTCAATTCCGACCCGACCGTGCGTGGCCTGCTCAAGGTCGTCTTCCTGCCCAACTACAATGTTTCGCTGGCTGAAACGATCATGCCGGCGGTCGACCTTTCCGAACAGATTTCGACCGCAGGCATGGAGGCGTCCGGCACCGGCAACATGAAGATGGCGCTCAATGGCGCGCTGACGGTCGGCACGCTCGACGGCGCCAATGTCGAGCTGAAGGAACTCGTCGGCGACGACAACATCTTCATCTTCGGCTTGACCGCCGCCGAGGTCGAGGCGGCGCGCGCGGTCGGCATCGATTCGAGCGAACGCATCGCCGCGTCGCCGATCCTGCGCGGCGCGGTCGACGAAGTCGCCGCCGGAGTCTTTTCCCCTGACGACCGCGGCCGCTACCAAGGCCTGGTCGACCCCCTCACTCACCACGACTACTTCATGGTTTGCGCCGACTTCGACGCCTATTGGGCGACGCAGCTCAGGATCGACGAAGCCTGGCGCGACAAGAAGCGGTGGCGGCGCTCGAGCATCTTGAACACCGCCAACGTGGGCTGGTTCTCGTCCGATCGCGCCATCGCGGAATATGCGAGCGAGATATGGAACGCTCCGTTCCGGCCGCTCGCCTGATTTCAGGGGGGCGAAATGGTTGAATTCGCGGCGAGCGACAGGGAGGGTTGGCGGGCGAAGCCGGCTGACGTCGAAGCGATCTGCGCCGCGCGGCATCCCGACCCGTTCGCCATCCTCGGGCCGCATGTGACCCGCGCCGGGTGGGCGATCCGCGCGTTCGTCCCCGACGCCGTCGGCGTCAAGGCGGCGACGCGCGACGGCGCGCCGCTCGCCGACCTCGTACGACGATCGGGCGACTTCTTCGAGGGTCTGGCGCCCGATGCGGGCGAGCGCCCCGCCTATCGCCTCGAAGTCGCGCGGGTCGACGGCGTCGAGATCTGCGAGGATCCCTACGCCTTCGGTCCCGTGCTCGGGCCGCTCGACGAGCACCTGCTGATCGAAGGCGCGCATCGCCAGCTCTACCTCCGGCTCGGCGCCCAGCTCGCCCGCCACGAGGGCGTCGACGGCGTCGCCTTCGCGGTTTGGGCTCCCAACGCCCGACGCGTCTCGGTGGTGGGCGACTTCAACCGTTGGGACGGCCGCCGCTCGCAGATGCGCAAACGTCTCGACAGCGGCCTATGGGAAATCTTCGTGCCCGGCCTCGGCGCCGGGGCGGTCTACAAATACGAAGTCCTCGGCGGCGACGGCGCGCTGCTGCCGCTCAAGGCCGACCCGTTCGGCTTCGCCGCCGAATTGAGGCCGTCCACCGCCTCGATCGTCGCCGACACCGCGCACTTCGAATGGACCGACGCGGACTA
This sequence comes from Hyphomicrobiales bacterium, assembly GCA_003164915.1. GTDB lineage: Bacteria > Pseudomonadota > Alphaproteobacteria > Rhizobiales > Beijerinckiaceae > Roseiarcus. The sequence continues at coordinate 10,700 of PLRT01000019.1, read as the reverse complement.
TCTCGAGCGGCGCCGGCAGTGCGAGCCCCGACGCAGGCCGATGACGATCTTCGAGGTTCATCTCGGCTCGTGGCGGCGCGGCCCCGACAACCGCTTCCTCACCTACGACGAGCTCGCCGACGAGCTGATCCCCTACGTCACCGGACTCGGCTTCACCCATCTCGAGCTGCTGCCGGTCACCGAGCATCCGCTCGACGAATCGTGGGGCTACCAGCCGATCGGGCTGTTCGCGCCGACACGCCGCTTCGGCGAGCCGGACGGCTTCGCGCGCTTCGTCGACCGCGCCCACGCCGCCGGGCTCGGCGTGATCCTCGATTGGGTGCCGGCCCACTTCCCCACCGACGCGCACGGCCTCGCCCGGTTCGACGGCGGCCCGCTCTACGAGCATGCCGATCCGCGTCGCGGCTTCCATCCCGACTGGAACACGGCGATCTACGACTACGGCCGGCGCGAGGTCGCCAATTTCCTCTATGCCAGCGCGCTCTACTGGATCGACCGCTTCCACATCGACGGCCTGCGCGTCGACGCCGTTGCGTCGATGCTCTACCTCGACTATTCGCGCAAGGCCGGCGAGTGGCTGCCCAACGCCGAAGGCGGCAACGAGAACCGCGACGCGATCGCCTTCATCAAGCGCGCCAACGAGCTGGTCTACGGCGCGGCGCCCGGCGCGGTGACGATCGCCGAGGAATCGACTGCGTTCGCCGGCGTTTCGCGGCCGACCGATTCCGGCGGCCTCGGCTTCGGCTTCAAGTGGAACATGGGCTGGATGCACGACACGCTCGACTACATGTCGCGCGATCCGGTCTATCGCCGCTGGAGCCACGACAAGATGACGTTCGGCCTGCTCTACGCCTTCGCCGAGAACTTCATCCTGCCGATCTCGCACGACGAAGTCGTTCACGGCAAAGGCTCGCTGGTCGGCAGAATGCCGGGCGACGAATGGCAGCGCTTCGCCAACGTCCGCGCCTATCTGGCCTTCATGTGGGGCCACCCGGGCAAGAAGCTGCTGTTCATGGGCCAGGAATTTGGCCAGACGGGCGAGTGGAACTCCCACGAGGCGCTGCCGTGGTGGCTACTGGATTTCTGGCCGCATCAGGGCGTGCAAGGGTTGGTCCGCGACCTCAACCACTTCTATCGCAATACGCCGGCGCTCTACGCCCGCGACTGCGAGTCGGAGGGTTTCCGGTGGATTGTCGTCAACGACGAATCCCAGTCGGTGTTCGCCTTCCTGCGCATGGGCGAAGCGAACGATCCCCCGGTCGCCGTCGTCTGCAACTTCACACCCGAGGTGCGCAACGCCTACCGCATCGGTTTGCCGCGCGCCGGCGACTGGAAAGAGGCGCTCAACACCGACTCGCAGGACTACGGCGGCTCCAACGTCGGCAATCTTGGCCAGGTCGTCGCCGAGCCTCGGCCGCTGCATGGCCTGCCGGCCTCGGCGGCGCTGACCCTGCCGCCGCTCGCCACCCTGTTCCTGACTTGCGAGGAGTCATGACCGCTCGCCGCAAACCAGAACACAGCCGCCGGGAGGAATGAACCATGGCCGCGAACTACTCGAGACCTGACCCCGGGATCAGCCCGCCTTACTCGCGACACGCGATGGCCTACGTGCTCGCTGGCGGACGCGGCAGCCGGCTGCTGGAGTTGACCGATCGCCGGGCCAAGCCGGCCGTCTATTTCGGCGGCAAGGCGCGCATCATCGACTTTGCGCTGTCCAACGCGCTCAACTCCGGCATCCGTCGCATTGCGGTGGCGACGCAATACAAGGCGCACAGCCTGATCCGTCACCTTCAGCGGGGCTGGAACTTCCTCAGGCCGGAGCGTAACGAGAGTTTCGACATTCTGCCCGCCTCGCAGCGTGTCTCGGAGACGCTGTGGTATCTCGGCACCGCCGACGCCGTCTATCAGAACATCGACATCATCGAGAGCTACGCGCCGCACTACATGGTCGTGCTCGCCGGCGACCACATCTACAAGATGGACTACGAAAAGATGCTGCAGCAGCACGTCGAGGCGGGCGCCGACGTGACGGTGGGTTGTCTCGAGACGTCGCTCGAGGAGGCGCAGGGCTTTGGCGTCATGGGGGTCGACGAAAGCGATCGCATTCTCACCTTCCTCGAAAAGCCGAAGAACCCGCCGCCGATGCCGGGCAACCCGAATGCGGCCTTGTGCAGCATGGGCATCTACGTCTTCGAGACGAAGTTCCTGATCGACCAGTTGCACCGCGACGCGGCCGACCCGAATTCGTCGCACGATTTCGGCAAAGACGTCATTCCCTATCTCGTCGCCAACGGCAAAGCGGTCGCCCATCATTTCTCGCGCTCTTGCGTCGTCGACGCCGAAAGGCCGAAGATCTACTGGCGCGACGTCGGAACCGTCGACGCCTACTGGGAATCCAACATCGACCTCACCGACATCGTGCCCGAACTCGACCTCTACGACCGCGCCTGGCCGATCTGGACCTACAGCGAGATCTCGCCGCCGGCGAAGTTCGTCCATGACGGCGACGGCCGGCGCGGCGTCGCCATTTCGTCGCTGGTGTCGGGCGGGTGCATCATTTCCGGCGCAGCGGTGTCGCGTTCGCTGCTGTTCACCGGGGCGCGGGTCCATTCCTATTCGATCATCCACGAGGCGGTGTTGCTGCCCTATTCGCAGATCGGACGCGGCGTGCGGATCAAGAAGGCGGTTATCGATTCCGGCGTCGTCATTCCCGACGGGCTGGTGGTCGGCGAGGATCCCGAACTCGACGCCAAGCGCTTCCGCCGAACGGAGGGCGGCGTGACCCTCATCACCCAGCCGATGCTCGACAAGCTGGCGAAATGACCGCGACCGCCGTTCTTTCCGTCGCCTCCGAAATCTATCCGCTGATCAAGACCGGCGGCCTCGCCGACGTCGCCGGGGCGCTGCCGGCCGCGCTGGCGCGCGAAGACGTCGTCATCCGCACCCTGCTGCCGGGCTATCCGGCGGTGATGAGCAAGCTCGAATCCGCCGAGCCGGCGCGCGCCTATCCAAGCCTGTTCGGCGGCCCGGCCAACGTGCTGGCCGGGCGCGCCGCCGGGTTGGACCTCTTCGTCGTCGAGGCGCCGCACCTGTTCGACCGGATCGGCAATCCCTATCTCGGCCCCGACGGACGGGATTGGGGCGACAACGCCCTGCGATTCGCCGCGCTGGCGCGGGTCGGCGCCGATCTCGGCAAGGGCGCGATCCCCGGATATACGCCCGACATCGTCCACGCCCACGACTGGCAGGCGGCGCTGGCGCCGGTCTACCTCCACTACGACGGCGGGCCCCGTCCGAAAACGGTCCTCACCATCCACAATCTCGCCTTTCAGGGCCATTTCCCTGGGTCGATCCTGCACGCGATCGGTCTGCCGCCGCGCGCAATGTCGATCGACGGGGTCGAGTACTTCCACGGCGTCGGCTATCTCAAGGGCGGCCTGCAATTCGCCGATCGAATCACCACCGTCTCGCCGACCTACGCGCGCGAGATCCTGACCAGCGATTTCGGCATGGCGCTCGACGGCCTGCTTCGCGCGCGCGCGAGCGACGTCGAGGGCATCGTCAACGGCATCGACGACACGGTCTGGAACCCGGCGACCGACGCCGCGCTCGCCGTCAATTACAGCGCCCTGCGGATCGACATGCGCGTGCGCAACAAGGCCGCGCTGCAGCAGCGCTTCGGCCTGACAGTCGCCGCCCAGGCGCCGCTGTTCGGCGTCGTCTCGCGCCTCACGCATCAGAAGGGTCTCGACCTGCTGCTCGAGGAACTGCCCGATGTCGTGGCGCGCGGCGGCCAGCTCGCGCTGCTCGGCTCGGGCGAGAAGCCGCTCGAGGACGGGTTTCGCGCCGCCGCGGCGGCTCATCCCGGTTCGATCGCCTGCATTTTCGGCTATGACGAGGGCCTGTCGCATCTCTTGCAGGCGGGCGTCGACTTCGTGCTCGTCCCGTCGCGTTTCGAGCCTTGCGGCCTCACCCAGCTTTACGGCCTGCGCTACGGCGCGACGCCGATCGTCGCGCGGGTCGGCGGCCTTGCGGACACGGTGATCGACGCCAACGACGCGGCGCTCTCGGCCGGCGTCGCCACCGGGGTGCAATTCGCCCCGCCCTCGACTCCCGCCCTCGCCTACGCGCTCAAGCGCGCCTTCGCGCTCTACGCCGACGACGCGGCGATGCGGCGCACTCGGCTCAACGGCATGCGCGCCGACGTCTCGTGGCGCGGCCCGGCCAAACGTTACGCGGCGCTCTATCGCGCCCTTGCTCGGTCCGAACAATGAATGACGCTGCTTCCGCCGAAACGCCGTTGGGCGTCACCCTCACCGCGGAAGGCGCGGCGATCGCCGTCTACTCGGCGCGCGCCACGGCGATCGACTTCTGCCTTTACGACGCAACGGGGCAGTCCGAGGTCGAGCGTCTGCGGCTGACGCGCGGCGACGACGGCGTTCATCGCGGCGCGCTCGCTGGCGTCGGCGCCGGGGCGCGCTACGGCCTTCGCGCCGAGGGCGCCTATGAACCGCTGCGCGGCGATCGCTTCGACTCCTCCAAGCTGCTCGCCGATCCCCACGCCTATGCGTTCGACCGGCCGTTCACGCTCCATCATTCGATGTTCGCCTTCGGCGAGGACAGCAGTCTTCACGCCCCCAAGGCGATCACGCAGGCGCCGGCGGCGGGCGAACCAGGGCGACTGCGCGTCCCGTGGCCGGAAACCGTCATCTACGAGGCCAATCTGCGCGGCCTGACGCGGCTGCGCGAGGACGTGCCGCCGGAGGCCCGCGGGACCTTTGCTGGCCTCGCCCATCCGGCGATGATCGAGCACTTCAAGCGCCTCGGCGTCACCACCATCGAGCTGATGCCGGCCGACGTCTTCGTCGACGAGCGCCACCTGCCGCCGCTCGGTCTGAGCAACGCCTGGGGCTACAACCCGGTCGTGCTCGGCGCTCCCGATCCGCGCCTCGCGCCGGGGGGCTGGGCGGAAGTGCGCGCCGCCGCCGACGCGTTGCACGCCGCAGGCCTCGAACTCGTGCTCGACGTCGTGCTCAACCACAACGGCGAAAGCGACGAATTGGGTCCGACGCTGTCGTTCCGCGGCCTCGACAACGCCACCTATTTCCGCCTCCTGCCGAACGACGCGGCGCGCTACGTCAACGACACCGGCTGCGGCAATTGCCTCGCGCTCGATCGCCCGCCGGTGGTCGCGATGGCGCTATCGGCGCTCAGGCGCTGGATGACGCTGGGCGGCTTCGACGGCTTCCGCTTCGATCTCGGGACGGCGCTCGGCCGGCGCGACTGGGGCTTCGACAAGCAGGCGCCGCTGTTCCAGGCGATCGCCGCCGACCCGCTGCTGTCGAAGGCGAAGATGATCGCCGAGCCGTGGGACATCGGGCCGGAAGGCTATCGCCTGGGCGCATTCCCCGATTCCTGGGGCGAATGGAACGACCGCTTCCGCGACGCGACGCGCCGCTTCTGGCGCGGCGATCCGCGCATGCGCGGCGAACTCGCGACCCGCATCGCCGGCTCGCGCGACGTCTTTTCTCACGTCCCCTCCGCCGCCAAGAGCGTCAATTACGTCGTCGCCCACGACGGCTTCACCCTCGCCGATCTCGTCTCCTACGTTCACAAGCACAACGAGGCCAACGGCGAGAACAACCGCGACGGCGCCGACGAGAACGTCTCCTGGAACCACGGGATCGAGGGGCCGACCGACGATCCGGCGATCCTCGCTGCGCGCGCCCGCGACATGCGCAATCTGCTGGCGCTCCCCTATCTGTCGCGCGGGACGCCGATGCTGGCGATGGGCGCCGAACTCGGCCACAGCCAGCACGGCAACAACAACGCCTACGCCCAGGACAATACGACCACCTGGATCGACTGGACCAAGGCTGACGACAGCCTGATCGCCTTCGCTGGGCGGCTGGCGAAGATCCGGCGTGCTCATCCTGCGCTGTCCCGCGCGACTTGGCTCGACGCCGCTCCAGTCGGCGAGGGCGGACCGCTCGACGTCGAGTGGCGCGACGCCAATGGGCCGCTGACGCAAGCCTCGCAATGGGAGGCGCCCGGCAGCGACGCACTGCTCGTCGCGCTGGCGACGCGCGCCAACGGCTCGACCGACCGCGTCATCGTCGCGCTCAATCCCAGCGCCGACCCGCTGCCGCTGCGCCTGCCCGACCCGCGCGCCAACAAGGCGTGGCGCATCATTCTCGACACGAGCAACGACGACGTCGTCGACGTCGCGCCGCCGCTCGCCGACCGTGTGCGCATCGCCGGCCGCGCGACGCTCGCGCTGTGCGAAGTCGACGCGCCGACGCCGAAGCTGCGCGCGCCGGCGGCGCGCGAGGTCGACTCGCTCGCCGAAGCCGCCGGCATCGCCGGCGACTGGTGGGACGTGAGCGGCAAACGGACGATCGTTTCCGCGGTGACGAAGCTCGCGCTGCTCGAGGCCATGCGCCTGCCCGCGGCGACCCAGGCGCAGGTGCGCGAAAGTCTCGCCAAGCTGGTCGGCGAGACGAGCGCGCGCCGCCTGCCGCTGACGCACGTCAGCCGCCACGACGCGCTGCGCCTGGTGCCGCTGCGCGCCGATCCGGCCGAGCCCGCAGGACCGATCGACGCGACGATCGTCACCGAGAGCGGCGCCACGATCGGATTCCACGACGAACCCGGCGAGACTGGCCGTATCGCGCTCGCCGACGGCCGCACGATCCTCGAGCGCTGGATGACCCTGCCGGACCTGCCGATCGGCCGCCACCGGCTGATCGTCGACGATGTCGAATGCGCGCTGGTGGTCGCGCCGCCGGAAGCCTATCTCTCCAAGGCCGCGCTCCGGCGTCGGTTCGGCGTTTCGGCGCAGCTCTATGCGCTGAAGCGCGGCGGCGACCAGGGCGTCGGTGATTTCACCACCCTCGGCCGCGCCGGCGCGCTGGCGGGCGAGGCCGGCGCTGCATTCTTCGGCGTCAGTCCGCTGCACCATCGGTTTCCGCTCGACCGCGAGCGCGCGAGCCCCTACCACCCGTCCGACCGGCGCTTCCTCGATCCGATGCATATCGATGCGCTCGACCCCTGCGGCCTGCCCGAGGACGAGATCAGCGTCGCTGCGCTCGCCGCGCTGCACGCCGAGATCGAGGCCGTTTCGGCCGCGCCGGCGGTCGAATATTCCCCCGCCTGGGCGGTCAAGCGTCAGGCGTTAGCCGCCCGCTATGCGGCGTTTGCGCGCGCGAGCGCCGCGCGGCCGGGCGAGGCGATCTTTGCCGACTACGAGCGCTTTGTCGCCGCCGGCGGCGAGACATTGCGCCGCTTTGCGATCTTCGAAGCGATCTCCGAGCGGCGCGGCGGCGAGGACTGGCGCCGCTGGCCGAGCCCGTTGCGCGACGGCGACCGCGACGCGCTCGCCGCGGCGGCAGTCGAGAACGCCGAGGCGGTGGCCTTCGCGCTGTTCGGCCAATGGCTCGCCGACCGCCAGCTCGGCGTCGCGGCCGAGCGGGCGAAGGCCGGCGGACTGGAGATCGGCTTCTATCGCGATCTCGCGGTCGGCGCGGCGCCCGACGGCGCCGAGAACTGGGCGCGGGCCGGCGAGCTGGCGCGCGACGTCACCGTCGGCGCGCCGCCGGATCCATTCTCGCCGAGCGGTCAATTGTGGAACTTGCCGCCGCCCGATCCGCTCGCCTCGGCGCGCGACGGCTGGCGCGGCTTCTCGAGGCTGATCGCCGCCAACATGCGCTCGGCCGGCATGCTGCGAATCGACCACGCGATGGGCCTGACCCGCCTCTTCGTCGTTCCGGCGGGCGCCAAGCCCGCCGAAGGCGCCTATCTCGCCTATCCGGTCGACGACCTGCTTGGCCTCGTTGCGCTGGAGAGCCAGCGCGCCGCGTGCGCGGTGGTCGGCGAGGACCTCGGCACCGTACCGCAGGGCTTCAGCGAAAAGCTGCGGCGCTCCGACATTCTCGGCATGCGCGTCCTGTGGTTCGAGCGGCGCGAGGGCGAGTTCACCAAGCCCGGTGAATACCCGGCCCTCTCGGTCGCCTGCGTGACAACCCACGACCTGCCGACGCTCGTCGGCTGGTGGTCGGGCGCCGACGTCGCCGAGCGGCTCGGCCTCGGCATGATCGATCTCGAAGAAGCGGATCGTCGCATCGTCGAGCGACTGGCCGAGAAGCACACATTGGTCGACGCGCTTGCCGCTCACGGGCTGATCGACGACCCACCCGACTTCGCCGCGCCGCCATCCGACGCCGTCGCCGCCGCGGTGCACGCCTTCCTGTCGAGCACGGGCTCGTTGTTCGCCAGCGCCCAGGCGGACGATCTCGCCGGCGAGCGCATCGCGACCAACCTGCCCGGCACGGACCGCGAGCGTCCCAACTGGCGCCGCAAGCTGCCGCTCGACGTCGAGGCGCTGTTCGCCTCGCCGCGCGCGCGGGACATTCTCGCGGCGATGGCGCAGAAGCGGCGGTGACGGGCCGTCGCGCGTCGCCGCCGGCGGCGCGGTCGATCGCCACGCCGGAGTGACGCCCTTGCCGCCGGGCGCCGGGGCGCCCATATGCGGCAGCATGTCGCAACATCCTCACCAGCTGAGGCTCGTCGCCGCGTCCGGCGACCCCAGCGAACCCGCTTTCGGCGCGCCGACCCTCCCCCCCGACGACCAGACGCTCGACGCCTATTCACACGTGGTGAGCGATGTCGTCGATCGCGTTGGCCCGAGCGTCGTGCGGATCGACGTCAAGCGCGGCGGCCGCAACGCCGGCGCCGGCTCGGGCGTGATCATTTCGCCAGACGGACTCGCGCTGACCAACAGCCATGTCGTCCAGGGCGCGCGCAGCGTCGTGCTGACGACGCTCGAAGGGCGAGAATTGCAGGCGCGCGTGCTCGGCGACGACCCGGACACCGATCTGGCGCTGCTGCGCGTCGACGAGGACGTGACGCTGCCAGCGGCCAGGCTCGGCGACAGTTCGCGGCTCAAACGCGGCCAAATCGCCATCGCGATCGGCAACCCCCTCGGCTTCGACGCGACGGTGACCGCCGGCGTCGTCTCGGCGCTCGGCCGCTCGCTGCAATCGCGCACCGGCCGGATGATCGAGGACGTGGTGCAGACCGACGCCGCGCTCAACCCCGGCAATTCCGGCGGCCCGCTGGTTTCGTCGGCGGGCGAGGTGATCGGCATCAACACCGCAATCATCATGGGCGCGCAGGGCATCTGCTTCGCCGTCGCTTCCAACACCGCCCATTTCGTCGCCGGCGAGATCGCGCGCCACGGCCGCGTGCGCCGCGCCTATATCGGCGTCGGCGCCGCGACCACGACGATTCCGCGCCGCGTCGGCTTGCGCCTCGGGCTCGAGCAGGCGAACGGCGCCCGGCTGATCGAGGTCGATCAGGCCGGCCCCGCCGCGCAGGCGGGCCTGCTGACCGGCGACCTGGTCGTCGCGCTCGACGACAGGCCGGTCACCAGCGTCGGCGCGCTGATGCGCGCGCTCGACGCCGACAAGATCGCCCGCACCGTCAGCGTCGACTTCCTGCGGCGCTCGGAAAAGCTGAGGGTATGGATCGCGCCGCGCGAGCGCCTGCCGATCGCGATGGCGCGCGCCGGCTAGCCGTTTTCCGGACGGCCCTTCGGCGCGACCAGCGGCCCCGGGATCGCCGCTTCCGCTTCGGCGCGAATGCGCCCCTCGTGATGGGCGATGAAGCGGCTGGCGAGCACAACGCCAATCACCGCGGCGATCAGCGCGGCGATCCCGACCGGGCGCGCGTAGTGCTCGAAGGCGTGGCCGAGAGCATAGCCGCCTGCGCCGAAGATCGTCGCCCAGACGAGGCCGCCGAGCGCATTGAACAGCAGGAAGCGCGGCCAGGCGAGATGGTTGACGCCGGCTAGGAAGGCGGCGAAGGCGCGCAGCACCGCCACGAAACGGCCGAAGAAGACGATCTTGCCGCCGTGCCGTTGGAACAGATATTGCGCCACCTTCAGCCGCCCTTCGTCGACGCGTATGTAGCGCCCGTAGCGATAGACGAGCGGAAAGCCGAACTCGCGCCCGACCCAATAGCCGGCGTTGTCGCCGAGGATCGCCGCCGCCGCCGCGCAGAGCACGACGAGAACGATGTTGAGCGAACCGGTGGCGGCGAACACGGCGGCGCTGACCAAGGCGGTCTCCCCCGGCATCGGCACGCCGGCGCTCTCCAGCGCGACAAGGAAGAACACGGCGAAATAGCCGTAGTGCAAAATGAACGCGTGCATATGGTGCAGAAACGGCATCGGCGGGCTCGCGCGCGGGCGTCGTCGTCGGGCCTTGTTCTCTAACCCATCGCGCTGGCGCGCGTAAGCCGCTGGCGGCCCAAGCCCAGCTCCTCTAAGACGGACGGCCAACCGCAATTTCGGAGGCCGACCATGGCGCCCGCCCAGCGTTTCCTCGCCTGCGTCGCCGCGCTGATGGGCGCCGCCGGGGTCGCTCTGGCGGCGGCGGCGACCCACAGCGACGGCGGCGAACTTGGGCGGACCGCTGCGCTGTTTCTCATTCTTCATGCGGCGACGCTGATCGGCGTCTGCGCCCATCGCGCCGGTCCCTGGCCGACCGTCGCCGGCCTGATCCTGGCGGTCGGCGCGATCCTCTTCGCCGCAGACCTTTCGGCGCGCGCATTCCTCGGCGGTCGGCTGTTTCCCTACGCGGCGCCGATCGGCGGAACGACGATGATCGTCGGATGGCTGGCGCTGGCGTTCGCCTTCGCGC
>PLRT01000260.1 GCA_003164915.1 Hyphomicrobiales bacterium | reverse complement strand
GCGCCCGACATCGCCGGCAAGGGTCTCGCCAATCCGATCGCGATGATCGGCTCGCTCGGCATGGCGCTGCGCTATTCCTTCGGCCTCGGCGAAGTCGCCGACCGGCTCGACGCCGCGATCGCCAGCGCGTTGGCGAACGGTCTTCGCACCGCCGACATCCGCTCCGAAGGCAGCCGCGTCGTGTCGACGAGCGAGATGGGCGACGCGATCGTCGCCGCGTTCGAGCGCGCCGAGGTCTGAACCCTCAGCCGAGCGGCGTGCGGCAGGCGACCCGTCGCGGCGGCGACGCCTTCAACACTTCGGCGAAGCCGGCCTCGCGCCCCGCCTTGGTCAGGTTAAGCCGCTCGATCAGACAGGCGAGCGACCGTTCGTCGACCGTCGCGCCCGAAGCGGCGCAGACGACGCCGCGCAGGCCGCCTTCCCGCGCCGCCAGCCGGAACACGGCGCAGCCGCGCCCGCCGCCGCCCGCCAACGTCAGCTTCGCCCACTCGATCGGGCCCGAGGCGCTGTCGAGATCTTGCGTCGCGCCGAGCCGCTCGACCGCCGCGCCGCCTGCCGCCGCGGTCTCCGCTGCGGCGACGAACAGGCTGACCGCCGCGCGCCGCCCGCCGTCGCGCCACAACTCGACGCGCAGCGCCGGCTCCTCGCCATAGAACCGGCCGACGCTCAGCGCGTCGCTGCGCCCGCGGCCAGCGCGATCGATCCGCGTTTCATGGCTGACGGCGTCTGCCGCGACGTCGTCGAGCGTGAGCGCCGGCTGAGCGGATGGATCGACGACATCGCCCGGTCGCGCCGCAGCGACCACGCTTGCGCCGCCGTCTTTGGTGGGTGACATGGACGCCGGCGCGAAGGCGGCCACGCCGACCAGCGCCAGCGCCGCGCCGGCTCCGAACGCCAGCCGACCGCGCCAGCCGCCGCCGCGCCGCGGGGGTCTGACGTCCTGCGTCCAATAGGGATCGAACGGCCCGAGGCCGCGCGCCGTTTCGCCGCTCATCTCGAACTCGCGCCCGGTTCGGGCTCACCCGTTGGCTAGCTTAGCGTCGCGCGGGTCGGCAAACGGTTACGGCGCTCGGCAATCCTCGCGGCAGCGTCAACGGGTTGTTAACGCGCGCGCGCCGAAGGCGATCGCGCCAAATTGCATCTCGAGCCGCGCAGTGTCGTTGACAGCGCCGCAGCGAAGCGCCCACTCTGATCGATCCCATTCCGGAGTGCGCCGATCATGACCGTAAATCCCGCTATCGCTCAGCTCGTTCCCGACGCGCAGCGCTGGCGGCGCCATCTCCACGCCCATCCCGAGCTTCTCTACGACCTCGATCAGACTTCGGCGTTCGTCTCCGAGCGACTGCGCGAATTCGGGTGCGACGAGGTTCGCACCGGCATCGGTCGCAGCGGCGTCGTCGGCGTCATCAAGGGCCGCAAGGGCGCAACCGGACGCACGATCGGCCTGCGCGCCGACATGGACGCCTTGCCGATCGTCGAGACCACCAACCTGCCCTATCGTTCCACCGTTCCCGGCCGCATGCACGCCTGCGGCCACGACGGCCATACTGCGATCCTGCTCGGCACGGCGCGCTATCTCGCCGCCACCCGCGATTTCGCCGGCACGGCGGTCGTCATCTTCCAGCCGGCCGAAGAAGGCGGCGGCGGCGCCCAGGCGATGATCGACGACGGGCTGATGGACACATTCGCCATCGACGAAGTCTACGCCCTGCACAACGCGCCCAAACTCCCGCTCGGCGACATCTCGATCCGCACGGGCGCGGCGATGGCGTCAGCCGACTTCTTCGTCGTCAAGCTCGAAGGCAAGGGCGGGCACGCCGCCTTTCCTCACAATTGCATCGACGTCGTCGTCGCCGGCGCACAGATCGTCACCGCGCTGCAGACGATCGTCTCGCGCAGCGTCGACCCGCTCGAATCCGGCGTCGTCTCGGTGGCGCGGTTCACCGCCGGCAACACCGACAACATCCTGCCGCAGTCGGCCGAGCTCGAGGGGACGGTGCGCACGCTGTCGCCGGCGGTCCGCGACCTCGTCGAGCGGCGCTTTCGCGAGATCGTCGCCGGGATCGCCGCCGCCTCCGGCGTCAAGTTCACGATCGACTATCGGCGCAACTATCCGGTGACGGTCAATCCAGCCAAGCAGGCCGAATTCGCCGCCGGCGTCGCCCGCGACGCGGTCGGAGCGGACAAGGTGAAGACCGACGAGCCGCCGGTGATGGGCGCCGAGGATTTCTCGTACATGCTCGAGGCGCGGCCGGGGGCCTTCGTCTGGCTCGGCAACGGCGACACCGCCGGCCTGCATCATCCCGAATACGATTTCAACGACGCCGCGCTGCCCTACGGCATCGCCTATTTCACGCGCATCGTCGAAACCGCGCTCGCGCCCTAGCCGCCGCTGATCGCGGTCAGGATGTAGACGTCGGCGCCGGGCGGAACCGCGTCGTCGAGCTTGGCGCGCGCGCCGTCGACGAACACATTGACGTGGCGGCGCACCGCCGGCGTCGAATCGCACAGCCGGTCGCGCATGCCGGGCCAGCGCGCATCGAGCGCGTCGATCAGATCGCCCACGCTGCCGCCCGGCAATTCGACGACGCGCGGCGCGCCGGGGAACAGCGCCGTCAGCGGGGCGGGCAGGCGCACCAGCGCCGGCCGGCTATCGTCGCAGCGAACCGTCACGCATCGATCACCAGCGTTTCAACCGACGAGATGGTCGGCAGGTTGTCGGCGATCCGGGTCCAGCTCTCGCCCTCGTCGGCGCTGGCGTAGACGGCGCCGTTGCCGGCGCCGAAATAGACGCCGGCCGGATCGAGCGCGTCGGTCGCCATCGCCTGGCGCAGCACGCCGAAATAGGCGTCGCCCTGCGGCAGACCGGCGCTCCGCCCGCGCCAATGCGCCCCGGCGTCGGTCGTCTTCCACACCGTCGGCCTGCCGTCGGGTGCGAAGCGGCCCTGCTCGGCGCCGTTGAGCGGAAACAGGAACAGCGCGTCGGCGTCGCGCGGATGGGCGGCGGCGGGGAAGCCGAAACTCGACGGCAGGCCGGCCTCGACGCTGGTCCAGCTCTCGCCGCCGTCGTCGCTGCGATACATGCCGCAGTGGTTCTGCTGATAGAGCCGGTCGCCACGCCCGGGCGCCTTGACCAGGCAATGCACGCACTGGCCGAACTCCGGATAGCGCTGGCCTTCGGGCAGGAAGTCGGCGCGCGTCCCCTTGTTGCGCGGCGTCCAGGTCGCGCCGCCGTCGCCGCTGTAGAAGACGCCCGCCGCCGAGATCGCAACCCAGATCCGCTCCGCGTCGACGGGATCGAGCACGATCGAATGGAGAATCAAACCCGCCCCTCCGGGCTTCCACTCCGGACGCGTCGGGTGGCCGCGCAGGCCCTGCACCGGTTCGAAGCTCGCGCCGCCGTCGCCGCTGACGAACAGCCCCGCCGGTTCGACGCCGGCGTAGAGCCGACCGTGGGAGAGCGCGACGCTCCAGGCCGCCTTGATCGGCGTCTCGCCTTCCGAATAGGCGAGGCCGCGGCTCGAATGCGTCCAGCGCGACCCACCGTCCTGCGATTTCCAGATCGCCGGGCCGAACCATTCGTTGCCGCCGGCGCCGTAGATCGCGCCGTCGCGCGGGTCGCCGACGACATGGTGGATCGGCCAGTTCTCGCAGAACGGTCCCGAGAGGCGCCACACGCGCCGTCGCTCGTCGCTGGCGAGAATGAAGACGCCCTTCTTCGAGCCGACGAGCAGCTTGACCGTGCGCGCCATCGCGACGCCTCCGACGTTCTCCCGCCGGGAGGATTGGCGCATACGCCCCCGCCGTCAAGCGCCTAAGCTTCGAGCGCCTCGCGTAAAATCTCGAGCGCCAGCCAGTCGTCCTCGGCGCGTTCGAGCTCGGCGCGCTTGTCGGCGTAGGCGCGCGTCGCGCGATCGAAGCCGGCCGGATCGCGGCCGTGCAGATCGACGTCGGCGAGCTTGGCCTCCAGCCCGGCGATCTCGTCGCGCAGCGCGGCGATCTGGCCGGGCAGCCGCTCCAGCGCGCGCTTCTGGTTGAACGACAGCTTGCGTTTCGCCCCCGCGCGCTCGGTCGCTTCCCGCGCCGGCGCCTTCTCCGCCTTCGGCGCTTCGGCGACGCGCGCGCCGGACAGTCCGTAGCCGCGCTGCGCGACCAGATCCGAATAACCGCCCGCGTATTCGCGCCAGCCGCCGTCGCCCTCGGCCGCGATCACCGAGGTCGCGACGCGATCGAGGAAATCGCGGTCGTGGCTGACGAGCAGGATCGTGCCGGAATAATCGCCGAGCAGCTCTTGCAACAGATCGAGCGTTTCGAGGTCGAGGTCGTTGGTCGGCTCGTCGAGCACCATCAGGTTCGACGGCTGCGACAGCGCGCGCGCCAGCGTCAGTCGGCCGCGCTCGCCGCCCGACAGCTTGCCGATCGGCGTTCGCGCCTGTTCGGGCGAAAACAGGAAGTCCTTCATGTAGCCGACGACGTGCTTGCGCTCGCCGTTGACCTGCACGAAGTCCGAACCGCCGCCGGTCAGCGCGTCCGACAGCGTCGTCGTCGGTTCGAGCGAGGCGCGCTTCTGGTCGAGCTTGGCCATCGCGACATTGGTTCCCAGCCGCACCACGCCGGAATCGGGCGCCAGCGCGCCGGACATCAGCTCGATCAGCGTCGTCTTGCCGGCGCCGTTGGCGCCGACCACGCCGACCCGGTCGCCGCGCATCACCCGAGTCGAGAAATCCCTGACCACCGGACGCCCGCCGTAGCTCTTGGAAATCCTCTCGGCCTCGATCACCAGCGCGCCGGACGATCGCGCGTCCTGCGCGGCCATGGTCGCGACGCCTTCCGCGCGACGCTCCTCGCGCCGCTCGCGCCGCATCGTCGCCAGCTCGCCGACCCGGCGCATGTTGCGCTTGCGCCGCGCGGTGACGCCGTAACGCATCCAATGCTCTTCCTCGACGATGCGGCGGTCGAGCTTGTGGCGCGCGAGCTCCTCTTCTTCCAGCAACGTGTCGCGCCACGCCTCGAAGGCGGCGAAACCCTGGTCGAGGCGGCGCGTGCGGCCGCGATCGAGCCAGACCGTCGCGCGCGTCAGGTCGGCGAGCAGGCGGCGGTCATGGCTGACGACCGCCAAGGCGGCGCGCGATTCGGCGAGCGTCTTCTCCAGCCACTCGATCGCGATCAGATCGAGATGATTGGTCGGCTCGTCGAGCAGCAGGATGTCGGGATCGGCGGCCAGCACACGCACGATCGCCGCGCGGCGCGCTTCGCCGCCGGAGAGCCTCGCCGGATCCGCCCTGGGGTCGACGCCGAGATCCTCCATCAGCGCGCGCGCGCGATAGGGGTCGTCGGTCTCGCCGAGGCCCGCCAGAACGAAATCGAGCGTCGTGGCGTGGCCGGAGAGATCGGGCTCCTGCGGCAGGTAGCGCAATCGCGCGCTGGGCTGGACGAAGCGCGTTCCGCCGTCCGGGGCCGCTTCGCCCGCCGCGATGCGCAGCAACGTCGACTTGCCCGAACCGTTGCGGCCGACCAGGGCGATGCGCTCGCCCGGCGCGATCGACAACTCGGCCCCGTCGAGCAGCGGCGCGCCGCCGAGCGTCAGGCGGATGTCTCGCAATTGCAATTGGGGCGGCATAGAAGCATGCTCGGCGCGGCGGGGCAGGCGCAACGCATAGTGCGCCGCGCCGGAAAGGGAAAGCTCCATGACCGAATCGACGCCAGCGATTGTCTTCGCCGAGCTCGCCGCTCGGCGCGCCTCGCTGCTCGCCCGCTCGGTTGCCGATCTCTTCGCCGCCAATCCGGCCCGCTACGACCGCTTCCACGCCATCTTGGGCGATCTGCTTTACGATTTCTCCAAGCAGCGGATCGACGCCGAGACGCTGCGCCTGCTGCTGTCGCTCGCCGAGGCGGCCGACGTCGCCGCCAAGCGCGACGCGATGTTCCGTGGCGAGCTGGTCAATTCGACCGAACGGCGCGCGGCGCTGCACAGCGCGTTGCGTGACTTTTCCGGCGCTCCGATCCTGGTCGACGGCGTCGACGTCGCGCCGGCGATCAAGGCCGAGCGCGACAAGATGCTCGCCTTCGCCGCCGACGTGCGCGAGGGACGGGTGCGCGGCGCGC
This sequence comes from Hyphomicrobiales bacterium, assembly GCA_003164915.1. Classification (GTDB taxonomy): domain Bacteria; phylum Pseudomonadota; class Alphaproteobacteria; order Rhizobiales; family Beijerinckiaceae; genus Roseiarcus. The sequence goes on along the minus strand of PLRT01000260.1, from coordinate 1,504 downwards.
ATGGCCAGCCGATGATCAATGTGATCAACATCGGCATCGGCGGCTCCGACCTCGGTCCGGCGATGGCGGCGCGCGCCCTCGCGCCCTACGCCCAGCCGGGCCTGCACAGCTATTTCGTCTCCAACGTCGACGGCGCCGACATCGCCGACACGCTGCGCGGGCTCGAGCCAGCGCGGACCCTGTTCATCGTCTCCTCCAAGACCTTCACCACCCAGGAGACGATGACCAATGCGAGAACCGCGCGCGCCTGGATCGTCGCCGCGCTCGGCGAAGGCGCGGTCGCCGATCATTTCGCCGCGGTGTCGACGCGGCTCGACAAGGTGGCCGAATTCGGCGTCGAGGCAAATCGGGTGTTCGGCTTCTGGGACTGGGTCGGCGGCCGCTATTCGATCTGGTCGAGCATCGGCCTGCCGCTGGCGATCGCCATCGGGCCGGAACATTATCTCGAATTCCTCAGCGGCGGCGGTGAGGTCGACGCGCATTTCCGCGAGGCGCCGCCTGAGCGCAACATCCCACTGCTGATGGGGCTGATGAGCGTGTGGAACCGCGACGCGCTGGGCTACGCCTCGCAAGCGGTGATCCCCTACGACCAGCGGCTCGCGCGCTTCCCCGCCTACCTCCAGCAATTGCAGATGGAGAGCAACGGCAAGAGCGTGCGCCGCGACGGAACGCCGGCCGAGCGCCCGACCGGACCGGTCGTCTGGGGCGAGCCGGGCACCAACGGCCAGCACGCCTTCTTCCAGCTCCTCCACCAGGGCACGGAGATCGTCCCGCTCGACTTCCTCGTCGCCGCCAATCCGACCAACGCCGACGCGCATCACCACGACCTGCTGCTCGCCAATTGCTTCGCCCAGGGCGAAGCGCTGATGCGCGGCCGCACCCGCGCCGAGGCCGAGGCGATCACCGCCCGGCAGGGCGCGAGCCCGGCCGAAGCGGCGCGGCTCGCGCCGCACAAGACCTTCTCCGGCAGCCGGCCGTCGTCCACGCTGCTGTATTCGCGACTCGACCCGCGCATGCTCGGGCGGCTGATCGCGCTCTACGAACACAAGGTGTTCGTCGAGGCGGCGATCTGGGACATCAACCCGTTCGACCAGTGGGGCGTCGAACTCGGCAAGGAGCTCGCCTCCCGCCTCGCGCCGATCGTCGCCGACGCCCAAGCCGATTTGAGCGCCCTCGATCCGTCCACCGCCGGGCTGATCGCGCATATGCGGGCGCTGAGAGGCTAACCGCTCGCTTTCGGCCGCCGGCGGCGCGCTCACACCAAGGGCGCGCCGATCGCGACGACATCCGGGTTTCGCCACGACGGCGCGTTCGCACCGCCGCATGCGCGTTGCTTGACTTTTCGGCCAGTCATGAAACGGATAGTCTCGTCTAGTCGTCCGACTGGGGCGACCTTGCGAGACTTATCCGATGACAGTCGATTGTCGCCATCAATTCGCGACCTTGGATGGACTTCGCGGTCTGGCGGCGATTGCGGTTGCAATTCTTCACATGCCGAGAGTCT
>PLRT01000216.1 GCA_003164915.1 Hyphomicrobiales bacterium | reverse complement strand
GGTCAAGCCCGGCCATGACGCGGAGGGGATTGCGCGCACAAGGCGTCGCCGAGGGCCCTCGGCGCGCGCCCGCAGCCGGCTCCACAGCCGCGCTTCCGGCGGCGACAGGTTGCGGCGCAGGCGTCGGGCGCTTTCGACCGTCTGGTGGGGCGCTCGCATGGGCATTCCCCCTCCACCGCGCTGACGCGCGGTCCCCCTCCCCCGCTGCGCGGGTGAGGATTTTGCGCGCGGCGATGGGCGGCGCGCAGTCTACGTCATTCTCCGCTTGGTCACAGGCGTCACGGCCGGACGGAGGCCTGCGCGGCGATGATCCGATCGATGAGCTGGTCTTCGGCGCTCTGCGCCGGCGGCGCGGCGTTCAGGCGCTGCTTGGCGTGCATCACCGAGTCGGCGAGGATCTCGTCGATGTCCTGCGAAGCGTGGAACTCGCCGACGAGGCCCTTGACCTTGGAATTGTCGTAGAGGGCGCACCACGTCTTGTCGCCCATCAGCGGGCCTTCCCATTCCTTCTCGTAGGCGACCAGCACGTCGGTCGGGACATAGGCGTGGATCGCCTCGACGCCAAAGCCGCGGGCGATGGCGTCGTGGATCTGGTTCCAGGTGAAGCCGCGGTCTGTGGTGATGTGGAAGTCGTCGTTGATCGCCTTGGGGGCGCCGAGCAGCCGCACGAAGGCGCGGGCGACGTCGACCGAGCGCGTCAGCGTCCACAGCGACGAACCGTCGCCGGTGACGATCACCGGCTTGCCGGCGATCATGCGGCGGATCGCGTTGTCGGCGTCGCCGACCTCGATCGGCATGTAGGTGCGCACGGTGTGGGCCGGACGAACGATGGTGTAGGCGAGCTTGTCCTGATCGCGCAGCAGCTGCTCGCAGGCGATCTTGTCGCGGCTGTATTGCCAGAACTTGTTGTCGAGCTTCGTCCGCTCGGTCATCATGTAATGGCGGACCGGCTTCTCGTAGGCGGAAGCCGACGAGATGAACACGTATTGCCCGGTCTTTCCGGCGAAGGTCGCGATGTCGCGCTTCATCTGGTCGGGCGTGTAGAGACGGAACTGGGCGACGACGTCGAAATGCTTACCGCCGAGTTCGCCGTAGGCGGCCGAGTTCATATCGCCGACCAGCGTTTTGACTCCCGTCGGCAGGCGCGCGGCGGTCTTGTTGCGGTTGAGGATCGTCACATCGTGGCCGGCGGCCAGCGAGGCCTCGACGCACGGCAGGGAAATCTGCCCCGTTCCGCCGATATAGAGCACGCTGAGCGCCATCAAACACATTCCTCTTTTAGACTCCGAGGGAAAATCATATAGAATTCATCGGCAATGATATATAACAATCATGGGTTGGCAATGAGTCGCGTGCGGGCCCCCGCCGTCCCGCGGCTTGCGAGCGCTTCAAGTCGCCTTGCCGGCCGTCGCCTCCGCCGCTCAGCGCGCGACGGACTCGGTCAGTCTCGCCTCGCGGGCGCCGATCATCCGCGCCTGCTGCATCAGACGGAGCAGGTCTTCTCCCGCGCCCCGGACATGTTCGATCGCCGCCCGCGCGGCCGTCTCGGGGTCCCCCGCCGCGATCGCCTCGATGATTTCGAGGTGCTGGGCGATCCGCTGGCGCAAGCGCGAAGTCGTGATCGGCAGCTTGGCGCGGGTGGCGTTGATGATGCCGGCGTAGCGTTCCATCGCTTCGATCGCAGGGGTGTTGAATTCGCGCTCGAGGATGACGGCGTGGAAATCCCGGTTGGCGGCTTCGAGGGCCTCGAAATCGCTCGGCCGGTCGGCGGCCACCTCGGAGAAGGCGGCCGACGCGAGGCGCAGACGATCGAGATCGGCGGGGGTCGCCCGCTGGCAGAAGCGGCGCACGAAGATGGGCTCGATCGCCTCGCGAATCTCGAAAATGTTGCGAACAAAATCGTCGTCGACGGTGCGCACGCGGGCGCCCTGGTTGGGATTGGCGACGACGAAGCCCTCGCCCTGCAGCCGCCACAGCGCCTCTCGAACCGGGTTGGCGCTCACCCCATAGCGCGCCGCAAGCTCCTCGGTCTTGAGCCACGCGCCCGGCGCAAGAACCCCGGCGACGATGTCCCGGCGCAGGTCGCTGGTGACGCGGTGGGAAAGGCTGGAATTCTTGGCCATCCGTTTGCTCCCGCCGCTCCCCACAAACGGCAACCCGAAGATTCTGTCAAGCGCAACGAAAATTCTATAGACTGTGATAGGAAGATTATATACCTCTGTCCCAACGGCGCGCGCAGGCGCTGGCGGGAGGTAGGGCGTGAAGGTCACCCGCGTCGAAGTGTTCCTGGTCGGCCATGGGTGGAACAATCTCGTTCTCACCCGTGTGCACACGGATACAGGGCTCTGCGGGCTCGGCGAGGGCACAATGCAGTGGCAGGCGCGCACCGTCGCCGCAGCCATCGACCACATGACCACCCGTTATGTGCTCGGCGCCTCGCCTTTTGAGGTCGAGCGCCTCGTTCAGGCCATGTATCGCAACGAGTATGCGCGCGGCGGTCCGGTCCTCAACAGCGCGATAGCGGCGATCGAGTTCGCCCTGTGGGACATCTGCGGCAAAGCCCTGGGGCAGCCGGTCTTCAACCTGCTCGGCGGGCGCGTGCATGCCGAAATTCCGGCCTACGCCAACGGCTGGCATCACCCGGAGACCGGCGCAGGCGCAGGCGCCGCCGCCCGCGCCGTGGCCGCAGCGGGCTATCGCGCCTTGAAGTTCGATCCGTTCTGGGGCTTGGGACGCGATCCCGGTCGCGCCGAGCTTCGGCGTGGAATCGAGGATGTCGCCGCGGTGCGCGCGGCGGTAGGCCGAGACGTTCAGGTGTTCGTCGACGGCCATGGACGCTTCAGCGTCGGCACGGCGAGCCGGCTTGCCCATCAGCTCGCCGAGGCCGGCGCCGACTGGTTCGAGGAGCCGGTCGATCCGGAGAACTATATCGCGCTTGGCCAGGTGGCCCGCCCGCCGGGACTCCAGATCGCCGTCGGCGAACGCTGCTATTCGCGCTACCAGGTTCCGCTGCTTCTCGCCGAGGGGCGCCCGCACATCGTCCAACCCGATCCCATCCAGGTTGGCGGCCTGCTCGAGGCCAAGAAGATTTCCGTGCTCGCCGACTCGGCTTACCTGCCGGTGTCGTTCCATTGCCCGTTTGGCCCGATCGCAACCGCCGCGATCCTTCAGCTCTACGCCGCGACGACCAACGTCGTCCCTCAGGAATCCTTTTCGGAATTCGACGTCGCTTGGCGCCGCGAGCTGATCGCGAACTGCCCCATGCCTGTGGGCGGCAGCTACGCGGTCAGCGCCCTCCCCGGCCTCGGCGGCATCGAACTCAACGAGACCGTCGTACGCGACCACCCCTACCAGGAACGGGCGGTGCAATCGATGTGGGCGGTCAACGGTTCCCTGCGCGCCAGCGAGGAGACGTCGTCGCCGGACGCCGGCGCATCGGGCGGGTCGGGAAAATCAACCTCAGGGACGGAAGCGACGGAACGAACCGCCCCTTTGGCTGCCGATACGATGAACGTTCCGCCGTTCGTGGCTCTCGAGAGTCGGGAGAATTGGCCCGAGAGCGAAATTTAGGGAGGAGATGCTATGAAAAGGTTCGTCGCCGCGACCGCCACCGCGTTATTCGCCGCAGCAGCCGTTCACCCTGCGCTGGCCGAGACCACGCTTCACGTGATGAGCTGGCAAACCGCCTACGTCGCCGGGACTCCTTATTGGGACAAGACCGTCGCCGGATTCGAGGCCGAGAATCCCGGCGTCAAGGTCGAGAGCAATTTCGTCGCGTTCAGCCAGTATCTTCCGACCTTGACCGCGATGATTGCCGGGGGGTCGCTGCCCGACGTGTTCAACGGCGGCACCAAGACGGGCGAGCTCGGCCGCGCCGGTCTCCTGGTGAACTTCCGCGACGTGTTCGACCAGTCGTTCTTCGACCGATTCTTCGCCGGACCGCTGCGCCAGTACACCTTCGACAACAAGCCCTACGGCCTCGCCGACATGGCCCAGGACTTCGGCGTCTTCGCCAACGATCGGATCATGAAGGACGTCGGTCTGACCGTGCCCAACACCTGGGACGAGTTGATCGCAGACGCGCCCAAGTTCAAGGCCAAGGGATATATCCCGCTCGCCTGGGGCAACCTGACGCGCAACACCTGCCCGGACTTCTTTCTGCCGCTTGTCGCTCAGAACGGCGGCGACGTCTACGCGCTCGACGATCACACCGCGCCCGGCCTCAGCTGGGATTCGAAGCCGGTCGTCGATGCGCTCGGGCTGCTCGAGCGCCTTGCCAAGGCCGGCGTGTTCCCGCCCGGAATTAACGGCATAGACGACCCCCAAAGCTATCAGTTGGCCTATCAGGGGCGCGCCGCCATGTTTTTTGGCGGATCGTGGACGCCTGGCATCTTCGCGCACGACGGCAGCAAGGATTGGCTCGACAACTACTCCGTCCACAAGGTGCCGGCGGTGACGGCCGACGGCGTCCACTTCACCGGCGACGGCGCAGGCGAGGCGTGGTCGGTCAACGCCAAGAGCCCGAACAAGGATCTCGCGGTCAAGTTCGTCGCCTACATCTTCCGCCCCGATGTCTACAACTGGCGCGCAAAGGGTCTGCAGTCGTTCCCGGCGCTCAAGAGCGCCGTCGATCAGATCGACAACCCAAAGGTTCGTACGATGATCCCGTGGATCACGACCGACGCCGCCGATCACATCCTCTTCGGGCCTGGCAGTTGGGATTCTGTCTCCAACGTCTGCCAGAGCGCCCTCGACGGCTCGATTTCGCCGGCCGACGGGGCCAAGAAGATCGAGGCGGACGTGATGGCCGCGCGCAGCAAGTAACCGACCGGCGCGCCCTCGCGTCTCTTTTCCGGCTGCGTCGCCGCCTTTGTGCGGCGGCGCAGCGAATGGTGGCGTCGCACATGGCAACAGCCGTCCGTCCGAAGAGCCTGTCGTTGCGGCTGCGACCGTTGATCGCGCCGGCGTTGTTCATCGCCCCCGCCGCGCTGGCGTTGATCCTGACGATGGCGGCGCCGATGGCGGACGCCGTCCTGCTCAGTCTGGAGCGCTGGGACGGCATGACGCCGCCCACCTGGGTCGGGTTCAGCAACTACCTGAACCTCATTCACGACGCGACGTTCTTCCGGGCGCTTTGGCACACCGCATATTTCACGGTGTGCACCGTGATCTTGCAGACCGTTCTGCCGCTGCTGATCGCCAGCCTGCTCAATTCCGGCATCCGCGGAAGCACAGCGTTCCGGACGCTCTACTTCATGCCGGTGATCATTTCGCTGACCATCAGCGGCCTGCTGTGGGCCATGCTGTTCGAGCCCAATTTCGGCGCTGTGAACAGTCTCCTGCGGGCGATCGGACTTGGCGATTTCGCCCCCCTGTGGCTCGCCGGCGTCGACACCGTCATGCCGAGCGTGATCATCGTATCGGTGTGGCAGTCGCTTGGTTTCTATCTCGTCATCTTCTTCGCGGCGCTGCAAGGCGTGCCCAAGGAACTCTACGAGGCCGCCGAACTGGACGGCGCCAAAGCCTGGAGCCGCTTCCTTCACGTCAGTGTTCCGACGATCTGGCCGGTGATCCTGATCGTCATCGTTCTCAACACCATCAACGGCATCAAGGTCTTCGACCAGATCTGGGTGATGACCGCCGGCGGCCCCGACTACGCCAGCGCGACGCTCGGCACCTACCTCTACACCATCGCCTTCGGCGCCATGGGCGCCTCCAATTCAAGGCTCGGCTACGCGACGGCGATCGCGATCGTCATCCTGCTGCTCAGCATCGTGGTCTCGATCATCCAGATCCGTCTTGGCCGGCGCGCCGATCTCGACTCCCAGATCGAAATGTGAGGCGGCTCAGAATGATCGGCGGCCAGAGAGTGCTATCGATGCGCGGCTTCCGCAAAGCGATCGCCCCGGCGAACTGGGCGCTGACTTTCACGCGCACGCTCATCTACGTCATCCTGGTGACGATCGCGATCGTGGAGGCCTTCCCGCTATTGTGGATGATCATCACCTCGGTGAAGGACTCGCACGAAGTCTTCAACACGGTGCTGCCCGCGGAGATCAATTGGCGGAACTTCCCGCGCGTGTGGTTCGCGATGAACTTTCCGGTCCATCTGGAGAACTCTCTTTATGTCACCAGCCTGACGGTCGCGCTGGTCGTCGCCTTGGCGACCCCGGCGGCCTACGCGTTCGCGCGCTACCGGTTTCCGGGACGCGAGGTCGCCTTCTACGCCTTCATCGGAGCGATGATGATCCCGCCGCAGGCGATCCTGATCCCCATGTTTCAATTCCTGAGGTCGCTGCATCTGCTCAATTCGCTGACCGGGCTGGCGCTGTCTTATGTCGGCGGCGGCGTCGCCTTCGCCATTTTCCTGATGCGGACGTTCTTCCTCAGCCTGCCTGGCGAACTCGGCGACTCGGCGCGGATCGACGGCTGCAACGACTTTCAGGTGTTCTGGCACATCTACTTGCCGCTGGCCCGCCCCGGCATGGCTACCGTCGTGATCATTCAGTCGCTGTACACGTGGAACGAGTTCATGTTCTCCAACACGCTCATCACGTCTCCCGGCAAGAAGACGGTGCAATCGGCGGTGTTTCAGGCCGTCGGGCAGTACGGGACCGACTACACCGCGCTCTGCTCCGGGCTGATCATCGCGCTCGTTCCGGTCGTCCTCGTCTACCTCGTGTTGCAACGGCAGTTCATCAGCGGTCTGACCGCCGGCGCGCTGAAAGGCTGAGTCCATGGCTTGCGCATGCCCTCCAGCGACCAGCGATCGGTCAATAGAGTTCTGGTCGTGAAATCGGTAGGCGTCCTTGGCGCGGGATCGATCGCGGATGTTTACGTCCGCAACGCGGCCCGCATGCGCAACTATCGCGTTGTCGCGGTGGCCGATGTCGACGCGGAGCGCACGCGTGCGCGCGCTGCCGCCTGGGGCGTCGCAGGAGAAACGCCGGACGGGCTGATCGCCCGCGACGACATCGATATCATCCTCAACCTGACGCCGCCGACGGCGCATTATGCGACCACCATGGCGGCGCTCAGGGCGGGCAAACACGTCTTTTGCGAGAAGACGCTGGGGACCACGCTGGAGGAGGCCGCCGCCCTCGTCGATACGGCTGAAAGTCGCGGTCTCAGGCTCGGCGTCGCTCCCGACACGATTCTCGGCGCCGGCCTCCAGAAGGCGCGCGCCCTGATCGACGCCGGCGCGATCGGCCGCCCGCTGATGGCGACCGCCTCGATCCTGTATCATGGGGCCGACGACTGGCATCCAAACCCGGCCTTTTTCTATCGCGCGCCCAGCGGCGGCCCGGTTCACGACGTCGGCCCCTACTTTCTGGCGGCCTTGATCGCGCTCCTCGGACCGATCGAGCAGGTCTATGCGACGGGGTTCCGTGGCTTCGACACCCGCACCTTCACCGCCGAGGGACCGCAGAAGGGGATGACCTTTCCGGTCGAGGTCATGACCAGCGTGCTGGCGCTGGCCACGTTCCGCCTGGGCGTGCAGGCGACCCTGACGACGAGCTGGGATGTGTGGCGGAATTCACAGCCGGACCTTGAAATCCACGGCACGCTCGGCTCGCTCAGCCTGCCGCATCCCAACTGGCACGGCGGCCCGCTGAAATTCGCGCGGCCTCGAGGCGAATGGGAGACAGTTCCGCTCGACGACGAGCCGTTGAATCGTCCCAACTGGCCGCCCGAGGAGCCGCTCCACGCCAATTATCGCGGCATCGGCGTCGCCGAGATGGTCGACGCGATGGAGCGCGGGCAGCCCCACCGGACGCCGGCAGACCTTGCCGCGCATGTCGTCGAAGCCGCCGATGCGATCGTCGCTTCGGCGCGCAGCGGCGCGCCCATTTCGCTCGCGCTCACGCCGCGGCGTCCGGCGCCCTTCAGCGCCGCCGACGCCGCCCGCCTGCTGAAGGATTGACCAGGCCGGCGCCAACTGCGCCGGGATCGCTCATTGAGCGACGCCCTCCCCCGCTTCGCGCACGGCTGTCCGGGGAA
>PLRT01000189.1 GCA_003164915.1 Hyphomicrobiales bacterium | reverse complement strand
TCGGCGGCATTTCGGTCGGCGGCATATCCAACAACCGCAAGTTCTTCGGTTCGCTGCTGACCGGCGTCGATCATCTGCCGGCGACTTACAATCGCGAGCATCAGGCGTTCACCAAGGGCGAGCCGGNNGGGGCGGCCATCTCGCCGACGCGCTGGAGAGCATCGTCGCGCTGCACGACGCTTCGACCATCGCCGCGGTGATCGTCGAGCCGATGGCGGGTTCGACCGGCGTGCTGCCGGCGCCCAAGGGCTACCTGCAGAAGCTGCGCGCGATCTGCGACAAGCACGGCATCCTGCTGATCTTCGATGAAGTCATCACCGGCTTCGGCCGTCTCGGCTTCGCCTTCGCCGCCGAGCGCTACGGCGTCGTCCCCGACATGATCACCTTCGCCAAGGGCGTCACCTCGGGCACGGTGCCGATGGGCGGCGTCGTCGTGCGCAAGCCTATCTACGACGCGTTCATGAAGGGGCCGGAGCACGCGATCGAGCTGTTCCACGGCTACACCTATTCCGGCCATCCGCTCGCTTGCGCCGCAAGCCTCGCCGCGCTCGACGTCTATCGTGACGAGAAACTGTTCGAGCGCGCGCATGCGCTCGAACCGAAATGGTGCGACGCGCTGATGACGCTCAAAGGCTTGCCGAACGTGCTCGACATCCGCTGCGTCGGCCTGACCGGCGCGATCGATCTCGCGCCGTCATCGGCGGGGCCGGGCGAACGCGGCTATGCTGCGCTCGAATATTCCTTCCACGAGGCCGGGATCATGCTGCGGCTGTCGGGCGACACGATCGAACTGACGCCGCCGCTGATCGTCAGCGAGGCCCAGATCGGCGAGATCGTCGATAAGGTCGCCCGCACGATCAAGGCGGTGGCGTAGCGCCCAGCGACGGCGCGACCGGCCGGCAGCCGCGCCTACGCGACGCCGTCGGCGCGCTGGTCAGGCGCGCTGGCGTTCGGTCCAGATCATCACGGCGAACAGCACCGCGCCGATCAGGACGGCGATCGAGCCGACGATCGTCGGCAATTCGGGCCCACCCGTCACGGTGAAATAGAGACCGATCAGCGTGACGGGCGTCGCGATGACGAAGATCCAGAACTGATAGGGCGCGAGCGCCGAATCCTTCAGCGCCGGCCAGTGGCGGTAAGCCATGCCGAATATCGCGTGGCTGACGAAGCCGATCAGGTTGATGTGGGCATGCAGCGGCGCGAGCGTGAAATTGTGCGCCGCGCCCATGCCGATGCCGAGCAGCATGCCGACCACGAGCCACAGCGAGCCGATCGCGACATAGGTGATGTCGACGGTCTTCATGGTTCTCCCCCTCCTGTGCCGGCGGGCGTTGATCGCCGCCGCGCGCCGCGCCCACGCTCAAGGCGCGAACACGACTTTTTGATACTGCGGACTCGCTGTCGCTTTCGCAAGATGCGCTTGCTGTCGCGCAAGCTGAATCCCCCGCCTCTCCGCATGTGCGACAATTCCCCGCGCGGGCGCTCACCTCGATCCCCCGGACTGGTGATGGACGGTTACGGTCGCCGCGCCTAATCGATTTTCGTGATGAAAATGACAATTATAATACGTTGGCTCGATTAGACCTATCCGGGGAAAGAGAGCGAAGCTCCCTGGAGACCCGCCTTGACCGACATACCCGTCGCCCTTCCCACGCGCTGCGCCGGCGCGCTCGCGAAGCTTGCGCCTGGCCTCGCGCTGACGGGCGGCGTCGCCGCCGCCGCTTTCGCGCTGCGGCTGATCCCCGGCGTCTCGCTGCTGAGCCCGATGATTCTGGCGGTGATTATTGGCGTCGTCATCCACAACTTCGCCGGCGCGCCGCACAGCGTCCGGCCCGGCGTCGATTTCACGCTGCGGCGAATCCTGCGGCTCTCGATCGTCCTGCTCGGCCTGCAGATCACCGCGCGCCAGGCGGCCGAGATCGGCGCGCCGGGCCTCGCCGGGATCGCCGCAGCGCTGGTCGCGACGCTCGGCTTCACGATTCTCGTCGGCCGCGCGCTTGGCGTGCCGCGCGGCCTTGCGCTGCTGATCGGCGTCGGCGCGTCGATTTGCGGCGCCTCGGCGATCGTCGCCGCGAAGACGGCGACCGCCGGCAAGGACGAGGACGCCGCCTACGCGATCGCCTGCGTCACCCTGTTCGGCACGATCGCGATGTTCGCCTATCCGCTCGCCCAGGGTTTCCTGCATCTCGCGCCGCGCGCCTACGGCGTCTGGGCCGGCGCCTCGATCCACGAAGTCGCCCAGGCCGTCGCCGCCGCTTTCCAGGGCGGAGGGGAAGCCGGCGAGTTCGGCGCAATCGCCAAGCTGACGCGCGTCGCGATGATGGCGCCGGTCGTCATTGCCCTCGGCGAGGCGAGCGCCCGCCTCGGTCTCGCCGGCGACAGCGAACGGTTGAAGCCGCCGTTCCCCTGGTTCCTCGTGGCCTTTCTCGCCCTCGCCGCCTTCAACAGCCTGGTCGCCGTGCCGCGCGAGATCGCCGCGGCGATCGGCGTCGCCGCAACGTTCCTGTTGTCGATGGCGATGGCGGCGATGGGGATGCATACCGACATCAGCCGGCTGCGCGCGCGCGGCCTCAGGCCGCTCGCGCTCGGCCTGCTCGCCTCGCTGTTCATCAGCGGTTTCTCTCTGCTAATGGTGCGCGTGGTTCTCTGATCGCGAGCGACGAGGTGACGCTGGAACAATTGCGGGTGTTCGTCGCCGCCGCCGAAGCCGAGCACGTCACCCGCGCGGCGCAGAAGCTCAATCTGACCCAGTCGGCGGCGAGCGCCGCGATCGCTGCGCTGGAAGAGCGCCACGGCGTCAGGCTGTTCGACCGAATCGGCCGGCGCATCGCCTTGACCGCGGCCGGCCGCGCTTTCCTCGTCGAGGCGCGGGCCGTACTCGCGCGCGCCGGCGCCGCCGAACGTGCGCTTGCCGATCTCGCCGGGCTGAAGACCGGAGAACTTCTGCTGGCGGCGAGCCAGACCGTCGGCAGCTACTGGCTGCCGCAGCGGCTGGTCGCCTTTCGCGCACTTTATCCCGGCGTCTCGCTCAAGCTGCGCATCGGCAACACCCACGACGTCGCGACGATGACGAGCGCCGGCGAGATCGACCTCGGCTTCGTCGAGGGCGAAGTCGCCGACCCCGCGCTCGCCGTCGAGGCGGTCGCCGACGACGAACTCGTCATCGTCGCCGCGCCGCAATTGCGCGATTGGCTCAGCATCGCCGAGCCGCACGCGCTCAGCCAGGCGCCGTGGGTCGCGCGCGAGCTGGGCTCGGGAACGCGCGAAGCGTTCGAAGCGACCCTGAACACTTTCGGCGTCGCGGCGGCCGAGCGCAAGAACATCCTGGAGCTGCCATCGAACGAAGCGGTGCGCGCCGCGGTCGAAGCGGGCGCGGGCCTCGCCGTGCTGTCGCGGCTTGTGGCCGAGGCGGCGCTGAAGGCGGGCGCGCTCGTCGCCTCGCCACTCGTGCTGCCGCGTCGCCGTTTCTTTCGCCTGCGCCACAAGCAGCGTTACGAGTCGCTGGCGGCGCGCGCCTTCATCGCGGCGGCGGATAATTTCCGCGGCGAGTCGATTCAGCCGATCCCGAGCAGCGGCGGCAGTTCGGCGAGGCTCGCGATTTCGAATTCCGGCGCGCCGGGCAGGCGTTCGCGGCGCTGATGGCGACGGTTGCACCAAACCGCCCTCAGGCCGAAATCCGACGCCGCATAGGCGTCCCAGCCGTTCGACGACAGGAACGCAACCTCGCGCGCTGCAAGCCCGAGCCGATCGAGCGCATATTGATAGACGCGCGGGTCGGTCTTGAAGACCTTGACCGCGTCGACCGACAGCACCGCGTCGAACAGCCCTTCGAGCCTTGCCCCGGCGACCGCATCGTCGAGCATGTCGGGCGTTCCGTTGGAAAGGATCGCAGTAGCGTAGCCGGCGTCTCGCAGCGCGCGCAGGACCGACGGAACCTCCGCAAAGGCCGAGAGCCGACGATAGAGCGCCATCAGCTCGTCGGGCAGTCCCTCGTCGGCGAAGCCGAGAGAGTCGAGCGTATAGTCGAGCGCTTCGCCGGTCACCTGCCAGAAATCGACATAGCGCCCCTGCAGCGAACGCAGCCACGCGTATTGCAATTGCTTGTCTCGCCACAGCGCCGTCAACGCCGCCCGCCTGTCTTGGGGAATGCGGTCGCATGCGGCCGCGGCGGAAGCGAAATCGAACAGCGTGCCATAGGCGTCGAAAACGCATGCGCGGACGCCCCCGAGTTTGATCATCTGAACGCTCCTTTCGCTCCTGCGCCGGTCATTGCGCCGCAGTTCGCCGGACTTGCGCCGCGGAATCGCCATCAATCGTTCATGGCCAATTCAGATCGCCAAACCTAGACCTACGCGGCGAGTTGAAATCGGTTGGAAACCGCTCCCTCGGGGAGCCGACAAGCATTTCTCGCCAAAGAGGACAAGACTCAGCATGCGACATCTTCGACCCCTGATGTTGTCGACCATTCTCGGCGCCAGCGTTCTTGCGACGCAGGTTGCGCCCGTTCTCGCGCAAACGTGCGCTTGCCCGCCCGCGTCGGACAATTCGGCCGCGGCGCCCGCGGCTCCGGGCGAGGTCTCCGTCTACGCCGACGAAGTCCCGCCGCCGCTGCCCGAATACGATCAGCCGGCCATTCCGGCCGATGGCGACATCTGGACACCGGGCTATTGGGCTTGGAACGGATTCGACTACTTCTGGGTGCCCGGCACCTGGGTCGAGCCGCCACAGCCGGGTCTGCTGTGGACGCCCGGCTATTGGGCGTTCGGCGGCGGCGTCTACGCGTTTCACCGCGGCTATTGGGGCGAGCGGGTCGGCTTCTACGGCGGCGTCGATTACGGCTTCGGCTACGGCGGCGTCGGCTTCGAGGGTGGCCATTGGGACAACGGGCGGTTCTTCTACAATCGTTCCGTCACCAATATCGGCCGGGCCAACATCGTCAACGTCTACAATCAGCCGATCTCGGTCAGAGAGGCCACCCGGGTGAGCTTCAACGGCGGCCCGAACGGCCTCGACGTCAAGCCGACGACGGCCGAACTCGACGCAGCGAAGGAACAGCGCATCGCGCCGACGCGGAATCAGCTGCAGAACGCGCGCGTCGCCAGCCGCACCGACTCGGCGTTCGTTTCCGAGAACAAGGGCAAGCCGCGCATCGCGGCGACGGCGAAGCCGGGCGATTTCAAGGGGCCTGCGGCGATCCCCGCCAAGTCCGCCGGCGGGCCGCTGCAACCGACCGGCGCGTCGCCGAAACCGACCAAGGGCGAGCCTACCCCTGAAGCGACGAAGACCGGGCCCACGAACAAACTCGACCAGCCCAAGGTCGAGCCGACCAAGGGCGAACCAACGCCGTTGGAAACCAAGATCCGGCCCGAGAACAAGGTCGAGCGGCCAAAAGTCGAACCGACCAAAGGCGAGACGACGAAGCCGGAGCCGACCAAGGCCGCGCCGGAAATGAAGATCGAGCGGCCTGCGCCAGAACCGAAGATCCAACAGCCGCGGCCCGAGCCGATGCGGAACAATCCGCCGAAAATCGAGCAGCAGGGCGGGCCGGCGCGAGGCAAGCCGGAGGCGTGCGGCCATCCCGGCGAACGCGCCTGTCCGAAGTAAGCCCGACCTGGCCGGCGTCGAGTCGCGCCTCATCGCCGGCCGCGTTTGGCGCTGCCGCAACATCCCCAAGCAAATGAAAAGAGCGGCGCGTTTGACGCGCCGCCCTCAAATCGGGATCGTCCGACCCTCTCGCCGCCAGCGTCAGGCTTCGGCGGCGGCTTGCGGCTTCGGCCCGGAATCCTTGCCTTTGGCCTCGACGTCGCGGTCGACGAATTCGATCACCGCCATCGGCGCGTTGTCGCCCTGGCGGAAGCCCGCCTTCATGATGCGCAGATAGCCGCCGTTGCGCTCCTTGTAGCGCGGACCGATCACGTCGATCAGCTTCTTGACCAGGTCGGCGTCGCGCAGGCGGGAGATGGCGATGCGGCGCGCATGCAGGTCGCCGCGCTTGCCGAGCGTCACCAGCTTCTCGACCACCGGACGAAGGTCCTTGGCCTTGGGCAGAGTGGTGACGATCTGTTCGTGTTTGATCAGCGCCTGCGCCATGTTGGCGAACATCGCCTGGCGATGCTCGGCGGTGCGGTTGAAACGGCGCTTCGCGTGCCCGTGATACATGCGGCCTTCTCCTTTTCGGGTCTACGGCCGCCGTGCCAAGGGTCGGCCGTCCTTATGGGCAATGGATAGTGGGCAGTAGGATGCGTTCCTGCTGCCTTTTGCCTACTGCCTTCAGTAGTGCTCCTCGAAGCGCTTGGCCAGCTCTTCGATGTTCTCGGGCGGCCAGCCGGTGACTTCCATGCCCAGATGGAGACCCATCTGCGCCAGGACTTCCTTGATCTCGTTGAGCGACTTGCGGCCGAAGTTCGGCGTGCGCAGCATCTCGCCCTCGGACTTCTGGATGAGGTCGCCGATGTAGGTGATGTTGTCGTTCTTGAGGCAATTGGCCGAGCGGACCGACAGCTCGAGTTCGTCGACTTTCTTGAGCAGCGCCGGATTGAAGGCGAGCTCGGGGATCGCGTGCTGCGCTTCTTCGCGCCGCGGCTCCTCGAAGGTGACGAAGACGGCGAGCTGGTCCTGGAGGATGCGCGCGGCGTAGGCGAGCGCGTCCTCCGGCGAGATCGCGCCGTTGGTCTCGATCGTCATCGTCAGCTTGTCCTTGTCGAGATCCTGGCCCTCGCGGGTGTTCTCGACGCGGTAGGAAACCTTGCGCACCGGCGAAAACAGGCTGTCGATCGGCATCAGGCCGATCGGCGAGTCCTCGGCGCGGTTGCGCTCGGCCGGGACGTAGCCTTTGCCGGTCATCACTGTGAACTCGATGCGGATGTCGGCGCCCTCGTCGAGCGTGCAAATGACGAGATGCGGATTGAGAATCTGAATGTCGCCGGTGGTCTGGATGTCGCCGGCGGTGACGACGCCCGGACCGCGCTTCTTGAGGATGAGGCGCTTGACGCCGTCGCCCTGCATCTTGACCGCGATGTCCTTGACGTTGAGCACGATGTCGACGACGTCCTCGCGCACGCCGGGGATCGACGAGAACTCGTGCAGCACGCCGTCGACGTGGATCGAGGTGATCGCCGCGCCCTGCAGCGACGACAGAAGCACGCGGCGCAGCGAATTGCCGAGGGTCTGGCCGAAGCCGGTCTCCAGCGGCTCGGCGATCACCGTCGCCATCCGGCGCGGGTCGTCGCCATGAGTGATTTCGAGCTTCTTCGGCTTGATGAGTTCCTGCCAGTTCTTCTGAATCACGTGTGTGAGCCTTCCGTTCGACGGGTGGGGCGCGCCGGGGCCATGCCGTTCCGGCGCGGAACGCGGGCGAAAGAGACGCCCGGGCTGATTAGACGCGGCGACGCTTGCGCGGACGACAGCCGTTGTGCGGGATCGGCGTGACGTCGCGGATCGAGGTGACGTTGAAGCCCGCCGCCTGGATCGCACGTAGCGCCGACTCGCGGCCCGAACCGGGGCCCGACACCTCGACCTCGAGCGTGCGCATCCCGTGCTCGGAAGCCTTCTTGACCGCATCTTCCGCCGCCATCTGCGCGGCGAAGGGAGTCGACTTGCGCGACCCCTTGAAACCCATCGTGCCGGCCGACGACCACGAGATGGTGTTGCCCTGCGCGTCGGTGATGGTGATCATCGTGTTGTTGAACGTCGAGTTCACGTGCGCGACGCCCGAGACGATGTTCTTGCGCTCGCGACGGCGAACGCGGGTTGCTTCCTTGGCCATCAGTCTGTCCTTCAAACGCGCCAGAAGCGCGAAAAACCATCAGTGACTTTCAATGCGCGGCGGAAGATCACTTCTTCTTGCCGGCGATCGCCTTGGCCTTGCCCTTGCGGGTGCGGGCGTTGGTGTGCGTGCGCTGGCCGCGAACGGGCAGCTGACGCCGGTGGCGCAGGCCGCGGTAGCAGCCAAGGTCCATCAGGCGCTTGATGTTGATGGCGACTTCGCGACGAAGGTCGCCTTCGACCATATAGTCGCGGTCGATCGTCTCGCGGATCTGCAGGACTTCGGCGTCGGTTAGTTCGGCGACGCGGCGCTCGGCCGGGATATTCACCTTGGCGCAAAGCTCCTCGGCCTTTTTCGGGCCGATGCCGTGGATATATTGAAGGGCGATGACGACCCGTTTATTGGTCGGTATGTTGACGCCAGCTATACGTGCCAAATCCAGTCTCCATTTGGGCCGCGCGGACAAAGGCGCGGCGATTGATTTATTTATCCGCGTCCGGTGGAGGCCGGCCCTTGCGGAGAATCCTCTAAGCGCAAAAGGTCCCAGCGCGCGCAGGGGCGGCGGGACCGGAATTCCAGAGAAGATTTTGGGCATGTAAAGGCCGAGCCTTATTTTGTCAACTGCGCCCGAGCCAGTGTCAACGCAACATAAGAATGTCC
>PLRT01000170.1 GCA_003164915.1 Hyphomicrobiales bacterium | reverse complement strand
CCGTGTAGCCGGCGCGGTGGGCCATGTCGACGGCGGCGAGCGTCTCGGTCAGCGTGCCGATCTGGTTGACCTTGATCAGGATCGAGTTGGCGGTGCCTTCCTTGATGCCGCGGCTGAGGCGTTCGACGTTGGTGACGAACAGGTCGTCGCCGACGAGCTGCAGGCGCTTGCCGAGCTTGTCGGTCGCCAGCTTCCAGCCCTTCCAATCGTCTTCGGCGAGGCCGTCTTCGATCGACACGATCGGATAGGCGTCGACGAGCTTGGCGAGATAGTCGACCTGCTGCTCGATCGTGCGGGTCTTGCCCTCGCCGGAATAGACGTAGGCGCCGTCCTTGAAGAACTCGCTCGCGGCCGGATCGAGCGCGATGGCGATGTCATGGCCCGGCTTGAAGCCCGCCGCTTCGATGGCCTTGACGCAATAGTCGAGCGCCGCTTCGGCCGAGGGCAAATTGGGGGCGAAGCCGCCCTCGTCGCCGACGTTGGTGTTGAGCCCGGCCTTCTTGAGCTGGCCCTTGAGGGTGTGGAACACCTCCGACCCCCAGCGCACCGCCTCCTTGAGGCTCGGTGCGCCGAGCGGCATGATCATGAATTCCTGGAAATCGATCGGGTTGTCGGCGTGGACGCCGCCGTTGACGATGTTCATCATCGGCGCCGGAAGGACGCGCGCCGTCGCTCCGCCGACGTAGCGATAGAGCTGCAGGTTGGAGGCTTCGGCCGCCGCCTTGGCCACCGCCAGCGAAACGCCGAGGATCGCGTTGGCGCCGAGCCGCGCCTTGTTGGGCGTGCCGTCGAGGGCGATCATCGCCTCGTCGATCTTGATCTGCTCCTCGGCCTCGAAGCCGCTGATCGTGTCGAAGATGTCGCGGGTGACCGCCTCGACCGCCCTGGTGACGCCCTTGCCGCCATAGCGGGACTTGTCGCCGTCACGCAGCTCGACCGCTTCGTGCGCGCCGGTCGAGGCGCCCGACGGAACGGCGGCGCGGCCCATCGAACCGTCCTCGAGCACGACGTCGACCTCGACGGTCGGGTTGCCGCGACTGTCAAGGATTTCACGCGCGACAATGTCAACGATAGCGGTCATGCTTGTCCTCCGGATGAACGACGGCGCGCCGCCGCAGCGGGCGCGATCCCGCGGGCGCTCATACGCCATGCCCGTGACGGACGAAAGTCGCAGGCGGCGGCTTTCTTCGCCGCCGGCGTCGGAACTTTTGTCGCAGCGGGGGCCAGAATGACCGAATCCGGACCTTGCTGCGATTTATTTGCATGGCAGCCCTGCCGAAAGAGATGACAGTGGCCGAGATTTCGACTAGTCTCTCCTTCTCGCGAAAAGGAGGCCGACGCCATCCGATGGCGGCGGGAATGCCGAGTCTGTGGGAGGACGGGGCGTTTGACCGATTGACAGAGCGGTGCGCAGCCTAGGCGGCGCCAGACACGCGGCGGATCGGTTTCGCAATCAGGGACAGGGTCGAAAAACAAGGGCAAGGCGCGGGAAATCCTGCGCCTTGCCTTTCTGTTTGAACGCCGCCTTTTCAGGCGCCTGTATTTTCGCCCTCATTCCAACCCGCCCTGACTTCGGCGACGTAATCGGCCAGGCCGCCCTCGGCGATCGCCTTGCGCGCGCCCGCCATCAGCTCCTGGTAATAGGCGAGATTGATCGCGGTGAGCCCCATCATGGCCAGGATCTCGCCCGACTTGACCAGGTGGCGCCAATAGGCCCGCGAATAGTCGCGCGCCGCCGGCGCGCTCGACAGCGGGTCGATCGGCCGCGGGTCGCCGGCGAAGCGCGCGTTGCGCAGGTTCATGCGCCCGCGGCGGGTGAAGACCATGCCGTGGCGACCGGCGCGGGTCGGCATCACGCAGTCGAACATGTCGACGCCGCGCGACAGACTTTGCAGGAGATCGTCGGGCGTCCCGACGCCCATCAGATAGCGCGGCTTTTCGGCCGGTAGATACGGCGCGATCGCTTCGATCATCGCCAGCATCTCAGCCTGCGGCTCGCCGACCGCCAGGCCGCCGATCGCGTAGCCGTCGAAGCCGATCGCGACCAGCGACCGCGCGCTCTCGATTCGCAGGCCCGTCTCGACGCCGCCCTGGACGATGCCGAAGATCGCCCGCCCCGGCTGGACGCCGAACGCCGCTTTCGACCGTTCGGCCCAGCGCAGCGACAGCCGCATCGCGCGATCGGCCTCGGCGTGCGTGCACGGCAGACGGACGCATTCGTCGAATTGCATCTGGATGTCGGAACCGAGCAGGCGCTGGATCTCCATCGCCCGTTCGGGCGTCAGCTCATGGCGCGAGCCGTCGACATGCGACTGGAAGACGACGCCGCGCTCGTCGAGCTTGCGCAGCTTGGCGAGGCTCATCACCTGGAAGCCGCCGGAATCGGTGAGGATCGGGTGCGGCCAGTTCATGAACGCGTGCAGGCCGCCGAACTCGGCGACGCGCTCCGCGCCCGGCGCCAGCATCAGGTGATACGTGTTGGCGAGCACGACGTCAGCGCCGAGCGCGCGCACTTCGCCCGGATACATCGCCTTGACCGTCGCCGCGGTGCCGACCGGCATGAAGGCGGGTGTGCGGATTTCTCCGCGCGGGGTCGAGATCGCGCCCGTGCGCGCGGCGCCGTCGACGGCGTGAACGGAGAATGCGAATACGTCGGTCATGATCGGGAGGAGAGACGAGACGCGGGCGCGGAGGCCCGCGCCACTGCGTAGCAGCGCCAGTGGGGCGGGCCTCCGCGCCCGCCTGAGCCGCGCTCTAAGCACGGTGGCGGCCGAGAATCAAATCAGCCCTTGGGGCCGATCAGCAGGCAGGCGTCGCCGTAGGAGTAGAAGCGATAGCCCACGGCGATGGCGTGGGCGTAGGCGCGCTTCATCGCCTCGAGGCCGCTGAAGGCGGAGACCAGCATGAACAGGGTCGAGCGCGGCAAATGGAAATTGGTCAGTAGCGCGTCGACGGCGCGGAAGCGAT
>PLRT01000158.1:1989-11145 GCA_003164915.1 Hyphomicrobiales bacterium | reverse complement strand
GCAAGGACAAGAAGGACAGCAAGGAAAAGAAGACCAAGCTCGTCACGCCGACCGCCGAGATCGGCGACTCGCATTACCAGTTGATGGCCAAGGGCGCCAATTTGTGGATGAGAAACGCTGCGCAGGAAAGCGCGCTGGTCGCTGAGATGCGCAAGAACAAGACCCTCGTCCTCAAGGCGACGTCGAAGAAGGGCAACCTCACCACCGACACCTATTCGCTGTCGGGCTTCGACCAGGCGCTCGACCGCGTGCTGAAGGACTGTCCTTCGGGCGGCTGAACCGCTGTCGCGCGACGAGGTCCACGACGCGCCGGACCGGCATTGCAGGGGACGATAGCGAGCCGGGAGACGTCGGCGGCGCTTGTATTATATACGAATTGTCGGTATCGTATATACGTATGGAAGACCTTTCCCAGGATTGCTCATGGGACTCAGCATCCGCGACGCCGCCACCGAGCGGTTGGTTCGCGCGCTCGCCAAGCGCAGAGGGACCGGCCTGACCGAAGCCGTGCGCCTTGCCGTCGGCGCGGAATTGCAGCGCCTCGACCGCGAACCGCCGCTGCGCGAGCGCGTCGCCGCGATCCGGCAGTCGATCGTCGCGAGGGGACGCGCCGGCAAGCGCGCCGACAAGGCGTTCTTCGACGATCTCAACGGCGAATTCTGATGTTTCTCGACGCCTCGGCGATCATCGCGATGCTTGGCGACGAAGCCGAGGGCGACGCTTTCGCCGACGCGCTCGCTGCGGCTCCCGTCCGCCTGACGTCGCCGATCGCCGTTTGGGAAAGCGTCGCCGGACTTGCCCACGAATACGCGCTGTCGATCCCGGAGGCGCGCCGCAAGCTCGCCGAGTTCCTCGCCGCGGCCGAAGTTCGCGTCGTCGCGCTCGGCGAGGCCGAAATGCAACTGGCGCTCGACGCCTTCGACCAGTTCGGCAAGGGCCGCCATCCCGCGCGTCTCAACCTCGGCGACTGCTTCGCCTACGCCGCCGCCAAGGCGCAGAACGCGCCGCTGCTGCACAAAGACGAAGGCTTCTGGCTCACCGACGCCAAGCAGGCGCGGGAGAAAGGGTGAAGGCGCTGGCGTCGCGGCGGAGGCGTAGACGCGACCGCCGGCCGCGCCGACAAGGGTCGCCAACTCCGACGGGGCCGTCTACCCTTTCCGCGCCGCCATGAAGTAATTCACGCTCACGTCCGACGACAGGCGCCAGTCGCGGCGCGGCAGATCATAGACGACGCCGCGGCGCTCGACCTCCTCGCAGCCGGCGGCTTCGAGAGCGGCGGCGAGTTCTTCCGGGGTGACGAACTGCTCCCAGCGATGGGTGCCCTTGTCGACCCAGCCGAGCACATATTCGGCGGCGACGATCGCCAGCGCGAAGCTCTTCAGCGTGCGGTTGAGGGTCGTGGNNTCTTCGGCGACGAGGTCGTCGACCAATCCGACGCGATAGGCGAGCCGCGCGCCGGTCGCTTCGGCGTGGGCGCGCGCGACGGCGATCGCGGATTCGGCGGGATCGAGGCCGAGCACATCCGCGCCCATCCGCGCCAGCGGCTCGGCGACCAGGCCGCCGCCGCAGCCGATGTCGAGCAGCGACAGGCCCGCCAGCGGCGGCGCGACGCCTCTGAGGTCGCGGCCGAAATGGCGCGCCATCGTCTCGCGCAGCCACGCCATGCGGGTCGGGTTGAGGCGGTGCAGCGCCGCCATCGGCCCGACCGGATCCCACCACGCGTCGCCGAGCGCGGCAAAGCGCCGAACCTCCTCGTCGATCGCGCCGGCGGCGGCGGCCATGCCTGAAACTCCCAAGTCATGAGGCGTTGACCGCCCCGGGAAGCGCCTTTATACGCGCGGCTCGGCGACCGCGCGAGCCGCTTTCGCGAGAGTTTCTCGGCTACTGGAACCGTCATGGCGCGTCTGGTGATGAAGTTCGGCGGCACCTCGGTCGCCAATGTCGAGCGCATTCGCAACGTCGCGCGCCACGTCAAACGGGAAGCCGACGCCGGCAATCAGGTCGCAGTGGTCGTGTCGGCGATGGCGGGCAAGACCAACGAGCTGGTCGCCTGGTGCAAGGAGGCGGCGCCGGTCTACGACTCGGCCGAATATGACGCGGTCGTCGCCTCGGGCGAGCTCATCACCGCCGGTCTGCTGGCGATCGTGCTCGAGGACATGGGGCTCCCGGCGCGCTCGTGGCAGGGCTGGCAGATCCCGCTCATCACCGACGAGGCGCACGGATCGGCGCGCATCGAAGACATCGACGGGACCAAGATCGTCGAGAGCTTCAAGCGCGGCGAGATCGCCGTCGTCGCCGGCTTCCAGGGCATCCACGCAGACACTGGCCGGGTGACGACGCTCGGCCGCGGCGGCTCCGACACCTCCGCGGTGGCGCTCGCCGCCGCGCTTCACGCCGACCGCTGCGACATCTACACCGACGTCGACGGCGTCTACACCACCGACCCGCGCGTGGTGCCGAAGGCGCGCCGGCTCGACCGGGTGTCGTTCGAGGAAATGCTGGAGATGGCTTCGCTGGGCGCCAAGGTGTTGCAGGTGCGCTCGGTCGAGGTCGCAATGGTGCACAATGTGAAGACCTACGTGCGGTCGTCTTTCGACGATCCCGCCGAGCCCAAGCAGGGCACGCTGATTTGCGACGAGGAGGACATCGTGGAAAAGCAGGTGGTGACCGGGATCGCCTTCTCGCGCGACGAGGCGCAGATCACCCTGCGAAAGGTCGCCGACCAGCCGGGCGTCGCGGCGGCGATTTTCGTCCCCCTCGCCGAGGCCAACATCAACGTCGATATGATCATCCAGGTCGTTTCCGACGACGCGGCGACCACCGACATCACCTTCACCGTGCCGGGCGCCGAATACGACCGCGCCAAGGCGCTGCTCGAGTCGCGCCGCGCGACGATCGGCTACACCGCGCTGCAGGGCGCGCCCGACGTGGTGAAGATCTCGGCGATCGGCATCGGCATGCGCAGCCATTCCGGCGTCGCCTCGCGCGCGTTCAAGGCGCTCGCCGAAAAGGGGATCAACATCCGCGCCATCACCACCTCGGAAATCAAATTCTCGATGCTGATCGACGAGGCCTACACCGAGCTCGCGGTGCGCACCTTGCACTCGCTTTATGGCCTCGACGCGAAGGGGTGAGGCAAGCGAGGCGGAAGCAGGCCAGCGTTCCGTCCGTTCCGATCGACGAAGCGTCGGCCAAAATTCGCACAGGCGGCGCGAAAGACGACGAGGCGGACCATGCGCTCGACATCCGGGCGCGCGTCCTGCCGCTGCGCATGCAGACGTTGGCGCCGATCGCCGATCCGAGCGCCGGTGTCTATTCGCCCTTGACGCATGTCAACGCCGGGCGAGCGCCCAGGACATAGCCATTGGCGATCCCGGCGGAGCAGAGGGAGTCGGCATGGACGCGATCACGGCGGATTGCCAATCCTCGACCGCGGGCGGCCTCGGCGGCGAAGCGATCGACGAGGGAATCGCGAGGTCGCTGACGTTTCCGCGCGCGCTTATCGACGCCAATCTGCGCGCCGGCTCGGCGCTGCTGGGCTTCGCCGGCCACTGCGTCCACGCCGAGACCGAGTTCCTCGAGCAATTGTTCAGATGCCGCGACCTCGGACAGGCTTCGAGGCTTCATGCCCGCTTCATTGCGGCGATGATCGACGAGGGCGGCCGCGAGTTGACCGCGCTGATGGCGGCGGCGCGCGAAAACGTCGCCCGCTTCGGCGCCGCCGAAACCGCCCAGCCCTCCGGCCCGCCCAGCGCGGTTTGAACGGGGCGAATTCGTGGTTTCGACGTTCGCCAACCCCATCGCCGCGCCGCGCCCCGAGCCCGCCGGGCGGCTAAGACATGCGCAGCGCTCCGGCGCTGCGCCGGCCGCCGTCGCGCCCTGAGCGACCGCGCCGGGCGAAGGCGACAAGCCACGCCCCGCGGCGAACGCTCGAAGGCGCCGATCGGCGCATCGCTGGCGGCGCCCGAAAGAGCGCCGAGGGAGGCGTAGCGACGCGCCGGTTCGCCGGCGCGGCGGCGGCTGTCAACCGCGGCGCGGGGCCGCGCGCGGGGTTTTGCGGTTCAAGTCGCAAGCCTCGCGTGCTATTTGGGCCCCCCATCCACAAGGTTGGCCGCCGATGACCAAGCCCGTCAGACTCGAACCCGTCGCCCCCGCCGCAGATCTGCGCACAGCGATGCTGGCGATCGGCGCCGAAGCGCGCGCCGCGGCGCGGGTCCTCGCCAACACTTCCGCCGAGACGAAGACGCGCGCCCTGACTGCCGCCGCCGCCGCCTTGCGTGCGCGCTCGGGCGAAATCCTCGCCGCCAACGCGCGCGACCTCGAGGCGGCGCGCGCCAAGGGCGTCGCCGGCTCGTTCATCGATCGCCTGACGCTCGACCCCAAGCGGGTCGAGGCGATGGCGCGGGGGGTGGACGACGTTGCGGCGCTGCCCGATCCGGTCGGCCGGGTGCTGGCGACCTTCAAGCGGCCGAACGGCCTCGTCATCGAGCGCGTGGCGACGCCGCTCGGCGTCGTCGGCGTCATCTACGAGAGCCGGCCCAACGTCACCGCCGACGCCGGCGCGCTNNTCGCCGGCCTGAAGCAAGCCGGCCTGCCCGAGGCGGCGATCGCCCGGGTGCCGTTCGCCTCGCGCGAGGCGGTCGGCGAAATGCTCGAAGGTCTCGGCGGCGCACTTGACGTGATTGTTCCGCGCGGCGGCAGGAGCCTGGTCGAGCGCGTGCAGCGCGAGGCGCGCGTGCCGGTGTTCGCCCATCTCGAAGGCATCGTCCATGTCTACGTCGACCATGCCGCCGACCTCGACATGGCGATCAGGCTGCTGGTCAACTCCAAGATGCGCCGCACCGGCGTCTGCGGCGCCGCCGAGACGCTGCTGGTCGAGCGCGCCGGCGCGCCAAGGCTGTTGAAGCCGCTGGTCGAGGCGCTGCTCGACGCCGGCTGCGCGGTGCGCGGCGACGAGGCGGCCCGCGCGGTCGACAAGCGGGTGACGGCGGCGAGCGAAGCGGATTGGCGGACCGAATATCTCGACGCGATCATTTCCGTGAAGGTCGTCGACGGCCTCGACGCGGCGATCGCCCATATCGAGACCTACGGCTCGCACCATACCGACTGCATCATCACCGAGGACAAGGCGGCGGCGGAGACGTTCCTCGCGGAAGTCGATTCGGCGATCGTCCTGCACAACGCCTCGACCCAGTTCGCCGACGGCGGCGAATTCGGCTTCGGGGCCGAGATCGGCATCGCCACCGGCCGCATGCACGCGCGCGGGCCCGTCGGCGTCGAGCAACTCTGCACCTTCAAGTACAGGGTGCGTGGGGATGGTCAGACAAGGGCGTAAAGCCTGGCGCGTCTGCATGGAATCGTCATTGCGAGCGAAGCGAAGCAATCCATCTTCAACGCCGCGCGGCGGTACGATGGATTGCTTCGTCGCTTCGCTCCTCGCAATGACGATTCCGGGTTTCCGCCTGATCTGGAGGCCGCATCGGCGCGGCGCAGTCACCGCGAAGCGGCTTGACGGCGACGGGCCAATGCGGCCAACAGCCAGAGATCTGTGAATGTCGTAGCGCAAGCGACAGAGGGCGCCCCTCACATCGCCTCTGCAATCACCCGCGCCACGTCGCGATGCACGGCGTCGCGCTCGTCGAGCGTGCGGTCCGACTCGGCGAAGTAGACCGCGACGAACAGCGGCGGTCGCGCGGGCGGACGCAGGATGGCGATCGTGTTGGCGACGCCGTGGTCGCCGGTTCCGGTCTTGTCGGCGATTCCCCAGTCGGCCGGCAGGCCGGCGCGCAGGCGCTTGTCGGCGACCTTGTCGCCCGCCATCCACGCTTCCAGCTGACGGCGCGAGACCGGCGACAGNNGGTTCGTCGCGGTCGAGCCGGGTGACCGAATCGCCCAGCGAACGGGCGAAAGCGGTGACGCCCGGCGGCCCGCCGACCGCCCGCAACAGCAGGTTGGCGGCGGTGTTGTCGCTCCACTGGATCGCCGCGGCGCAGATCTCGGCGAGGCTCATCGCGCCCTCGGCGAGATGCGCCTTGGCGATCGGCGCGTAGGCCAGCATGTCCGCCTGGCTGTATGCGATGCTGCGGTCGAGCCTGTCCGCGCCGGCGTCGACCCGCTTCAGCGCCGCGGCGGCGGCGAGCGCCTTGAAGGTCGAGCACATCGGGAAGCGCTCGTCGACGCGATGGGCGAGGCCGAGCGCGCCGCTCGCCTCGACGACCGCGACGCCGAGCCGCCCGCCCGCCGCCGCCTCGATCGCCGCGACGCGCGCTGCGGCGGGGGATTCGTCGGCGCGGGCGCAAGGCGCAGCGAGCGCAGCGGCGAGGCCGGCGAGAACGGCGCGACGGGTGGCGGCGAAGGGCATTGTGGGCTCCCTGGGCGTGGCGCAGCAGGCATGCCGCATCGCGCGCCCCCTGTCATCTTCGGGCGGGCGCGCCAATGGCGATGGGACCGCGCCATTCGCGTCAAGCCTTCTTCGGCCGACGTCGGGAACGCCGCGACGTGACGGTCCTCGCCAGGTCCGCGGCCGCCGGCGCTATGTCTGGCGCGGGCGATCCTGCGAGAATCGGGCCTCGAGCTGGGAACGCCATCGCGATCCGCGTTCGCCGCGCGTGTTCGCAAATCCGCCGGCGGCGACGAGGCTGTGGCGCCCCGGCGAGGCCGTTGCTGGCCGTGCCCGCCACGATGCTGCGCGGCGTCTTGCGATCCGTCGCCGACCTTCAGGAAGCCTTCAACCGCCGCCGTCAGGCATAGCGAAAGCCGTTCCCCGTGACGGACAGCGGCGGCTCACTCGCCCGGCGCGTAGGAGACGGCCTCGGTCGACGTCTGGTCTTGCGGCGCTTCGGGCGCAGGCTTGGGCGCGCGGGCGAGCGCGAGCCAGGCGAGGGCGACGACTTCGCTCGCGCCAGCGACGAGGCCGATCGCGTCGACCGACCAGCGCGTGACCGTCCAGGCGCCGAGCGACGAGCCGATCGCGACGCCGACATAGAGCGCCGAGATGTTGAGCGACAAGGTGATCGGCGCCATCGCCGGGTCGAGGCTGATCAGCCGCGCCTGCTGGACGATCGGGAACGACCAGCCGAACACGCCCCACAGCGCGAGGCCGGCGAACAGCAACGCCGCGCCCGCTTCGCCGCCGAGCTTCGGGCCGATCGACATCAGCGGGAAGGCGCCGATCAGGACGACGAAGACGATCGCGAGGTAGCGTTCGCGCGGCCAGCGGTCGGCGGCGTAACCGCCGAACTGGCTGCCGATGAAGCTGACGACGCCGGAGAAGGCCAGCACCAGCGCGAGCTTGTCGCCGCCGATGCCGAGCGCGGTCTCGGCCAGCAGGCCCATGAAGGTGTTGACCGCGAACGGGCCGATCAGCGCCAGCGCGGTCAAGGTCAGCATCTGCAGCACGTCGGGCCGCCGCATGACGGCCAGCCGCTCGGCGAAGCCGGCAGCGCGCGGGCTGGCGAGTCGCGGCAGCGCGATCGCGACGCCGGCGGAGGCGAGCGCGGCGAGGACGGCGACGCCATAAAACGGGGCGCGCCAGCCGGCGAACGAGGCGAGATACGTTCCCGCCGGCACGCCGACGACGGTGGCGAGCGTCATGCCGCCATAGATCATGGCGATCGCACGCCCGCGCCGCTCGGCGGAGAAGAGCGCGGCCGCATAGGCGACCGATGTGGGCATGAAGGCGCCGGCGGAGAGCGCGAGCAGGGCGCGCGCCGCCGCCAGGCTGGCGAAGTTCGGCGAGAAGGCGGCGACCAGGTTGGCGAGCGCGAAGGCGCCGATCGCGAACATCAACAGCCGCTTGCGTTCGACGCCGGCGGTGGCGACGGCGACCAATGGCGAGCCGAAGGCGTAGACGAGCGCGAAAATGGTCACCAGCGAGCCCGCCGTCGCCGCCGTGACGCGGAGGTCGGCGGCGATCAGCGGCAGCACGCCGGAGATCAGGAAGGTCTCGGCGCCGATCGCGAAGGCGCCGAGAACCAGGGGAAGGAGGCGGAGCATGGCAGGAGGTCTCCGTTCAGTTCAAGGATCGTTGAAATGGTGTGCGGCGCAGCAGGAATCAAGGAGTTCAATAATTGTTGAACTGACGGGGGCAGGACGGAAAATCCCTCTCGCATTCGGGAGCGGCGCAGGGGCGAGGGGACGGCGCTCAGACTGTTGATGTCTAACGAGAATGTGGCCTGCGAGCCGAACCCTCATGCGGTGCTTCGCGCCGCCTTTCGCCAAGCGGGAGAAGCAAAAGGAGGCTGCCGGGGGCCGAAACGGCGCTTATATGACGGACATGGCCAAGGAACTGCATCATCCGGAGCGCGATCAGATCGAGCTTTCCGCCGTGCTGGAGGCGCTCAGCGAACCGACCCGGCGCGAGATCGTGCTGCGGCTCACCGAAGAGGGCGAGTCGCCCTGCCAGGCTTTCGACGCGACCGCGCCCAAGAGCAACCTCAGCTATCACTATGCGCGCCTGCGCGAGGCGGGGATCACCCGCACGCGCATCGTCGGGCCGTACCGGATGATCTCGGTGCGGGTCGACGATCTCGCCGCGCGCTTCCCCGGCCTGCTCGACTCGATCATCGCCGCCAGCCGCGCCAGGGCGCAGGCCGGTTAGGCCTCGGCGGTCGGCCGCGCCGCTTTCATGTTGCGGCGCACAATTCGGATCCCTATCTTCATGGCGGACCCGAAGGGGGCGATGCGCTTTTTCGACCGAACCCTCGAACGCCTCGGCCTCGCCGCCGCCGCGCCTGCGTGGCCGCCGCGGCGGCTGTCGCTCGCCCTGCAGGGCGGGGGGTCGTTCGGCGCCTTCACATGGGGCGCGCTGGAGCGGCTGCTCGACGAGCCGGAGATGGCGTTCGACGCGATCAGCGGGGTCAGCGCCGGCGCGGTCAACGCTGCGCTGCTTGCCTCCGGACTGATGGAGGGCGGCCGCGAAGCCGCCAAGGCGCGGCTGGAGCGGTTCTGGAAGCGGATGAGCCGCGCGGCGGCGCCGGGCGCCGGCTTCGCCGACCTGCCGCTTGGGTTGATGATGCGCGCGCTGTCGCCCTATCTGTTCAATCCGCTCAACCTCAATCCGCTGCGCGAGGCGCTGATCGAGGAGGTCGACTTCGCTCGGCTCAAGACGCGCTCGCCCGTGCGCCTGCTGATCGGCGCGACGCGGGTTCGCGACGG
>PLRT01000158.1:0-1938 GCA_003164915.1 Hyphomicrobiales bacterium | reverse complement strand
AAGGCCGAGCATCTGCTGATCGTTCAGGTGACGCCGACCAATTCGGAGCGCCTGCCCACCAGCCCGAGCGAGATCGCCAAGCGACTCGAGCAGATCCGTTTCAACGCGACGCTCAACGCCGAGCTCGAGGCGCTCAAATACGGCATGTTCGTCGGCGCGACGCCCAAACTGCGCCGCCTGCGGATCGGCCGCATCTCGGCGCAGGAGGAATTCGTCGGGCTCGCCGACGAGAGCGCCGGCAATCTCGGCTGGGAATTTCTCGAACGGCTGCGCGCCAGCGGCGCCGGCGCGGTCGAGGCGTGGCTCGACGAGACGCCGCGCGCGACGGGGCGGGCGGCCCCGGAGATCGCCGCCGAGTGAGCGTGGCGCCGAGCTTGCGGCGGCAGCGCCGCCGTAACCGCCGTCGGCGCGCGAGCGAGGATTTGCGCCGGCCGTCCTCTTCACTCTTGCAACATCCGGCTGGCGGGCTATCGGATTCACCCATCGCGACTCGAAACCTTCTTGGCGCCCCGTGCCCGATCCGGGCTCGGCGTCAAGGCCGCGCCCGCTTCGCGGGTCGCGCGCTTGCGCGCGCGAGCCTTGACCCCTGCGCGCGGCTCAGGCCGCCAGCCAGAGATGTGTGAATGTCGTAGGGCTGGCGGGAGGGGGCNNTTGCGCGCGGCGTAGTCGGCGACCTGGTCGCGCTCGACCTTGGCGACGCCGAAATAATGCGCGTCGGGATGGGCGACATAGAGGCCGCTGACCGACGAGCCCGGCCACATCGCATAGCTTTCGGTGAGCTTGACGCCGATCCGCGCCTCGGCGTCGAGCAGGCGGAACAGCGTTTCCTTCTCGGTATGGTCGGGCTGCGCCGGATAGCCGGGCGCCGGGCGGATGCCGCGATAGGATTCGGCGATCAGCGCGTCGGGCGACAATTTCTCTTCGGGCGCGTAGCCCCACAAGCTCCGGCGCACGCGCGCGTGCAGCGCCTCGGCGAGCGCCTCGGCGTAGCGGTCGGCCAGCGCCTTGACCAGGATCGACGAATAATCGTCGTTGGCGAGGGCGAAGCGCTTGGCGATCGCCTCCTCTTCCAGCCCGGCGGTGACGACGAAGGCGCCGACATAGTCGGCCTTGCCCGACTCGAGCGGCGCGACGAAATCGGCGAGCGCGAGATTGGGCCGCCCGTCGCGCCGGGCAAGCTGCTGGCGCAGGGTGAACAGCGTGTCGAGCGCCTGGCTCCGGGCGTCGTCGGCNNCGGCTTGAACCAGCGCTCGTCGATGACGCGCTTCAGCATCGCCTGCGCGTCGTCGAACAATTGCCGCGCCGCTTCGCCCTGTTTCTCGTCGTCGAGAATAGCGGGGTAGCGGCCCTTGAGCTCCCAGGTCTGGAAGAACGGCGTCCAGTCGATATAGCGGGCGAGATCGGCGAGGTCCCAGTCGTCGAACACGCGCGCGCCGAGGAAGCTCGGCTTGGTCGCCTCATAGCCCGCCCAGTCGAGCTTCAGCGCGTTGGCGCGCGCCTTGGCGAGCGGCAGGCGCGCCTTGTCGGCTTCGCCGCGCGCATGCGCATCGGCGACCTTGCGATATTCGGCCCGCACCGAGGCGACGTAATTCGCCTTGGCGTCCGACGACAGCAGCGCGCCGACGACGCCCACGGCGCGGCTGGCGTCGTTGACATGGATGGTCTGGCCGCGCGCGTAATTGGGGTGGATCTTCACCGCGGTATGGACGCGGCTGGTCGTCGCGCCGCCGATCAGCAGCGGGATGTCGAAGCCTTCGCGCTCCATCTCGGAGGCGACATAGGCCATTTCGTCGAGCGAGGGGGTGATCAGGCCGGAGAGACCGATGACGTCGACTTTCTGTTCGCGCGCCACAGCGAGAATCTTCGACGCCGGCGTCATCACGCCGAGATCGATGATTTCGTAGTTGTTGCACGCGAGCACGACGCCGACGATGTTCT
>PLRT01000123.1 GCA_003164915.1 Hyphomicrobiales bacterium | reverse complement strand
ATGATCAGCGTGCGTTCGAACTGGCCGGTGTTCTTCTCGTTGATGCGGAAATAGGTCGACAGCTCCATCGGGCAGCGCACGCCCGGCGGCACGTAGACGAACGAGCCGTCGGAGAACACCGCCGAATTCAGCGTCGCGTAGAAATTGTCGGTCGACGGCACCACCGAGCCGAGATACTGGCGCACCAGATCGCCGTGCTCGCGCACCGCCTCCGAGAACGAGCAGAAAATCACCCCCGCCTTGGCGAGCTCGGCCTTGAAAGTGGTGGCGACCGAAACCGAGTCGAAGACGGCGTCGACCGCGACCCGCGTCCGCTCGACGCCGGCGAGGATCTCCTGCTCGACCAGCGGAATGCCGAGCTTGGCGTAGGTGCGCAGCAGCTCGGGGTCGACCTCGTCGAGCGACTTCGGCCCCGCGGACGACTTTGGCGCCGAGTAATAGTAGAGGTCCTGGAAATCGATCTCGGGGAACTCGACCCGCGCCCAGCGTGGCGGAATCATCGTCAGCCAGCGCCGATAGGCGTCGAGGCGCCAGTCGAGCAGCCATTGCGGCTCGCCCTTCTTGGCCGAGATGAAGCGGACGACGTCCTCGTTGAGGCCCTTGGGGGCCTTGTCGGACTCAATGTCGGAGACGAAGCCGTATTTGTAGGCCTCGGCTTCGATCGAACGGACGCGGTCGACGGTCTCCCGGACTGCCGCCATTGGACTTCTCCTCGCCTGGACGGTTTCAAGGACCGTCGGTGGGGGGTCAAGAATGCTGTGCGAACGACCGCCTTCCGATGTCACGGCGCCGCACTGTGGCAGACCGCCTCTATATTGTGTCCGTCGGGGTCGATTGCAAACGCCCCGTAATAGTTCGGATGATAGTGGAGGCGCAAGCCCGGCCGGCCGTTGTCCCTTCCGCCGGCGGCGAGCGCCGCGGCGTGGAACGCGTCGACTTCGGCGCGGTTTCCCGCGGCGAAGGCGATGTGGAGCGGCGAAACGGGCGGATCGCCCTGCGCGAGCCACAACTCCGGCTTGCGCCCGCGGCCCAGGCCGACGCCGGTCGGCCCCTCCATCGCGACGCCGAAGCCGAGCGGCGCCAGCGCCGCCAGATAGAACGCGCGGCTCGCCGCCAGGTTGCGGACCCGGAATCCGACGTGATCGAACATCGCCCTCGCCCTCCCGTCGAAACCGCTCGGCAGGACATTATCCGCTTGCGCGGACTGGCGAATTATCGGTCAGCCTGCGGCAAATCGGCGCGCCGCCGGCGCGGCCCCGCCGCCCGCCGTCGGTCAGAGCGCCGCCGTCTCCGGCGAATATTCGCCGCGCAGCCGGCAGACGATCTTGCGCAGGTCGAGATGGGCGAGGTTCGGATCGGGGTCGGGGGTCAGCGAGAGGCGCGCCGATTCCTCGCGGTAGTCGGCGAATTTCATCCGCATCGGCGTCGCGATCGCCTCGCCGAAAGCGATCGCCTCGCGGTCGGCGATCGACGACAGGAAGGCGATCGTGCTGGCCGACGAGACGCCGACCGCCGAACGGACGATCGCCTTGTCCTGCTCGTTGGAGAGCCGCATGGCGAACATCGTCGAGCATTGCGACAGCACGGTCGCGTCGAGTTCGGACGGCCGCTGGGTGACGATGCCGAGCGAGACGCCGTATTTGCGTCCTTCCTTGGCGATGCGGCCAATCGCTGTGCGGGTCGGGCCGAAGGCCTGCGACTGATCGGTCGGAATGTAACGGTGCGCCTCCTCGCAGACGACGGCGATTTCGTAGGCGCCGTCGCTCCACAGCGCGATCTCGAAGGCCATGCGCGCCAGCACCGACACCAGCGAATTGACGACCTCGTTGGGCAGGCCGGCGAGCTGGACGATCGTCACCGGTTGGCCAGCCTTGGGCAGTCGGAAGATGCGGGCGATCACCTTGGCCAGGTTGTCTTCGACGACGACGCGGCCGAACATGAACTTGAACCGCGGGTCGCGGCTCAGCGTCTCCAGCCGGTACTTCAGCGCCCGTAGATCGGAGCGCGGATAACGCTGGTCGAGCTTGCCGAGCCATTCGTCGATGATGTGGACCATGTCAGCGATACGATAGGGCACCGGCGTGTCGGCGCTGATCGAGCCGCTGTCGGCCGGCTGGGCGCGGCGCAGCGGGCTCGCGGCAATCATCGAGGCGCCGCTCGCGACAAACTGCGCCTTGGCGGTCCGGATCGCGTCGTAGAGCGCGTCGACCTCGTCGGAGTTCGGCTTGCGGCCGCTGTAGATGATGTCGGCGATCTCCTCGAAGCGGAACATCCAGTACGGCAGCTCGAGGTTCTCGGAGGTCAGCACCACCGATTCCTTGGGAAAGTGGCGCGCGTATTCGTTGTGCGGATCGATGATCAGCGTGCGCAGCTTCGGCCGGTGCGACAGGCATTTCTTGATCAGCATCGACACCGCGGTCGTCTTGCCCACGCCGGTCGAGCCGATGACCGCGAAGTGGCGGGTGACGAGTTCCTCGACGCTGACGGCTGCCGAAATCGTGGGATTCTGGGTGAGCTTGCCGATCTCGACGCCGTCGACGCCGCGAAAGGCGTAGATCGCCTTGAGATCTTCAGCGCGAATGCGATGGACCACGGCGCCGAGCGCCGGATAGGCGCGAATGCCGCGGTAGAAGCGCGGCGAGCCGTCGTCGTCGTCGACGATCTCGCCGTTCAGCTCGACCTTGACGTGGGCGATGTTGGGCTCGCCGTCGCTCCAGCGGCGGTCCGCCGTCGACAGTTCGCACACGACGCCGACTAGGCGCGCCTGCTGATGAATGATGGAGATGAGATGGCCGACCGACCAATGCTCGCCGAACTCGTTCGGCGACAGCTCGCAGGCGATGATGCCTTCGGCGCCGGTGAGCGACACCAGTCGGCCGAGAATGCGATCGCCGCCGTGCTCGCGACGTTCATGCAAGGGCGAAATAACGCTGTGGGTCGGCGATAGGTCGACTCTCATCAATTGCCCCGTCGTCGCCGCGTCGTAATGTCGCGGACCCGACGATTAGAGGCGATAGTCTGTAAAGAAATGATTTCCGCAGCGTTACAACTGAGAATTACCCAGCGGCGCGGACCTCCGGATCGCCGCCCAACAGACGGGCGAATTGCCGCAGACGGGTTTGCAGGCGGTCGCTATTGAGCGCGGCGAGGTCGCTCGGCAGGGTCAGCACGACCTTGCCCTTCAGGACCGTCATCGGCGCGCGCGGCAGCACGCCGGGCATCGCCGCCGAAACGATATAGGCGACGCGCATCGCCGCGCCGAGCAGTCGAGCGCGGTCGAGCTGGCGCGGCGAGACCAGCGAGCGCGCGTGCGGGCTCACCTCCTGGTCGCCCGACACGTGACGGTAGGAGGCGGCCAGCGCGAGATAGGCGCGCGACGGGTGGTCGACGCCGACGAAGGCGGCGTTGGCGACGAGATCGTAGGACTGCTCGCCGCGATAGTCGGGGTGGGCGCGCCAGGCGATGTCGGACAGCAGGCAAGCGGCGTGGCGCAGCCGCGACTCCTCGGAGGTTTCCTCGAGGTGCGAGTCGCCGAGGAACTGGCTCGTCCAGTGGAAGAGCTCCTCGGCATGGCCGGGCGAGCGCGACCGCAGCAGATTGAATTGTCGGGCCGCGGTGATGAGCGGGTCCTGCGCCTGCTCGTCCGCCGAAAGACCCTCGAACAGCAGCCCTTCGCGCACTCCCAGCGCCGAGATGACGACTTCCTTCGGCGGCGAGCGGCGGATGATCTCCTCGAGCACCGCCGCGCCGTAAGCGAGCAGCGGCCGACGGGCGGTCGACACGGTCTCGATCGAGGTCAGCGCCTCGGTCTCGATGCGCTCGACCAGCCTGACGAACTCGAGCGCGTCGCGGGTCGGAATGACGTAATTGTGCATGACCCGCATCGGATACTGACGCTGGCTCATATGCAGGCGCGCGAGCGCGCGCCACGTCCCGCCGACCGCGTAGAAGGTGCGGCCGGCGAGGTTGTCGAGCGCCTTCACCTTCGCCAGCGCGTCGCGGGCGATCTTGGCCGCCCGCTTCGGCGAACGGTCGGACAGCTCGAGCAACGAGAGGCCGCCCAACGGCAGGGTGACGCCCTTGCCGACCTTGCCGCCGGCGACGTCGGCGATCTCGAGCGAACCGCCGCCGAGGTCGCCGACCACGCCGTCGGCCGCCCAGATCGACGACACGACGCCGAGGCCGGAGAGCTGCGCCTCGCGCGGGCCGGTGATGAGGTCGATTTCGCATCCGATCGCCCGCTCGGCCAATTCGACGAATTGCGGGCCGTTGGCCGCGTCGCGCACGGCGGCGGTCGCCAGCGCGCGAATGTTGGCGACGCCCATTGTCCGGCATAGGACGCGGAAGCGCTGTAGCGCCGCCAGCGCCTTGCCGGTCGCCTCCTCGCTGAGGAAACCGGTCGTCGCGACGCCGCGGCCGAGTCCGCACAGCACCTTCTCGTTGAAGATCGGCGTCAGTGCGCGGCTCAGGGTCTCATAAGCGACGAGGCGAACCGAGTTCGACCCGATGTCGACGATCGCCACCGGTTCGCCCGGCAACCGTCCTCTTGTTTCGACCGCCGACATTCGTTCGTTCCTGGCTTCGCCCCGCCGAAACCGTTCGCGGCCTCGCGCGGGGCGTCCGCATTTCAGCCGCGCAGCTTGCGATAGGCGAGCGCCCCAGGATGGGACTCGGCGAGCGAGCGGCCGCGCCCGGAGAGGCTCGGATGGGTTAGAAAATACGCGTGGGCGTTGAACGGCTCCTCGCCCTCGGCGAGCGTCACCCTGACGCTCGAACCGTCCGGCAGCACGCGAAAGCTCTGCTCGTTGTCGAGGAGATTGGCTTCCATGATCTGGTTTAGCACGTGCTCGTGGACGGTCGGATTGAGCAGCGGCACCATAGCTTCGACGCGGCGGTCGAGATTGCGCTGCATCAGGTCGGCCGACGAAATGTAGACGTGCGCTTCGCGGCTCGGCAGCCCGTAACCGCCGCCGAAGGCGTAGACGCGCGCGTGTTCGAGGAAACGGCCAACGATCGACTTGACGCGGATGTTATCCGACAGGCCCGGCACGCCCGGCCGCAGGCAGCAGATGCCGCGCACGACGAAATCGATCTCGACCCCGGCGCGGCTGGCCGCGTAGAGCGCGTCGATGATCTCGGAATCGACCAGCGCGTTGCACTTGCCCCAGATCGCCGCCGGCTTGCCGGCCTTGGCGAACTCGATCTCCTCGGCGATGTGATGCAGCAGCTTCTTCTTCAGCGTGAACGGCGAGATCGCCAGCAGCTCGAGCCCGTCCGGCTCGGCGTAGCCGGTGATGAAGTTGAACACCCGCGCGACGTCGCGGCCGATCGCCGCGTCGGCGGTGAACAGCGACATGTCGGTGTAGATGCGCGCGGTGACCGGGTGATAGTTGCCGGTGCCCAGATGGCAATAGGTGACGAGCGAGCCCGCCTCGCGCCGGACCACCATCGACAGCTTGGCGTGGGTCTTGAGCTCGATGAAGCCGAACACGACCTGCGCGCCGGCGCGCTCCAGGTCGCGCGCCCAGCGGATGTTGGCCTCCTCGTCGAAGCGCGCTTTCAGCTCGATCAGCGCAGTGACCGACTTGCCGGCTTCCGCCGCCTCGATCAGCGCGCGGACGATCGGGCTGTCGGCGGAGGTGCGATAGAGCGTCTGCTTGATCGCCACGACGTTGGGATCGCGCGCCGCCTGGAAGAGGAACTGCACCACCACGTCGAAAGACTCGTAGGGGTGGTGAACGATCAGGTCCTTCTGGCGGATCGCGGCGAAGCAGTCGCCGCCGTTGTCGCGCACGCGTTCGGGAAAGCGCGGATTGAACGGGGGAAATTTCAGCTCCGGCCGGTCGATTCCGATGAGCTGGCCGAGCTCTTCGAGCGCCAGCATGCCGTCGATCAGCACGACGCCGGAAGCGACGACATCGACGTCGCCGGTGACGAAGGCGCGCAGCCGCTCCGGCATGCCGGCGTCGATCTCGAGTCGGATCACCGAGCCGCGACGGCGGCGCTTGAGCGCGCTTTCGAACAGGCGCACCAGATCCTCGGCCTCTTCCTCGACTTCGATGTCGCTGTCGCGGATGACGCGGAAGCTGCCGTGGCCGGCGACCTTGTAGCCGGGAAAGAGCTGGTCGATGAAGGCGAGGATGATCTGCTCGAGCAGGACGAAGCGCAACGGCCCCGACGAACCGGCGTCGGGCAGCTTGACGAAACGGTCGATGCGGGTGGGGAAGCGCACCAGCGCGTTCATCGTCCGATGGTCGCTGTGACTCTTGAGCTCGAGCGCGAGGGTGAAGCCGAGNNTTCGAGCTCCGCGCGCAGTTCGCGCCAGCGTTCCTGCTGCGCTGCGACGAGTTCGGCGACCCGCGCGCCGATGCGCTCGAGCTGCTCGGCCGGGGTCAGCCCGTCGTCGGAGATCTCGGTCATGCCCGCAAGCACCTGCCCGACCAGGCCGGCGACGCGGACCATGAAGAATTCGTCGAGGTTGTTGGCCGAGATCGACAGGAACCGCAGTCGCTCGAGCAGCGGATGGGCGCGATTGTCCGATTCCTCGAGCACCCGCCGATTGAACTCCAGCCACGACAGCTCGCGGTTGATGAACCGTTCCGGCGATTCGAGCAGATTCGGCGGCGCGTGGTCGGCAGCAGCCGTTGCGGACTTCATTCCCGTCGCCCTCCTGACGTCCGTCTCGGCAGGCCGCGCCTCTTCCCGGGCGGCCGCGGCGTCCGCTCTTTCCATCCGATAATTCTGTGACAAAACCGCTTCGTCGCCAACCGCCGCGGCGCGCCGGCGCGTCCTTTTCGGCCCAGGCGCGGCGCGGCGCGCGAGCTTTGTCGCGACTTCGGCGAGCGCGCGCGGATAGAGCTTGTGCTCTTCGACGAGCACGCGCGCCGCGAGCGTTTCGGCGTCGTCGCTTGGCAGCACCGGCACGCGCGCCTGGGCGACGACCGGGCCAGCGTCGAGCTCGGGCGCGACGAAATGAACCGTGCAGCCGTGCTCGGTCAGGCCGGCGGCGAGCGCACGCTCGTGGGTGTGTAGGCCTCTGAGGGCGGGCAGCAGCGACGGGTGGATGTTGAGCATCCGGCCGCGCCAGCGCTTGACGAATTGCGCGCCCAGCACCCGCATGAAGCCGGCTAGGCAGATGAACTCGATGCGATGGGCCGCCAGCGCCGCCTGCAGCGCCGCTTCGAACGCGTCTCGGTCGGAGTAGCGCTTGGATTCGACGACTTCGGTCGCGATCCCGGCGCGGCAGGCGAAGGCGAGGCCCGGCGCGCCCGCCTTGTTGGCGAGAACGAGCGCGATCTCGGCGGGGAAATCCTCCGCGCGCGCCGCTTCGACCAGCGCCGCCATGTTGGTGCCGCGCCCGGAAATGAGGGCGGCGACCCTGAGCCGGCCGCTCACAACGCCAGCCGTCCGCGCATGACCACCGCGGCGCCGTCGCGCGCGATCAGCCTCCCGATCGGCTTGGGCGCCAGACCGTTGGCGGCGAGCGCCGCGATCGTCGCGGCGGCTTTGTCCGCCGCGGCAAAGGCGACCATGCCGAAACCGCAGTTGAAGGTGCGCAGCATCTCCGCCTCGCCGACGCCGCCGGTCGCAGCGAGCCAGGAAAACACCGGCGGCGGCGCGAAGGCGGAAAGGTCGAGTCCGACCGCCAGCGTCTCGGGCAGCGCCCGCGGCAGGTTGTCGGGAAACCCGCCGCCGGTCACGTGGGCGAGCGCCATCACGCCGTCGGTCGCCTTCAGCGTCGCCAGCAGCGGCTTGACGTAAAGTCGGGTCGGCTCGAGCAGCGCGGCGGCGAGCGAGCGCGTCGGCTCGAAGGGCGCCGGCGCGTCCCAGGCGAGGCCGCTCAGCGCGACGATGCGGCGGACGAGCGAAAAGCCGTTGGAATGGACGCCCGACGAGGGCAGGCCGATCGCGACGTCGCCCGGCTTCAGCCCGGCCCGCGGCAACAGCGCGCCGCGCTCGGCGGCGCCGACGGCGAAGCCGGCGAGGTCGAAATCGCCCACGGCGTAGAGGCCGGGCATTTCCGCGGTCTCGCCGCCGATCAGCGCACAGCCCGACTCGACGCAACCCTTCGCGATCCCGGCGACGATCGCCGCGCCGACCGCCGGATCGAGCTTGGCGGTGGCGAAATAGTCGAGAAAGAACAGCGGTTCGGCGCCCTGGACGACGATGTCGTTGACGCACATGGCGACAAGGTCGACGCCGATCGTGTCGAGAATGCCGCTCTCGATGGCGATCTTGAC
Organism: Hyphomicrobiales bacterium; assembly: GCA_003164915.1. GTDB lineage: Bacteria > Pseudomonadota > Alphaproteobacteria > Rhizobiales > Beijerinckiaceae > Roseiarcus. Next base: position 11,271 of record PLRT01000123.1, on the reverse strand, counting down.
CTTGGTGCCGACGCCGTCGTTGGCGGCGACGAGGACGGGATCGCGGAAGCCGGCCGCCTTGAGGTCGAACAGCCCGCCAAAGCCGCCGATCTCGGCGTCGGCGCCCGGCCGGCGCGTCGCCCTGACCAACGGCCTGATGCGCTCGACCATAGCGTTGCCCGCGTCGACGTCGACGCCGGCGTCGGCATAGGTCAGGCGCGGAGACGCTGGCGAAGTCATGGCGGCCTTTGGATGACGTCGGCGCCGGGTTAGCCGCTCGGCCGTCGCAGCGCAAGGGCCGTCGGACCTGCCCGTTCCGGGTTCCTCCCAGCCGCGGGCGGTTTCGCACGGCGCGGGCGCCGTCCCGCGTTGCGCCGTCCGCGACGACCTCCTAGNNCTAGGCTCACGCCGCCGGCGCGGAAGACGACGGGGACCCACGCCGCGGCGCCGAAACGGAGAACGCCATGAAGGTCGTGGTCAATCCCGACGGCTCGACGACCGTCTCGTGCAACGGCGCGTCGGTGACGATCAACCCGTCGTCGCCAGCCGATCCGGACGCCGACAGCGCGTCCGAAACGGGCGCCGTTTCGGGGTTCATCGCCGCAAGGCGGGGACCAAGCGGCGCGAGATTGTTGGATGCGCCCGGCGCAAGCGCCGCCAACCGGGCGCTGGTCCTGCACGGTCAGGGCGAGATGGACGTCGACCGCATCCGCCGCCTGCTCGACGACGCCGGACTGAGACACGTGGCGATCGAGATCACGCCGGCGGCCCGCGGCGGCTCCCTACCTGGAATTTAGCGATCGAGGCGCCGTAACGTTAAGCTTGGGCGCGGCTTGTCCGGTCCCAAAGCGCCGTTTTAACCACTCGTTAAGATATGACGCTAAACAGTGGCGGGGCCGTGATGATTCGGAGTCGGTCTGACGCGCCGACACTGGCCCTGCGAGGCCTGAGCCGCCATCAAGGCCGGCGCGCGTCGAAGCGAAGGCGCCAGTCATGCCGCTTTCCAACATCGCCCGCGTCGGCTTTGGCGCGGATGTCGTGCGCACCCGCGGGGACCTCAAACGGCCGCCTGCTCCGCAGAAGCGCAAGCCCGCCGACTCGACGCCCGACGTGGAAGCCGAACCGAACGCCTTCCTGATCGTCAACGAAGGAGCGCCTTCGACCGCCGGCCTGTCGATCCTCGCCCAGGCGCTCGCGGCCTACAGCGAATACTGACCCTCCAACGGTCGAAGAGATTGGGCGGCGGTTCTCGTCGAACCGCCGCTTGGGCTGGCGTAGGCGCCCTAGCCGTCTAGTGCGGCCAAACGTGCCCGCCGCTGATGTGGGGGCCATGTCCCATCATCGGGCCATGTCCCATCATCGGGCCGCGGCCCATCCACGGGCCGTGACCCGGGCCCCATGGCCCATGTCCATAACCCCGGCTCCAGCCGTGCCAGCCGTAGGGGCCGCCCCAGCCGTAGCCGTTGTTCCAAGCGTAGCCGCACCAGTACCAACCCGGGCCATGCCAGCCGACCGGATACCAGCACCAATTGTATCCGCCCCAGAAGAACTGCGCCTTCTCCACCGGCGCAATCTGATGTTGAACGTCGGCGGCGCCCGCGCCGCCATAATTCATCGCGGCCTCGGCCTGGGTGGCCAGCGGCAGGATCGTCGCGGCGGCCAGCGCCGTCGACAGTCCCAACGCGGCCAAGATCTTGCTCATGTGGAGCCTCCGCTATGCGAGTCGCCTTCGCCAGGCGACCTGACGCCCAAAAGGATAGCCTACAATTGTGGCGGGTGTCGCCGCCCGATTTCACAAATTCGACGCCATGGATTCGCGCCGTCGCGCGATTCGCGCAAAGGTGTCGCACAACATCCGACGAGTCGCATTCGCCGGACCGGGCGGGCGGCGTCAGGGGGGCGTCGGGTTTTTCATGAGCGGCTCGCGGTTTTTCGCCAATCTGCCGAACCTGATCACCTTGGCGCGTCTGCTGCTGACGCCGCTGGCGGTGACCCTGATCGTGTCGCAGCGATTGGACGAGGCGTTTCTGGTCTTCGTCGCCGCCGGCGCCACCGACGCGGTCGACGGTTTCATCGCCAGGCGCTTCGACCTGCGCTCCGAGCTCGGCTCCTACCTCGACCCGCTGGCCGACAAGGCGCTGGTCAACTCGATGTACATCGCGCTGGCGATGATCGGCGTGGTGTGGCCGGCGCTGGCGATCCTGGTCGTCTCGCGCGACCTGATGATCCTCATCGCGGTGCTGGTTTCCTGGCTGCTCGGCAATCCGGTGGCGATCCGGCCGGTGTGGATCTCGAAGTTCAACACCCTCGCCCAGATCGCCTTCGCCGCCTTCGCGCTGGGCGCGCGCGCTTTCGGCTACGACGACGCGACGCTGCGCGACATCCTCGCCTGGATCGTCGCCGCCTCGACGCTGGCGTCTGGCGGGGTTTATATCGCCCAATGGCTCGACCACATGAGTCGCTGAGCGCCGCACCTTGACCAAGAGCCTCGCCGCCGTCGCCTTTCTCGTTCCCGACTACGACGACGCGATCGTCTGGTTTCGCGGCGCGCTCGGTTTCGATTTGATCGAAGACGCGCCGCTCGGGCCGGACCGGCGCTGGGTTGTCGTCGCGCCGCCCGGCGGCGCCGGCGCGCGGCTCGTGCTCGCCAAGGCCGCCGACACGCCCCAACGCGAGGCGATCGGCCGGGCGACGGGCGGCCGCGTCGGCTATTTCCTCGAGACCGACGATTTCGACCGCGATCACGCAGCGATGCGCGCACGCGGCGTGCGTTTCCTCGAACCGCCGCGCCGCGAGGCCTATGGCGTGGTCGCGGTCTTCGTCGATCCCTGGGGCGGCCGCTGGGATCTCTTGCAGCCCGCGCCGGGCCGAGCGGCGGTCGCGCGATGACGCTCGAACGGCAAGTCCTCGTCTGGGCGATCGCGCTGGCGGCGATCGGCTATCTCCTCTATCTGCTCGGCGGCGCAGTCGCGCCGTTCGCCGCCGGCATCGCGCTCGGCTACCTGCTCGATCCGGTGGTGCGGCGCATGCAGGACGTCGGTCTCAGCCGCCTCGTCGCCTCGCTGATCATCCTCGTCGCCTTCATCGTGGTCGCCGCATTGCTGCTGTTGGTCGCCGCGCCGGCGCTGGCGAACCAGTTCGCCAATTTCGCGCAGAAGCTGCCGGGCTATGCAATGCGACTGCAGGCGCTGCTCGTCGACCAAGGCGGCGCGCTGCTCGACCGCTACGGCGGCGAGTGGCGCGCCTCCGGCTGGACAATCTCGACCGAGCAGATCCAGAAGTCGGTCGGCGACTTCGTCGGCCAAGGCGCGCAATGGCTGCTCAACTTCCTGCGCTCGCTCGTCTCCGGCGGCGCGGCGATTTTCAGCTTCCTGTCGTTCCTGGTCATCACGCCGGTCGTCGCCTTCTACATGCTGGTCGACTGGAACAAGATGGTGACGACGATCGACGGCTGGCTGCCGCTACAGCACCGCGACGCGCTGAGGGCGATCGCGACCGAGATCAATCATGCGCTCGCCGGCTTCATCCGCGGTCAGTCGCTGGTCTGCCTGTTCCTTGGCCTGTGGTACGGTCTCGGGCTGACGCTGATCGGCCTCGATTTCGGCTTCCTGATCGGCGTCATCGCCGGCGTGCTGAGCTTCATCCCCTACGTCGGCTCGCTGACCGCGCTGGTGCTGTCGATCGGGGTGTCGCTCGTCCAGGGTTGGCCGAGCCTGACCCTGTTCCTCGAGACCCTGGCGGTGGTGCTGGTCGGCCAGTTCCTCGAAGGCAACGTCATTTCGCCCAAGCTGGTCGGCGGATCGATCGGCCTGCATCCGGTGTGGCTGATGTTCGCGTTATTCGCCTTCGGCGAGTTGTTCGGCTTCACCGGCCTGTTGCTCGCGGTGCCGGCGGCGGCGGCGCTCGGCGTGCTCGCCCGCCACTTGATCGGCGTCTACCTCAAGAGCTCGCTCTACCGGGGCGAAGCCGAGACGCAGACGCCGGGGACGCCGTGACGACGACGCCGCGGCAGCTCGTCCTCGATTGGCCGCACACGCCGAGCTACGCCCGCGAGGACTTCCTCGAAACGCCCGGCAACGCCGCGGCGCTGACGGCGATTCTCGCCTGGCCGAACTGGCCGGCGCGGACGCTGATGCTGGTCGGGCCGAGCGGCGCCGGAAAGAGCCATCTGGCGACGATCTGGGCTCGCCAGGCCGGCGCGCGCGTCGTCGACGCCGCCGCGCTGACGCGCGACGCGCTGCCCGAGATCGCCGAAGCGCGCGCGTTGCTGATCGAAGACGCCGACCGCGCCGCCGCCGAAGAAGCGGCGCTGTTCCATCTCCTCAATCTCGCGCGCGAGCGCGGCGTCGACGCGCTGATCACCGCGCGCGCGCCGCCCGACGCCTGGGGGTTGAAGACGGCCGATCTTCTGTCGCGGCTGCGGCTTGCGCCGATCGTCGCGCTCGGCGCGCCCGACCGCGAGCTGACCCAGGCGGTGCTGGTCAAACTGTTCAACGACCGCCAGCTCGCGGTCGATCCGGCGCTGATCGGCTATGTCGCGCTGAGGATCGAGCGTTCGCTCGATGCGGCGCGCGCGCTGGTCGCCGCGCTCGACCGCGAGGCCCTGGCGCGCGGCGGACCGGTCACGCGCGCGATGGCCGCCCGTCTGTTGCGCGACGACGAACAGACCGGCTGATCCCGTCGCATTCGCCTTGACCCCGTCACATTGGCGGCGTTGGATGCCGACGCTTGCCGGGGGGAGCCGCCGGAAGGCGACCTCCCCGAAGCGAGCGGAACATACGGGAGGAGGCTGTCATGTTACGGCCGTTCCTGTTGTCGCTCATCGTATTCGGCGCCGGCGCGTCGGGCGTCGGCCAAGCGAGCCAGCCCTCGGACGTGGCGACTTGGCGCTTTGAGGTGAGCGCCATTCTCGACGCTCAGCGCGGAGATGGGGCGACCGTGTCGCCGGCCGTCGCCGGATCGTACGGCCAGCCTTATCAACGCTACGAGGGCCAAAGTCAGCCCGCCGCGCCCGCCGGCCATTGAACGCGCGCCCTTCGAGGCGGGATTTGATTGTCGCGTCCGCAGCTTGTCGGAGACGGCGGGCCCTGTCAGACTGCGGCGATGGACTCGTCTGCCGCCGACCCGTCGACCGGGATTGTCCGTCGACCTTCCGTCTGTCCGCATGACTGCCCTTCGACCTGCGCGCTCGACGTCGAGGTGACCGGCGGCCAGCGCATCGGCCGCATTCATGGCGCCGAGGACCAGCGCTACACCGCCGGCGTCGTCTGCGCCAAGGTCGCCCGCTACGCCGAGCGCATCCATCATCCCGACCGGCTGACCCGCCCGCTGTTGCGAGTCGGCCCGAAAGGCTCGGGGCAATTCAAGCCGATCGACTGGAACGAGGCGCTCGACCGCGTCGCCGAGCGCTTTCTCGACGTCGAGCGACGCTGCGGCGCCGAAGCCGTCTGGCCTTACTTCTACGCCGGCACGATGGGGCTGGTGATGCGCGACGGGATCGAGCGGCTGACCCACGCCAAACGCTACTCGCGTTTCTTCGGCACGATCTGCGTCGGCGCGGCCTGGCCCGGCTACGCCGCCGGCGCCGGGCGGATTTCCGGCGTCAGCCCGAGCGAGATGGCGAAGTCCGACGTCATCGTCATCTGGGGCACGAACGCCGTCGCGACCCAGGTCAACCTGATGACCCACGCGACGCGGGCGCGCAAGGAACGCGGCGCGACGATCGTCGCCATCGACATCTACGACACCGAAACGATGCGCCAGGCCGATCTCGCGCTGCGGCTGCGGCCGGGCGCCGACGGCGCGCTCGCCTGCGCGGTCATGCACGTCCTCTTCCGCGACGGATTGGCCGACCGCGACTACATGGCGCGCTACGCCGACGCTCCGGACGCGCTCGAAGCGCATCTGGAGACCCGCACGCCGCAATGGGCCAGCGCGATCACCGGGCTTTCGGTCGCCGCGATCGAGGAATTCGCTTCGCTCGTCGGGCGCCACAAGCGCACTTTCTTTCGCCTCGGCTACGGCTTTTCCCGCCAGCGCAACGGCGCGGCCAACATGCATGCGGCGCTGTGCGTGCCGACGGTCAGCGGCGCATGGGCGCACGAGGGCGGCGGCGCGCTGCATTCGAACAGCGGCTGTTTCAAGCTCGACAAGACGATGATCGAGGGCCTCGACGCGCGCGACCCCTCGGTGCGGCGGCTCGACCAGTCGCGCGTCGGCGCCGTCCTTGGCGGCGACGCGGAAGCGCTGAAGGGCGGCGGGCCGGTCAAGGCGATGCTGATCCAGAACACCAATCCGCTCGCCGTCGCCCCCGACCAGGAGAAGGTGCGGCGCGGCTTCGCGCGCGAGGATCTCTTCGTCTGCGTGCACGAGCAGTTCCTCACCGACACCGCCCGCACCGCCGACGTGGTGCTGCCGGCGACGATGTTCCTCGAGCACGACGACCTCTACACCGGCGGCGGCCATCAGTATCTGCAGTTCGCGCCCAGGGCGATCGACCCGCCCGAAGGCTGCCGCTCCAATCACGAAGTCGTCGTCGCGCTCGCCGAGCGGCTCGGCGCGCGCCACCCCGGCTTCGCGATGTCGCCGCGCCAGCTGATCGACTGGACGTTGCGCGCCTCGGGCCGCGGAACGCTCGCCGAGCTCGAGGCGGGACGCTGGCTCGACTGCGCGCCGCCGTTCGCCCAAGCGCATTTCCTCGACGGCTTCGCCCATGCCGACGGCAAGTTTCATTTCCGCGCCGACTGGCCGGCGACCCCCTATGCCAACGACGGGCTCAAGGGGCCGTGGCGGGAGATGCCGAGCCTGCCCGACCACTGGCCGGTCAACGAGGCGGCCGACGACGAGCATCCGTTCAAGCTCGCAATCTCGCCGGCGCGCAACTTCCTCAATTCGACTTTCACCGAGACCGCGACCTCGCGCGCCCGCGAGCGGCGGCCGACGGCGATGATGCACCCCGACGATCTCGCCGCGCTCGGCCTCGCCGACGGCGACTTGGCGCGGCTCGGCAATGGGCGCGGCGAAGTCCGGCTGCACGTGCGCGCCTTTGCCGGCGTTTCGCGCGGACTGATCGTCAGCGAAGGCGTATGGCCGCCCTCGGCGTTCCTCGATGGGCGTGGGATCAACACGCTGACCGGCGACGATTCGGTCGCGCCGTTCGGCGGCGCGGCGTTCCACGACACGCGCGTGTGGGCGCGGGCGGGATGAGGGGCGCCCATTTTTTCCGAAATCGGCCAAGCTGACGATTCCGTTTCGTCGAAGGTTTTCCCCACCTGCGGCGGCGGCGGGCTTTATTTGGCGGCGGCGGCGGGCTATAGGACCGGCCGGTCGATCGCATTCGAACGGTCGCGTCACGGGGCAATGCGCCAGCAGGTGTCAATGAAGAAGCCGTTGGGCAAACCCGCCGTTGCGGCCCAGGCCGACGGTTTTGATCTGTCCGTCGTCGCCGGCCTGGCCGAGATCGCCGCCGCCAACGACTTGAGCGAGGTCGAGGTCGAACGCGAGGGCCTGCGCATCCGCGTCGCCCGCGAGCGCCAGACGGTCGCCGCCGCCCAAGTCTTCGCCGGCCCGCCGGTCGCCGCCGCGCCGGTCGCGCCGCCGCCGGCCGTCGCCGGCCCGAGCGAGCACCCCGGCGCGGTCAAGTCGCCGATGGTCGGCACCGCCTATCTCCGCCCGAGCCCCGACATCAAACCCTTCGTCGAGATCGGCGACTCGGTGAAGTCGGGCGACAAGCTGCTGTTGGTCGAGGCGATGAAGACGTTCAACGAGATTGTCGCCCCCAAGGCGGGCAAGGTGACGCAGATCCTGATCGAAGACGGCGCCCCGGTGGAGTACGGCCAGGCGCTGATGGTCATCGAATGAGGCGCCGACGCCCGCGCGCGCTCGAGCTTCGCCCATCCGTCAGGAGCCGTCCGGCATGTTCGACAAGATCCTGATCGCCAACCGCGGCGAGATCGCCCTGAGGGTGCTGCGGGCGGCCAAGGAGCTCGGCATCGCCACCGTCGCGGTCTATTCGACCGCCGACAAGGAGGCGATGCACGTCAAGCTTGCCGACGAGAGCGTCTGCATCGGCCCGCCGCCGGCGCGCGATTCCTATCTCAACGTGCCCGCCCTGCTCGCCGCCTGNNGCGACAAGATCGAAGCCAAGCGCACGGCGACCCGGCTCGGCATTCCCTGCGTGCCCGGTTCGCCTGGAGCGGTCGGCGACGAGGCGGAAGCGGCGGCGATCGCCGCGGAGATCGGCTATCCGGTGCTGGTCAAGGCGACGGCGGGCGGCGGCGGCCGGGGCATGCGCGTCGCCCGTTCGGCCGACGAGCTCGGAGACGCGCTGACCAAGGCGAAGATGGAGGCGAAGTCGGCGTTCGGCGACGACGCCGTCTATCTCGAAAAATATCTCGCCACGCCGCGCCACATCGAAGTCCAGGTGCTCGGCGACGGCGCCGGGCGCGCCATCCATCTGGGCGAGCGCGACTGCTCGTTGCAGCGCCGCCACCAGAAGGTGTGGGAGGAAAGCCCGTCGCCGGCGCTCAACGCCTCCCAGCGCGCGGAGATCGGCGCCGTGTGCGCCAACGCGATGGCCGAGCTCGGCTACGTCGGCGTCGGCACGATCGAGTTTCTCTACGAGAACGGCGCCTTCTATTTCATCGAGATGAACACCCGCATCCAGGTCGAGCACCCGGTGACCGAGATGATCACCGGCATCGACCTGATCAACGAGCAGATCAAGATCGCCGCCGGTTCGCCGCTGACCATCGCGCAGGAAGACGTGCGCTTCTCCGGCGCGGCGATCGAATGCCGCGTCAACGCCGAGCACCCGATCACCTTCGCTCCGTCGCCCGGCCGCATCAGCTATTTCCACCCGCCGGGCGGCCTGGGCGTGCGCGTCGACTCCGCCGCCTACCAGGGCTACGTCATCCCGCCCTATTACGACTCGCTGGTCGGCAAACTGATCGTCCACGGCCGCAGCCGCACCGAGGCGCTGATGCGGCTTCGCCGCGCGCTCGACGAATTCGTCATCGACGGGATCGAGACGACGCTGCCGCTGTTCCGCGCGCTGGTGCGCGAAATCGACGTGCAGAACGGCCAGTACGACATCCACTGGCTCGAAGGCTTCCTCGCCGGCGAAGCGGCGAAGGCCTGAAGATCGGGGCTGGCCGTCTACGTCTTCGGCTTGGCGAGCCTCACGCCGACCGAGGCCCCGTCGCGCCAGGCGACTTCGGCCTGACCCATCCGGCTGCGCATGTCGATCTGAAGCTCGAACGTGTCGGGCAGGGCGCCGCCGTTGACCGCCAGAACGTTCGCGCCGCTCTCGGAAACGTCGAGCACGAGGCAGTCGACGACCGGCGCGGCGCCGCCGGGATCGGCCCAGGCGCGGATGCGCGTGCGGCGCCGCAGATGGCGACGACGGTTGCGGTCGCTGAGGAACGGGTTGTCGTAGGAGTCGATCAAGCTGGCGGCCTCCGCAGCCAACGCCCGCCGGCGCCGCCGCAACCCCCTCCCCTTCGCGCGCTTCGCGGTCGTCTTCAACGACTTCGTTGCCAAACGGTTAACGCGCCCTCAAGCAACCGAGCGCCGCGCGTCGGCCGACGGCGGCTCGCCGCGGCGTTCGATCTCGATCGTCAGGTGCGAGAAGCGCCGGACCCCCATCGCGGCGCGGCGGTAGTCGGCCAGATCGCGGCCGCTGGCGCTGACGACCGACAGGATCGCGCCGAGATGACCGGGGCCGAGCCGCCAGAGATGGAGGTCGACCAGCGCGTCGCCGTCGCGTTCGATCGCCGCGCGCAGGGCCGCGGTCAGCCGCGCATCCGGGTTCACGTCGAGCAGCGCCGCGCCGGCGTCGCGGACGAGGCCCGCCGACCAGCTGACGATCACGCCGGCGCCGACCAGCCCGGCGAGCGGGTCCATCCACAGCCAGCCGAACACGCGCGCCAGCGTCAGGCCGACGATGACCAGGATCGACACCGCCGCGTCGGCGATCACATGCACGATCGCGGCGCGCAGGTTGTTGTCGCGATGCACCGAATCGTGCGCGTGGCCGGGGTCGGGCTCGACGAAGACCGCTTCGGCGGCGCCGGCGCCGACGCGCAGCGTCGCGACGAAGGCGTGCGGTTCGGCGATCGTCGCCTCGGATTCAAACCCGCCGTCGCGCGCAACGAGCGCAAAAGACTCGCGCCGGCCGTCGGGCCGCCTGAGCTCGATCGACGCGGCGGCCGGCGAAGCGCCGTCGAGCGCCTCGACCCGCCAGCGCGGCGGGACGCCGTCCTCCTCGATCGCAAGCGCATAGAGCGCGCCGCCGATCTCGACGACCTGGCTTTCGGTCTCATGGTCGCGCCCGTGGCCGTGATGGTGGTCGTGGCCGCCGCGGCTGAGCAGCCAGGCGCTCACGGCGTTGACGATGAGCCCGAGAACGGCGATCGGGATCGCCTCGGCGAACGCGATCGGCCGCGGCGCGATCAGCCGGCCGATCGACTCGAAGGCGATCAGCGCCGCGATCATCGCCAGCACGATCGCACTGGCGAAGCCGGCGAGGTCGCCGAACTTGCCCGTCCCGAAGATGAAGCGAGGGTCGTCGGCGTGGCGGCGCGCCAGCGTGTAGGCGAGCGCGGCGAGCAGCAGCGCGCCGGCGTGGGTGCTCATATGGAAACCGTCTGCGACGAGCGCGATCGAGCCGAACATCGCCCCGCCTGCGATCTCGACGACCATCATTGCGCCGGTCAGCGCGATCACCGCCCAGACGTTGCGCTCGCTCTGAGCGTGCGCGGCGCCGAGGAAGACATGGCGGTGGGCAGCGGAGCGAATGTCGCTCATCGATGGAGACGCCTCCGGCGGGCTGGTCGCCCGTATTTCGCCGTTCGCCGCGCCCTGCGCAAGCGCGAAACGCGTCGACGCCCCGCCCCTTCCCGCTCTGGCCTAGGGAGCCGAGCAGCCAGGCGCGCCCCAGTCAATTCCGCCCAAAGCAGAACTTTGCCGCCCGCGGAGGCGATGCTATAGGGCCAGACTTCCGCCCTCCTGCGTCGCGAACTCCGGGAAAGCCGCCGATGCCCAAGATCAAAGTGAAGAACCCCGTCGTCGAACTCGACGGCGACGAAATGACCCGCATCATCTGGCAGCTCATCCGCGACAAGCTCGTCCACCCCTATCTCGACGTCGAGCTGCAGTACTTCGATCTCTCGGTCCAGCATCGCGACGCGACCAACGACCAGGTGACGATCGACGCGGCCCACGCGATCAAGGCCTGCGGCGTCGGCGTCAAATGCGCGACCATCACCCCGGACGAAGCGCGGGTGAAGGAAT
>PLRT01000159.1 GCA_003164915.1 Hyphomicrobiales bacterium | reverse complement strand
AGCGGCGGCAAGTCGGCGACGAGATCGGGATGTTTGACCAGCAGCGCGTCGACGTCGCGCTTGAGCGGCGCCCAGCCGGTCATGTCGCCGACCAGATGCACGACGCAATCGCACTGCGCGATATAGACGTCGAGCTTGTCGAGCGTGTCGCCGCCGAGGTCCTTGAAGTCCTCCTGCACCTTCGCTTCGACGTTGTGTCGCGTGAGGTCCGTGCGGAGTTGATCGCGATAGGCGCGGAACTCGTCGGAGACCGTCGAGAGAAAGACTTTCACCGATTCCGGCATGGGCGCGCCCGCCGCAGGATTTCCCGCCTGCCTTTTGTGGCATGCCTTCGCGGCGACCGGAAGCGCCCGCCGGCGACGCCGCGCGTAACGCTGTCCTCGTCAGTCGAGCAAGACGCAGACGCGCCTTCTGCGCGACCCCTCATCCGGCGGCCTCCGGCCGCCACCTTCCCCCGCAAGGGGGGAAGGGGCGCCCCGTCGTCCCGGCCGTTACAAATCGAACGCCGCGGCCGTTACATCGACGCGCGCCAATTGCTTGAAATCATTGTCCCGAACCTGGCGTGAAGCCAGCGTCGCGGCGACTTCGATTTCAGGCGCGAATTCTGCGTCTTTGCTTGAAGGAGCGGCCCATGCGAGGCCTTGCGATGCTGACGACGGCGCTGCTGCTGGCTCTGGGCGGCGCGTCTCAAGCCGCCTGCCGGTTCGATTACGGCAGGCTTTATTTCGGGTTCGAGAACCCCTTGAAGGGCGAGGCGGAGAGCGGCAAGCCGTGCGGATTCGCTTTGAGCGCCGCCTTGAGCGCGGGCGGCCATGGGTTCCGCGTCGCGCAGCCGCCGCAGCACGGCGTCGCCGGAATCGGCGACGATTCCGGCATGCCGGTCGTCGGCTATCGATCCGCCGCGGGTTATCGCGGTCCCGACGAATTCGTCGTGAACTTCACCGGCGGCAATGCGCGCGTCCATGATCTGGCGAGCGGCATCCATGTCTATCTCGACGTGAAGTAAGCCGCGCGTCGGCGCGGAGGCTTCTCGAAGCGATTTAGGCTCACCCCTGCCCCTCTCCCGCACGGGAGATGGGAATCTCATCCGATCCAGCGCAATCCGCCGCCCGCGAACAGGATGGCGCGGCCCTGCCAGATGTCGGCGTTTTCGGCCGCCTGGGGGCTGACGCCGGCGATCAGCGTCATCAGGGCGCGGGCGACGCCGCCGTGCGAGACGACGAAGCCATCGGCCTTCAGCGATTCAAGCCACGGCTGCAGCCGCGCGGCGAGCATCGCGTAGCTCTCGCCGCCCGGCGGAGCGAAATTCCATTTGTCGGCTTCGCGCGCCCGCGCGCCGGCGGGGTCGCGCTTGGCGACCTGGGGCCAGGTCAGCCCCTCCCAGTCGCCGAAGGTCAGCTCCTTCAGCGCCGGCTCGAGCCCGTAGCGCTCCGGCGCGAGGCCGAGCGAAGCGCGCGCGAGCTCCATCGTCTGGCGGGTGCGGATCAGCGGCGAAGCGACGAAAGCCTCGGCCGCCTCGAGCGCGGCGATCGCCTCGGGCAGCGCCTTGGCGAGCGCCCGGCCGATCGCCGCGGCCTGGGCGCGGCCGCGGCCGTTGAGCGGAATGTCGCGCTGGCCCTGCAGACGGCCTTCGGCGTTGTAGTCGGTCTCGCCGTGGCGCACGAATAGAATGCGATAGGGAACGGGCGCCAAGACGAACAGACCTTCAGAAAGACGATGCCGCGCCTTCTACGCGGCTCGCCGCCGAAGCGTCAAACCGTCTTCAACATGCCGCCGTCGACGAAATAGCTCGAGCCGACGCTGTAGCTGGCGCGCTCCGAACAGAGGAAGACGTAGAAATTCGCCAGCTCCTCGGGGCTGGCGAAGCGCTTGATCGGCGCGTATTCGTTGGCGACGCTGTCGAGATAGGCCTGCCAGTCGCCGCCCTTGTCGGCGGTGAGCTGCTTGGCGGTCTTGATCCAGTCGGGCGTCAGGATCAGGCCGGGATTGACGCAATTGACGCGGATGTTGTCGCCGATCAGCTCGGTCGACAGCGTCTTCGAGAACATCATCAGCGCCGCCTTGGTGGTGTTGTAGATCGGCTCGTACCACAGAGGCTGCGCCGCGCAGATCGAGGCGGTGTGGAGGATGACGCCGCCGCCGCGCTTCTTCATCAGCGGCGCGAGGCCGCGCGCGAGCCTGACCGCCGCCATGACGTGCAGATCCCAATAGGCCTGCCATTTCTCGTCGGGCGCGGCCATCACGGTCTCGTTCGAGCCGGCGCCGGCGTTGTTGATCAGGATGTCGGCGCCGCCGAATGCCTTTGCGACCTCGGCGATCAGGTGGTCGGTCCCGGCCCGCGTCGCGACGTCGCAGGCCACGCCGAGCGCGCGCACGCGATGGGTTTCGGCGATGCGCGCCGCTTCCCCGTTCACGCGCGCTTCGCCGCGCGCGGCGATGACGACGTCGACGCCCTCCGCCGCCAGGCCCTCGGCGACCGCGAGTCCGATGCCGACGCTGCCGCCGGTGACGACCGCGACCTTGCCCCTCAATCCCAGTTCCATGGCGACCTCCCAGATTGCTTGTCGCGGACGCCTTCAGGCNNGCGCTCCTCGTGCAATCCGTAGAGCAGTCCGGCGGCGAAGGCGTCGCCGGCGCCGTTGACCCCGGCGATCGCCTCGCGCGGCGCGGCGATCGAGCCGACCGCGAAGGCCGCGCCGTCGCGCGCCAGAGCGATCGCGCCTTCAGGGAAATGGGCGACGGCGAGCCGCATCGCGCCCTGCGTCAGCGCCTTGGCGAGCGCGGCGCGGATCGCCGGCGGGTCGGCCTTGCCGGCGCGGCGCGTCTCCATGTCGGCGACGGCGCCGATCTCGTAGTCGTTGACGATCAAAAGATCGAGATGCGGCAGGCAGGGCCGCGCCAGCTCGGCGATGCGCGCGCGGCCGACCGACATCAGCTCGAGGTTGGTGGCGATTCCCTCGCGCCGCGCCGCCGCCAGCGTCGCCGCCCAGCCGTTGGCGTAGCCGTCCCACGGCCCATCCATCCGCTGATGCGCGCCAGGCAGGCCGAGATGAAGGTACTTGGCGGAGGCCCGCGAGAAGTCGAAGTGGTCGGGGCCCATCGCCGCCGCGACGCCCTGACGGTAGAAATGGGTGCGGCGGCCGCTCGCCTTCACGTTGAAGGCGTCGACGGTCATCGTCGCGCCGCCCGGCAGCTTGGTCAGCCCGTCGCGCCGGATCCCCGCCGCGTCGCACTGGGCAAACAGGAAGCGCGCCTCGTCGTCGTCGCCGACCACTCCCATCGTCTCGACCGGCAGGTCGGGATCGAGCCGCTTCAGATCGAGAGCCATGTTGCAGCCCGAACCGCCGCCCTGGCGCTCGACCGCCAGCACCTCGTTGGTCGTGTCCTCGGCCGGCCACTCGGCGATCGACTTGTTGTAATCGACGCACCACGTGCCGGCGGTGACGACGCCCCTCCGCGCGCCCATCGGCCTGCCCTATTGCGGCTTGAGCGCGGCCTCGGTGATCTCGCTGTCGGCGGCGAGGTCGCGCGCCGGCGCGACCCCCTGCCCGCTGAGCGCGTCGTGATAGGCCTTGACCGCCTCGCGCGGCGCGATCGCGCCGTCGGCGACCGCGCGCATGAACTTGACCATGTCGAGCGGCGACTCGGCGAGATTGATCTTGCGGCCGAACAGCGCGACGCGCGCGCCGTATTTCTCGGCCTGATAGATCAGTTCGAAGCAGTCGCGCGTCGTCCCGGCGCCGCCGCCCAGCACGCCCACCACCAGGCTCGGATCGAAGGAGGCGAGTTCGTCGAGCGCGCGCGGCCCGTTGTAGACCAGCTTGAGAAAGCGCGGCCGCTCGGCCTCGGTCAGGCCGGCCAGACAACGCACGATGCAGTCGTTGACGAAATACGGCATCACGTCAGGCGCGATCAGGCCGGCGTTGGGGTTGAACACTTCGAAGAAATAACGGAAGTCGTTCGCCGCCGCGTCGGCGCGAAACGCGCTGAAGGCTTCGAGCGACTCACGGTCGGCGTCGAGATCGCCGCTGAAGGTGACGGAATAGAGGCCGAGATCGGTCAGCGCGACCTTGGCGTTGGGGTGCGGCATGGCGCCGCCCGACCGCACCCGCGACAACGAGGCGGTGCGGAACGGCCGCGACGGCTTGGTCGCGTAGGGCGAACCGCGCATGACCCAGATGTCGGTCGCGTCGTTGGCGCGGATCGCCGGCTTGACCCCCGTCGCGGCGAAGGCGTCGTGCGCCACCAGCCGCTCGAGGTTGGAGACGGAGACGAGCATGATGTCGACGACGTCCTGCTTGATCACCGTCTCGACGCCGCCGATGAACGCCTCGCGGGTGCGCCATTTACCCGGCGCGCCGGCGCGTGCCGGCCCCGCGCCCTGCAGGCCGGGCCCCATTTCCGAATCGAGAGCGGCGGCGAGAACGAAGTCGGCGCGCTTGTAGGCGCCTGAACGAATCCGCGCCAATTTGCCATCCAACCTCAACATAGACGTTCCTTCCGCCCGAACCTGACATAGCGAAGCGACGGTTCTACTGCGCGACGGGAGCAGGAAGCAATGCGACGCCGCGCCCTTGGCGTTCGGAGGGCGTTCGCGATATGCAGGAGCGGCCCGGGTTGCGGGAGGAGCCGCCATGTTCGTTCTCGCGCTCGGCCTTGCGCTGATGCTCGGCGTTCACGTTTTCGCCAGCCTGCGCGGGCCGCGCGCCCGGGTGGTCGAGCGCGTCGGCGCCGACCCCTATCGCGCCCTCCATACGCTGGTCGCCGGGGCGGGCGTGGCGCTGATCGTCTGGGGCTTCATCCGCTATCGCGCTCACGACTGGAGCCAGATCTGGGCGCCGCCGGAACACATGCGCGACGCGACCGTCACGCTGATGTGGTTCGCTCTGGTGTCGCTCGCCTGCGTCGGCAAGGCGCCCGGCAGGATCCGCGGCTGGCTGCGACACCCTCTGCTGGCCGCGGTGACGATCTGGTCGTTCGCCCATCTGCTGTCGAACGGCGACGCCGGCGGCATGCTGCTGTTCGGCGCGTTCCTCGTCTGGTCGATCTACGCGCGCGTCGCGCTGGCGTTGCGCGGCGATCACGGCGCGCCGCCGTCGGCCGCCTTCACCCGCGGCGACGCGACCGCGCTCCTCGTCGGCAGCGCGCTCTATGTCGCGCTCGCCCTGCTTCACCCCTATTTCGCCGGCGTGGTCGCCATCGACTGGTGAGCGCGCGCCGCGCCGCGGGATTTCCGCTTTCTCGCCGCCAGGGCTTCGGCTAGGGTCCCGGCCTTCGTTCGAGCAGGAAGGAACTACGCATGTCCGGCGAGCCCCGCTTGCGCATTCTGGTCGTCGGCGCGAGCGGCGAACTCGGGCGCGCGATCGTCGCCGAGCTCGGCCCGCGCAGCGAGATCGTCACGGCCGGTTCGAAATCGGGCGCGATCCGCATCGAC
Source organism: Hyphomicrobiales bacterium (assembly GCA_003164915.1). Lineage (GTDB taxonomy): Bacteria > Pseudomonadota > Alphaproteobacteria > Rhizobiales > Beijerinckiaceae > Roseiarcus. The sequence goes on along the minus strand of PLRT01000159.1, from coordinate 1,177 downwards.
ATCGCCGACCCGGCCAGCATCGTCGCCGGGCTCGCGGCGGCGGGGCCGCTCGATGCGGTCGTCTGCGCCGCCGGCAGCGTCAATTTCCCGCCGCTCGAGGCGATCGCGCCGGCCCCGCTGGCGCAATCGCCGTACGGCCTCGGCCTCGCCAACAAGCTGATGGGCCAGGTCAATCTCGCGCTGGCGGCGCGCGACGTCTTGCGCGACGGCGGTTCGATCACGTTGATCGCCGGCGTGCTCGCCGACGCGCCGATCGTCGCCGGATCGTCGGCCAGCATGGTCAACGGCGCGCTGGAGAGCTTCGTCATGGCGGCGGCGATCGAGATGCCGCGCGCAATCCGCATCAATGCGGTCAGCCCGACGGTGTTTGCGGAATCGATGGGCGCCTATGGTCCGTTTTTCCGCGGCTTCGATCCCGTGCCGGTCGCGCGCGCGGCGCGCGCCTTCAGCCGCAGCGTCGAGGGCAAGCAGACCGGCCAAGTCTACAGGATCGTGTGAGCGACGATGCGCTGGATCCTCGTCGTCACGGCGCTGATCGCGCTGACGCTCGCCGTCTTCGCGCTGTGGCCGGCCCTCGATCTCGCCGTCGCGCATGTGTTCTACGACCGCGGCGGCTTCATCGGCCATGACGGGCTGGAGCGGTTCGCGCGCGATTTTTTCCGCGTCGCGCCGTTCGTCGTTCTCGCCGCCTATATCGCGCTCTATGCCTTGCGCCGCGCCGGCGTCGCGCTCTTCTGGGCGCCAACCGGCCTCGGCGTGATCTTTGTGATCGCGACACTGGCGATCGGCCCCGGGCTGATCGTCAACCTCGGCCTCAAGGATCACGCGCACCGTCCGCGCCCCGTGCATGTCGTGGAGTTCGGCGGGCCGGATGCGTTCCGCCCCTGGTATCGCTTCGACGGCGCCTGCAAGATCAACTGNNAGCGTCTTGCGGCTGGCGTTCGGCGGCCATTTCCTCTCGGACGTGCTGCTCGGCGGGCTGATCTCGCTGCTGGTGGTCCTGGTCGCGCGCCGCCTGCTGTGGCCCAAGGGCGGGCCCTAAAGGGTTGCGCCCCGCCTGCGTCCGTCTATAAGGGCCGCGGACGCGAGCCGAAGCGCGCTGTCGGGCCGCCCCGCGTCCTCGAACCCTTCCCGTCGCTTGCGAGCGAAACCTGATGTCAAAGCCGAAGACCTCCGT
>PLRT01000210.1 GCA_003164915.1 Hyphomicrobiales bacterium | reverse complement strand
CAGGGCGACGGCGCGCGCGATATCGGGCAATGCGCGCCGCCCGTATCGCGAGCGCCTTGGATTTCGGCTTTGCATCCGTCATTTCGCTGCCGCCGCGTTCAGGTGCATCAACCCGAGAGGATCAGGTGGCAAACCTGTTCGACCTCTCTCTGTTCGCCGAGATCTTGGAAGCAAATCCGATCAAAAGGGATGTGCTGACCGTATCGCCGTCGTCGTTGGAGGAGATCACTGCGCGCGCCCCATTCCCCCGCAACGGCTGAAGGGCCCCCACGGGGGCTTCGTTCGATCGCTACGGAGAATCGCTCAGTCGTGCGGCAACCCAGGCTCGATCAGAAAGTCTGCCAGGAACCGCCCTTCCAATATCCCTTACCTTTATGCTCCCGCCACGCATGTTTCTCGCCTTCATTCCACTTCCAATCGTTTGGATGGACGGTCAGGCCAAATGACGGCTGATATTGGTAGTCGGTCTGAGTATGCCAGCAATCGCCATCCGAATTGCAGACGATTCCCGCCGAAGCACGCGTGGAAATCAAGGCCACGGCGCTCACGCCCGTTAGCGCGGCGAACGTGATTGCGTTGAGTAGTTTCATTGTGAACTTCCGCGGTTTTCTGGCTCTAAACAAGCGCTTGTCGCCGGCAATGTTTCGAAATGCTCTCGTGCCGACTCGACCTAGAGGGTCCGTGCGCGCCTCAATTCGGCGGAATGGATCGCCACGCGACGCTGCTGAGTCAGCGGACAATACGGAGCTGCCTCTTAAGGGGAAGGCCCGGAATCTACTCACGAGGCGTCGATGAGGCCGCGCGCCGACACTCGGGTCGCGCCGCGCACTGGCGCAAGCTAAGTGGAGTTCTTACGCAGCCTTGGTCGAAAGCTGCCACAACGCTGTGCAGGAGCGAATGTCCGGCCCGACGTTTCGATTGCCCAAACCCGCCGTTCCGCCGCCGGCCAACTCCGGTCATCGGGTGATCTGTCTGGGGATGCCTCAGATGGTCGGGTGCGGCCGTTCGGCGGCCGATCCGAGCGGGCGCAGAGCATCAGACTTTGACCACCAGGTCGGCGCGCCAAGGCGACCCTTCGCCGCAAGATCGGGGCCCGCCCTGAGTTGCGCCCCGCTGCGGGCCGGCCTATCGAGGCGCGGTCGGCGAAAGCGGGGCGAAACGCGCGATGAACCAGCGAATCCTCGTTCTGGCGTTGATCGTGGCGGCGCTGGCGGTTGCAGCTTGGCTCTATTTCGGGCGTGGCGCGCGCGGACCCGAGGAGTGGCAGGGCTACGCCGAGGCCGATTTCGTCAAGGTCGGGCCGACCCAGCAGGGCCTGGTCACCGCTCTCCACGTCCAGCGCGGCGACCGTGTCGTCAAGGGCGCGCCGCTGTTCGACCAGGACGACACGATGGAGCGCGCCGCCGTCGATCAGGCGGCGCGCCTTGCGCAGCAGAGCAAGGACCAGCTCGCCAACCTGAAAAGCCCGGCCAAGCCTACCGAGATCGCCCAGGCCGAAGCCAATCTCGACGACGCGATTGCGGCTCGCGGCAAGGTGCAGGTCGATCTTCAACGCAATCAGACCCTGCTGACCAGCGGCGCGGCGACCGCGCAACTCGTCGACCAGGAGAAGGCCGACCTCGCCTCGGCCGAAGCGAAGATCGCCGCCGCCGAAGCCGCAGTGAAGCAGGCGCAGGCCCCGCTCGGGCGGTCGGACGAGGTTCTCGGCCAGACTTCGGCGGTCGAGGCCGCCGACGCGGCTCTGGCGCAGGCGCGCTGGCGCCTCGCCCAGCGCTCGGTCGCGTCTCCGGTCGCCGGGGTCGTCGCCGACGTGCTGGCGCAGCCGGGCGAGACCCTTGACGCCGGTGCGCCGGTCGTCTCGCTGCTGCCGCCGGAGAACATTTTCGTCCGCTTCTTCGTGCCCGAGCCGTCTCTGCCGCACGTGCATCCCGGCGATGCGGTGGGGCTGATGTGCGACAACTGCCCGCCCGATCTGATGGGAACGGTGTCGTTCGTCTCCCCGCAGGCCGAATACACGCCCCCGTTCATCTATTCGGAATCGACCCGCTCGAAGTTCGTCTTTCTCGCCGAGGCGCGGCCGAAGCCAAACGAGGCGACGCTCTTCAACCCCGGCCAGCCGGTGACGGTGAAGCCGCGGGCCGCTTCGCCATGAACGATCTCGTCATCGACGTCCGCGATCTGAGCAGGAGCTTCGGCGATCTCAAGGTGGTCGAGGGGCTGAGCCTGCAGGTGGCGCGCGGCGAGATCTGCGGCTTTCTCGGCGCCAACGGCTCAGGCAAGACGACGACCATCCGCATGCTGTGTGGTCTGCTCGCTCCCGACGGCGGCTCCGGGACCTGCATCGGTTACGACATCCTGCGCCAGGCGCACGACATCCGTCGCCAGGTCGGCTACATGACGCAGCGTTTCAGCCTATACGACGATCTGACGGTGTTCGAGAACCTCGACTTCGTCGCCGCCGTGTTCGAAATGCCCAACCGTCGCGCTGCGGTGGCGGAGATGATCGAGCGCATGGGGCTCGGCGATCGGCGCGATCAGCTCGCCGGCCAGCTCTCCGGCGGCTGGAAGCAGCGCCTTGCGCTCTCCGCCTGCGTGCTGCACGGACCGAAGCTGCTGCTGCTCGACGAGCCGACCGCGGGCGTCGACGTCAAGGCGCGACGGGAGTTCTGGGATCTCATTCACGACATGGCGGTCGACGGACTGACGACGCTGGTCTCGACCCATTACATGGACGAGGCGGAGCGCTGCAGCCGCATCGTCTACCTCGCGCAAGGGCGCATTGTCGTGCAGGGCGGCGCGGCGGCGGTCATCGGCGGCTCCGGTCTCGTCACCTTCGAGGCGACCGGCGAGGGGATCGACGCCGCCGCCCGCCGGCTGCGCGGCGCGCCCGGCGTCGAAGCGGCGGGGGTGTTCGGCCGAGCGTTGCATATCGCCGGCATGGATCGCACGGCGCTTCAGGCGGCGGTGCGGGCGGAGGGCGACGGCCTCGAATGGCGCGAGGTCGAGCCACGGCTCGAGGACGTGTTCATCCACATGCTGAGCGTCGAGGAGGCGCGGCGATGAACCGATTCTCGTTTGCGCGCCTGATCGCCTTGCTGCGCAAGGAAACGATCCAGGTGATGCGCGACTCGATGACGCTGCGCATGATCATCGCGATTCCGATCATGCAACTGTTCCTGTTCGGCTACGCGATCAATTCCGACCCGAAGCATCTGCCGGCCGGGTTGCTGTCGGTCGACGCTTCGAAATACGAGCGCACCATCGCCGCGGCGCTGAACAATTCCGGCTACTACAACTTGCAGCAGATCCGCACGGAGCAGGAGGCCGACGAAGGATTGGCGCGCGGCGATCTGATGTTCGTGGTCGAGATCCCGCCCGGATTCGACCGCGCGGTCGATCGCGGCGAGAACCCGAGCGTGCTCATCGACGCCGACGCGACCGATCCGTCTGCGATCGGCAACGCGGTCTCGGCGCTCAACTCGGTGCTCGCCGACTTCAATCGCGACCTGCCGCCGATCCACCAGGCGCTGCCGCAGACGCCGGCGACCAATTTCGTCGTCCACGCCCGCTACAATCCCGAACAGCTCACGGTGCTCAACATCGTGCCGGGGCTGATCGTGATCGTGCTGACGTTCTCGACGCTGTTCGTCACCACGCTCGCCATCACCCGCGAGCGCGAGCGCGGGACGATGGAGAATCTGCTGGCGATGCCGGTCAGGCCGATCGAGGTGATGATCGCCAAGATCATTCCGTACGTGTTCATCGGCTATGTGCAGGTCGGGCTGATCCTCGTCGCCTCAGTGGTCTTCTTCGACCTGCCGGTGCGCGGCTCGTTGCCGCTGTTGCTCGGCGCGCTCGGCCTGTTCATCGCCTCGAACCTCGCCCTCGGCGTGACGTTCTCGACCATCGCCTCGAATCAGATGCAGGCGGTCCAGCTCGCCCAATTCACCCTCATGCCGTCGTTCATGCTGTCGGGGTTCATGTTCCCGTTTCGCGGCATGCCGGTCTGGGCGCAGGTCTTCGGCAACCTCATCCCAACCACCCACGCCATGCGCATCGTCCGCGGCATGTTGTTGAAGGGGAACGGCTGGAACGAGATCGCCTCGGACGTGTGGCCGATGGCGGCGTTCACGGTCGCGGTCATCGTCTTCGCCGTCTGGCGCTATCGCGAGACGCTTGATTGAGGCGGCCGCCGCAGCCCGCCGCGGCAGGTTCACGATTAAGTTAGACAAAAGCCGGCGCAGACGGCGTCACACAGGCGTCAAATTAAATCGCAATTAACGTTTCTGGCCGCTTAATTCTGTGACGACAGGCGAACGCAGCGGCTCCGCCGACGCTCGCAGGCGTGTAGCCGTCTGATCGTGCCGGTTTTGATCCGGAATTCTTCTTGAGACCGCTGGCCGACCAAGACGCGCCCCATTCGGGGCTTGCGGCGCGACGGCGGGGGAGGTTCACGTCGTTGGGAACCGGGCAATGAGCATCGACAATCTCAAGCTTCGCACCAAGGTCCTCATTCCGCTGGCGCTGATGGTCACGGTGGTGATCGCCATGGTCGTGTTCGGCGCGACGCGCCTGATCGGCGTCAGCGCGACGGCGAGCGACATCATCGAGAAGCGCGATCTCGCCGCGGTCGAGCTGACCCGCGCCGCGCAGGCGATGAGCGGCGTGCCGCATGCCGTCTTCGCCATGCTGCTCTACGACCAGGACGATCCCGCGCGCAAAGCGTCGAAGAAGGATTTCGAGACTCTGGTCCCCGAGGCCGGCAAGCTGCTCAGTCAGGCGGCCGCGCATCTGCCCGACAAGGCCGCCGAAATCGGCAAGTTCAAGGAGCGTTTCGACAAGATCGCCGAAGCGGCCAAGGAGCCGCTGCAGATCAGCCTCGACACGCCCGGCCTGATTCACGGCATCGGCATCCAGCAGATCGACCTCATCCAGATGGGACACGGCGCCAGCCTCGCCACCGAGGTCGACACCCAGGTGCGCGCGCTGAGCGCCGACATGAACGTCTTCAACCAGGCGCTGCTCGCCGCCAACGCCGCCGCCAGCGAGGGGCTGAACGTCATGGCCGGCCAGGCCGTGCTGAACATGGCGGCGGTCGGCGTCGCCTCGATCCTGCTAGCCGGCGCCTTCGCGTTGTGGATGAGCACGTTCAAGATCACCCGGCCGCTGGTGCGCATGGTCCAGCGCATGCGCGCCGTGGCCCAGGGCGACCTCCAGGTCGAGATCGACGGGCTCGACCGCGGCGACGAAGTCGGCGAGATGGCCAAAGCCGTGCAGGTGTTCAAGACCAACGCGGTCGAGCGGGGGCGGGTCGAGAAGGAAGCGGCCGAGCATCGCGCCGAGGCCGAGACCGAACGACGCAAGGTCGAGGCGGAAAAGGCGCGCGCGGCCGAGACGCAAAGCCAGGCGATGGGCGTGCTCGGAGACGGGCTGCGCCGCCTCGCCGGCGGCGACCTGACGACGCGGCTCGATCCGCGCTTCCCCGCCGAATTCTCCAAGATCCGCGACGACTTCAACGCCGCGGCGAGCAAGCTGATGGAGACGGTGCGCGCGGTCGTCGCCAGCACCAGCGCGATCCACGCCGGCTCGCACGAAATCTCGACTTCGTCCGACGATCTGTCGCGCCGCACCGAGCAGCAGGCGGCGAGCCTGGAGGAGGCGGCGGCGGCGCTCGACGAGATCACCGCGACGCTGAAGAAGTCGGCCGAAGGCGCGAAACAGGCGGCGGTCGAGGTCGGCAGCGCCGACGGCAACGCCAAGAAGGGCGCGGTCGTCGTCAAGCAGGCGGTCGAGGCGATGGACGCGATCGCCAAGTCTTCGGCTCAGATCGGGCAGATCATCGGCGTGATCGACGAGA
>PLRT01000151.1:949-5684 GCA_003164915.1 Hyphomicrobiales bacterium | reverse complement strand
TGCAGACCTTGACGTATTCAGCGGCGGGCGCGCCCTTCTTGGTGGGAAGGTCGGCCGCCTGCGCGCCGGCGACGACCACCAGGGTGGCGGCCGAGCCGAGCAACAGGCTCTTCATAAGAGTCATTTGGAGATCTCCACTTCATGGCTACTGGGAGAGAGTCGGAACTCTGGAACCCCGCATCGCCGGCGGCGCCGGACCTGAGATGCAAAGCTCCCCCCCCTTCCCCTCATCGTTCGGCCTTCGGCGGTTCGCGAAGCGTTCCCATCGCGCCCGTCCGACGGCCAATCGCGCCGGATTTCACCCGTTCACGCGGGTGCGACGTTACGTAGCGTAACGTTTGATTGACAAGCGCGTGAGGACAGAATTTGGCCTTAATTGAACGTTTTGGGGCGATTGTTGCTGATTTGCAACAATGCAATGGGGGCTCCAAACTGTGATCCGGTCCGCACACGGTCCGGGCCGTCAAACCGCCCATTGCGCGCGAATGAGGCGCGCTCCCGTCGTTCACCCGCAGCCGCCGGACGTCCCGTCGACGGGGTGAGGCCGTCGCAGACTTGCCTGTCGGACGCCGGCCGCTCAGCGCTTGCCTATAAGCAAGCTGACATGGGCCGTGCGGCGCATTGGCTTGCGACTGCGCAAAGCGTAGGACAGGATCGACAGACGGCCCTCGAGGCGCGCATGAGCACGATTCGCCAACCCTCCATCTTCATTCCGCATGGCGGCGGCCCGTGCTTCTGGATGACGTTCCCGCCGCCGTTCGGGCCGCACGCGTGGGACGGCTTGCGCGCCTATCTCGCCGGCCTGGCGGCGGGCCTGCCCGAGCGGCCCAAGGCTTTCGTGGTCGTCAGCGCCCATTGGGAAGAGGCGCAGCCGACCGTCAACTCCGCCGCGGCGCCGGGCATGCTCTACGACTATTACGGCTTTCCGCCCCATACCTATCAGCTCGACTATCCGGCCCCTGGCGCGCCGGCGCTCGCCGCCGAGGTCAAGCGGCTGATCGCCGCCGCCGGCCTTGCGGCGGGCGAGAACGCCGAGCGCGGCTTCGACCACGGCGTGTTCGTGCCGTTCCTGATCATCGACCCGGGGGCGCAGATCCCGGTGGTGACGCTGTCGCTGCAGCGCGACCTCGATCCGGCGCTGCATATCGCCGTCGGCAAGGCGCTGGCGCCGCTGCGCGACCAGGGAATCGCCATCGTCGGCAGCGGCATGAGCTTCCACAATTTGCGCGGCTTCGGCGACGGCGACGGCCGCGCGTCGCAGAAGTTCGACGCCTGGCTCGACGAGACGCTGACCCGCGCCGACCCGGCGGACCGCGAAACCCGCCTGATCGATTGGAGCGCGGCGCCGGCGGCGCGCGCCTGTCACCCGCGCGAGGAACATCTGCTGCCGTTGATGGTGGCGGTCGGGGCGGCGAACGGCGAGGCCGGCGCCCACAGCTTCCACGAGGCGATCGGCGGCAAGCTGATTTCGGCGTTCCGCTTCGGTTGAATCGAATGGCGGGCGGAGCAGGCCGGACGCCTCACGGCGCTGCGCCCGGTCTGCCCCGCGGCGCACAAAATTCTTGACAAAGCCCTTGCGTTGGGGGCCGCAAACCGGCTAAACAGCCGGCCGGGGTCGGCGGCGCGATGCGACCCCTTATGACATTTTTTGGCTTCCGCTTTGTTTTGACGCGGCTTTCTCTCGAAGAGGCGACAAGCGAAGCGGCGGATGGGCCGGCGGACACGAGGGGGATTCCTTCGCGTCTCGTCCGGCCATGTCCTGTCCGAGACTGCCGGCGCGCGCGGCCCCTGTAAAGGGGGCGCCGCTTAATTCCCGCCCGCATCCGCGGGGCTTCCGGGGGCCTGCATAGACGGGGAAGACCGAGTTTCCGCCCCGCGGCCCGTTTTGGCCGCAGGGCGCCTGCGGTTCGAACCATCTGTCCGGCGGCGGGTCGACGCCCGGCTCCGGGGACAGGCGCAAGTCGCCGCGATCGGCCGAAAGGCCGGGCGCGGCATGTGCAGGAGGCGGGGCTCGCCCCGCCAACCGGAGAAAGCACCGTGGATAGAGCGGAAAAGAAGGAGGCGGTGGCTTCGCTTCACGAGGTCTTCTCGAAGACCTCAGTGGTTGTCGTCGCCCACTACTCCGGCCTCACCGTCGCCCAGATGCAGCGTCTGCGTAAGCAGATGCGGCAGGCCGGGGCGCAGGTGCAGGTCGCCAAGAACCGCCTCGCCCAGATTGCTCTCAAAGGCACGGACGTCGCCTCGATCGGCGCCCTTCTCAAGGGCCCGACCCTGATCGCTCACTCGAGCGATCCGGTGGCGGCGGCCAAAGCGGCCGTGGCTTTCGCCAAGGATCACGAGAAATTCGTGCTTCTGGGCGGCGCCATGGGCAGGACGGCGCTCAACGTCGATGGGGTCAAGGCGCTTGCGACCTTGCCTTCGCTCGACGAACTGCGCGCCAGGCTGCTGGGGCTCATCGTCGCCCCGGCGACCAAGCTCGCCCAACTCGCCAATGCGCCGGCCGCCAAGGTCGCCCGCGTGGTGGGGGCCTATGCCGCCAAAGACGCAGCCTGAGCAGAGGCTCTTCAAAAAACCCTGGTTCGAACCATATAGGAACAACCCACTATGGCTAATCTCGAAAAGATCGTCGACGAACTGTCGAGCCTGACGATTCTCGAAGCCGCTGAGCTCGCGAAGCTGCTCGAGGAGAAATGGGGCGTCTCGGCCGCCGCCGCCGTGGCGGTCGCCGCCGCTCCGGCCGCCGCCGCCGCCGCTCCCGTCGAGGAGAAGACCGAGTTCACGGTCGTCCTCGCCGCCGTCGGCGAGAAGAAGATCGAGGTCATCAAGGAGGTGCGCGCAATCACCTCGCTCGGCCTGAAGGAGGCCAAGGACCTCGTCGAAGGCGCGCCCAAGCCGGTGAAGGAAGGCGTGTCGAAGGAAGAGGCCGAGAAGATCAAGGCCGCCCTCGAGAAGGTCGGCGCGAAGGTCGAGCTCAAATAAGCCCCGTGAGCCTGCCTTCGGGCTTGCGCGAAGATTGGACGGTCCCGGCTTCGGCCTGGGGCCGTCACGTCGTTTGTCGCGTGTGAACGCGTAGAGCGTCGCCGGCGACGGGGACCGTCTTCCGGCAGGCGAGCCAGGCCGCGCGACGGCGCGGCCCGAGAATTTCGCGCCGATGGCGCGACAAAGGAATTCCGGCCCGTTTCGGGCCGATCGAGTCCGCCGACCCGGACCGCCGTCGCTGCTGAAGCGGCGACCCCGCGCCGGTCGAGGCGGCGAACACGGATTGAGGAGCGACATGGCGCAGACATTCACCGGCCGCAAACGGGTTCGCAAAGTCTTCGGCCATGTCAGGGAAGTCGGCGTGATGCCGAACCTGATCGAGGTGCAGAAGGCCTCGTACGACCAGTTCCTCATCATGGACCCGCCCAAGGGCGGGCGTCCGACCGAGGGCTTGCAGGCGGTGTTCAAGTCGGTGTTCCCGATCGCCGATTTCGCCCAGACCGCGCAGCTCGAGTTCGTCAAGTACGAGTACGAGGCGCCGAAATACGACGTCGACGAGTGCCGCCAGCGCGGCATGACCTTCGCCGCGCCGCTCAAGGTGACGCTGCGCCTGATCGTGTTCGACGTCGATCCCGAGACCCAGGCCAAGTCGGTCAAGGACATCAAGGAGCAGGACGTCTACATGGGCGACATGCCGCTCATGACGGCGAACGGCACCTTCATCGTCAACGGCACCGAGCGCGTCATCGTCTCGCAAATGCACCGCTCGCCGGGCGTGTTCTTCGATCACGACAAGGGCAAGAGCCACTCGTCGGGCAAGCTGCTGTTCGCCGCCCGCATCATTCCCTATCGCGGCTCGTGGCTCGACATCGAGTTCGACGCCAAGGACATCGTCTATGCGCGCATCGACCGGCGCCGCAAGATTCCGGTTTCGTCGCTGTTGTTCGCGCTCGGTCTCGACGCCGAGGAGATCCTGTCGACCTTCTACAGGAAGGTGATCTACACCCGCGCCAAGGACGCCTGGCGCGTGCCGTTCGACGCCGATCGGATGAAGGGCTTCAAGGCGACGGTCGATCTCGTCGACGCGGACAGCGGCGAAGTCGTGGTCGAGACCGGCCGCAAGCTGACCGCGCGCACGGCGCGCCAACTCGCCGACAAGGGGGTCAAGGCCCTGCGCGCCGTCGACGCCGACCTGTACGGCCAGTACATCGCCGAGGATCTCTACGACGCCGCCAGCGGCGAAATCTTCGCCGAAGCGGGCGACGAGATCACCGACAAGTCGCTTGTCACGCTGCTCGAGAAGGGGCTCGACGAGCTGCCGATCCTCGACATCGACCATGTCAACGTCGGCCCCTACATCCGCAACACGCTCAAGATCGACAAGAACGCCTCGCGCGAGGACGCGCTGTTCGACATCTATCGCGTCATGCGCCCGGGCGAGCCGCCGACGGTCGANNGTCGGTCGCGTCAAGATGAACATGCGCCTCGATCTCGACGCGCCCGACACCATGCGCATCCTGCGCAAGGAAGACATCCTCGCGGTGGTCAAGGCGCTGGTCGACCTGCGCGACGGCCGCGGCGAGATCGACGACATCGACCATCTCGGCAACCGCCGCGTCCGCTCGGTCGGCGAGTTGATGGAGAACCAGTACCGCATCGGTCTGCTGCGCATGGAGCGCGCGATCAAGGAGCGCATGAGCTCGGTCGAGATCGACACGATCATGCCGCAGGACCTGATCAACGCCAAGCCGGCGGC
>PLRT01000151.1:0-934 GCA_003164915.1 Hyphomicrobiales bacterium | reverse complement strand
CGCGACGTGCACCCGACGCATTACGGCCGCATCTGCCCGATCGAGACGCCGGAAGGCCCCAACATCGGCCTGATCAATTCGCTCGCCACCTTCGCGCGCGTGAACAAGTACGGCTTCATCGAGTCGCCCTACCGCCGTGTGCGCGACGGCAAGGTGACCGACGACGTCGCCTACCTGTCGGCGATGGAGGAGCAGAAATATTCGGTGGCGCAGGCCGACTCGACGATCGACGCATCCGGCCGCCTCGCCGGCGACCTGATCGTGTGCCGTCACGCCGGCGACACCGTGCTGCTGTCGCCCGACCGCGTCGACTACATGGACGTGTCGCCCAAGCAGCTCGTCTCGGTCGCCGCGGCGCTGATCCCGTTCCTCGAGAACGACGACGCCAACCGCGCGCTGATGGGCTCGAACATGCAGCGCCAGGCGGTGCCGCTGGTGCGCTCCGACGCGCCGCTGGTCGGCACGGGCATGGAGGCGGTGGTGGCGCGTGATTCCGGCGCGGCGATCGCGGCGCGGCGCGCCGGCGTCATCGACCAGGTCGACGCGACCCGCATCGTCATCCGCGCCACCGACGAGATCGACCCGGCCAAGCCGGGCGTCGACATCTATCGGCTGATGAAGTTTCAGCGCTCGAACCAGTCGACCTGCATCAACCAGAAGCCGCTGGTGCGGGTGGGCGACCGGGTCGACAAGGGCGACATCATCGCCGACGGTCCGTCGACCGACCTCGGCGATCTGGCGCTTGGCCGCAACGTCCTCGTCGCCTTCATGCCGTGGAACGGCTACAACTTCGAGGACTCGATCCTGCTCTCCGAGCGCATCGTCAAGGACGACGTCTTCACCTCGATCCACATCGAGGAATTCGAGGCGATGGCCCGCGACACCAAGCTCGGGCCGGAAGAAATCACTCGCGACATTCCCAACGTCTCGGAAG
>PLRT01000254.1 GCA_003164915.1 Hyphomicrobiales bacterium | reverse complement strand
GATTCGCTGGGCGAGCACCTTGCCCAGTTCCACACCCCACTGGTCGAACGAATCGATGTTCCAAATCACGCCCTGTGTGAAAACGCTGTGTTCGTAAAGCGCCACCAGGCTGCCGAGAGTCGCGGGATCCAGCCTTTCGGCCAGGATCACGTTCGTCGGGCGATTGCCCTCGGTGACGCGGAACGGCGTTTGAAAGGCGGGCGAGCCCTCCGCCTTCAGTTGCTCCGCCGTCTTGCCGAAGGCCAGCGCCTCGGCTTGGGCGAATAGGTTAGCCATCAACAGGTCGTGTTGGTCGACCAGCGGGCTGAGCGGCCGACAAAAGCCGATCATGTCGCAGGGGATCAACTTCGTGCCTTGATGGATGAGCTGGTAGAACGAATGCTGGCCGTCGGCGCCAGCCTCGCCCCAAACGATTGGGCCGGTCTGGTAGTCCACGACATGCCCGTCCATGTCGACGTGTTTGCCGCTGCTCTCCATCTGCAGTTGCTGGAGATAAGCGGGGAATCGGGCAAGATGCGCGGCGTAAGGCATGACGCCAATGGTCTGGGCGCCGAAGAAATTGTTGTACCAGACCGTCAGAAGCCCCAGCAGCAGAGGCAAATTCCGCGAAGCGGGCGCGGTGCGGAAATGCTCGTCCATCGCGTGGAAGCCGCAGAGCATCGCGCGGAAATTGTCCGGTCCGATCGCGATCATCGTGGACAGGCCGATGGCGCTATCCATTGAATAGCGCCCGCCCACCCAATCCCAGAAGCCGAACGTGTTGGCCGGGTCGACGCCAAATTTCGTCACGCCCGCGAGGTTGGTGGAGACGGCGACGAAGTGTTTCGCCACGGCCGATTCCGAGCCGAGCTTCCCCACCAGCCAGGCGCGCGCCGTGGCGGCGTTGGTCATCGTCTCCAGCGTCGTGAACGTCTTGGAGGAAATGACGAACAGCGTCTCGGCCGCATCGAGGTCGCGCGTAGCCTCGTTGAAGTCCGCGCCGTCGACATTGGCGACGAAGCGGAAGGTCATCGCGCGGTCGCTGAAATCGCGCAACGCGCGATAGGCCATCTCCGGTCCGAGGTAGGATCCGCCGATGCCGACATTCACCACGTTTCGGATACGCTTGCCGGTATGGCCGACGAAGGCGCCGCCGCGCAGGCGTAGAGCCAAATCCGCCATCGCATCCAGCACCCCGTGGACTCCGGGCACGACATCGGCGCCGTCGATCTCCATGCGGACGCCGCGCGGCGCGCGAAGCGCCACGTGCATGACGGCGCGCCGCTCCGTGACGTTGATCTTCTCGCCGGCGAACATGGCGTCACGCCGCTTCGCCACGCCGCGCTCNNTCGCCCGGTCCGGATCATCGGCGAACAGGGTGCGCAGATGCACGTCCTTGATCTGCGCATGATGCGCCGCGAGCGCCCGCCAGGACGGCGCAGCGGTGAGAGCCGTCATCGGTTTCTCCTAATGCAAAACGAGGGTCTTGCTCTTGGCCTCGATCGCCGCGAGCAGCTCACGCCAAGAATCGACAAAACCCTTGGCGCCTTCGGATTGCAGCCGCTCCGCCAGCGCCTGAAGGTCGACGCCCGCCTTGGCGTGCGCCGACAACACCGCTTCCGATTTGCCGCCGTTACGCGGCAGCGCCGCAGGCGCCGTTCCGTGATCGGCGAAGGCGAGAAGCGTGGCCTCAGGCATCGTGTTCACCGTATTCGGCGCTGCGAGGCCAGCGATATACAGCGTGTCGGGCGCGCTCTTGTCCTTGACGCCGGTGCTGGCGAACAGCAGCCGCTGCGGGCGTGCGCCGATGTTCGCCAACCGCTGAAATCGGTCGCTCTCCAGCACATCGCGATAGGCCTTGTAGGTCTGCATGCCGACCGCGACGCCGAGCGTGTTGCGCAGTTCGGCCGGCCCCTCGTGCGCTATGGCGCGGTCCCAACGGCTGACGAACAGCGAGGCGACCGAGCGGACGTCGAGCGAAAGGCCGGCGACGACTCGCCGCTCCAGCCCCTTCATGTAGGCGTCGGCCGCAGCGCGGTAGTGCTCGGCGGAGAACAGCAGGGTGACGTTGACCGGGACGCCGGCGAAGATCGCTTCCTCGATCGCCGGCAGGCCTTCCACGGTGCCGGGAATCTTGATGAACAGGTTGGGCCTGTTCGCCTGGGCGTGCAGCCTCTTCGCCTGTACGATGGTCGCCTGCGTGTCGTAGGCGAGCAGCGGCGAGACCTCTAGGGACACGAACCCGTCCACCCGGTCCGTCCACGCATGGACGCCGGCGAACAGATCGGCCGCCCGGCTGAGATCCTGGATGGCCAGCGTGAAGAACAGCGCCTCGCCCGATTTGCCGTCGTCCAGTTGCCGACGAATTTCCGCGTCGTACGACTTGCTGCCAGAAATGGCGTGGTCGAAGATCGTGGGATTGGAGGTGAGGCCGGTGACAGAATGCTCGTCGATGTAGCGCTCGAGCATGCCGCTATCGAGCAGGTCGCGGGTTATGTTGTCGAGCCACAGGCTCTGTCCGAGCTGGCTCAGTCTTTTGGGCGCGTTCGAATCCATGGCTGCTTCCTTATCCGCTCGGCGACTACGGCCGCGGTGGGATCGTGCTTGACGCCCGACCCATTGAACCGCGGAGGCGCTGCGCCGGCCCGACGTCTCGCCTCGTCATTTCCGCGCCGCCTGCTCCAGCACGTATGCGGCCGCCCCAAGCAGGGCGGCATTGACGGTGATGACGTGAACCGGCGTCGCGCGCAGCTGGTTGGCGAAGCGTCCCTTGGCGGTGAAGGACCGCATGAAGGCGCCGTCCTGAAGCTGGGGAATCAGCCGCGGCGGCAGGCCGCCGGCCAGATAGACTCCGCCCGTCGCCATCACCTTTAGCGCCAGGTTCCCCGCCTCGGCGCCCCAGACNNCGCTCTCCGACCAAGGATCGAGAGAGCGCACGTAGTCGTAGATGTTCTGGATGCCAGACCCGGAGCAGACTCGTTCGTACGCCGTATGACGGAATCGGTCGGTCAGATACGCCCACAGCCCAACCTGGAAGTGATTGGTGGGCGCGAAATCGGTGTGACCGCCCTCCGAGGAGCAGGCGATATAGTCGCGCCCGTTCCAGATCAGAAACGACTCGCCAAGCCCGGTGCCCGGCGCGAACACGGCGATAGGCGCGTGTTGCACGGATTTGCCGGCGTTGATCTCCACGATCTCCGCCGGCTCGAGATGCGGCACGGCATAGGCGATGGCGCCCAGATCGTTGAGCAGGGTCACCTGCTGAAGACCAAGGTCGCGGGCCAGAGCCGCTTCTTCGAGGTCCCATGGCAAATTCGTCAGGTGCGCGCGCCCGCCGCTCACCGG
>PLRT01000200.1 GCA_003164915.1 Hyphomicrobiales bacterium | reverse complement strand
CTTCGCCTCCTCGAACGCCCGCGCCCACATCGCGCAGATTCCGGAGCGGACGATGTCGGCGAGGGTGAATTCGACCACCGGCACAGGCAGCCGCCGTTGGGCGATGAGATCGAGCGCCGCCCTCAGGCCGGACGCCTGATCGAGGTCGCACTGGCTGACGTCGCCGTTGACCACCACGCTGCAGTCCTCGCCGATGCGGGTGAGGAACATCTTGATTTCCGCCGGCGTCGCGTTCTGGGCTTCGTCGAGCAGGACGAAGGCGTCACGCCACGAACGTCCGCGCATGACCTCGAACGGGACCAATTCGATGTCGCCCTGCTTCACCGCGATGTCGAAGGCGCCGGCGCCCATGCGGTCGCGGATCGCTTCGATGACCGGCGCCGCCCAGGGCGCGAACTTTTCTTCCAGCGAGCCGGGAAAGAAGCCGAGCGAGCGCCCGCACGGCACGTTGGGGCGGGTGAGGATGATTCGGCTCACCTGACGCGCGCGGTAGAGGTCGGCGGCGTATGTCGCCGCGATCCAGGTCTTGCCGGTTCCTGCCGGGCCGAGGACGAACACCTGCGGGCTCGAACGCAGCGCGTCGAGATATTCGCCCTGGGTCGCGGTGAGCGGCCGGATCGGCGCCGGCGCTCGTTCGGCGCAATATTTGGCCTTGTACAGGGGGATGATCTCGGCGGTGTCCGCGGCGGCCGACCGGCCGTTACGACGCTTCTGCTTCTCGATGCGTTTGGTCACTGGCGAAGCCCCCAATTGTAGAGATGGGCGCGAGACGACGACCCGCGCGGGCGCCCAGGCGCGCGAAGCGGTCGAAAACGGAGAAATGGAATGGGACGATCGGAGACGATGGGGCGGAGGTCTGCGTTCCGCTGCGTTCGGCGTCTGCGCGATCGCCCATCGAGGCTTTGGCTCCGGCCTGTCGGATGACCCCAGCGTCGATGATTCGTGCGACAGTTTGATTGCCGCCGAGACGATCCCATCGACCGCAAGGGCCTCGGGATTCAAATTGGCGTCAGTTGGTTAGCAAATGGTTAACGACGCCTTGGCGGGACGCGGGGCGGTTGGCTCGGGTCGAGCCTGGCCGTGACGCGAGCGGCAAGCGAGAGGCCCGCAGTGTCGGCGACCAATGCGGTTGCGGCATCGTTGGGCGCGTCCGGCCGGCGTCCTCCTCCGCCATGGCGGCGACGGCAATCACGCCGGCTTGGGCCGACGCGCGGACGCGCCTCTCTCGCGAGGGGCGCAGAAACGAAGAAGAGCCGGAAAGCCAAGGGGACGGGACCCTGCGGCTTCGGCTCTTCCTCTGCTTCGGCGATGGAGCTGTGGATCCCTCGCTGCTGCAAAAACGAGGCTATGCGCGACTCCGCCTAGGGTGAACTGCGCATCTTGTCGCAGGCATAAGTTGTACGCCGGTTTGACGACCGAGCCTTTACTCTGTATCACAGAGTTATCTGCAATCGGAGAAAAGCGATGGCGTGGGGACAGATAGTCCTTTGGCCGGTGGCGGCGGTCGGCGTATTCGCGCTGGCGATGGCGGCGCTGCTCGCACAGCCGGTCAAGGCGCCGCCGCCGCTTGAATCGATCCATTCCGGCGCGATGGAAATCCCGCAGGACGGCAAGCCGGACCTCAGCCGATTCCAGGCGCGCGACGGGACCTGGCTCGCCTATCGCCTCTATCCCACCGTCGACGGCGCGCGCGATCGTCTCGCGGTCGTCTATCACGGCTCGACGGCCTCCTCCGACGAGATGAACGCGACGGCGCTCGCGCTGGCGAAAGCCGGCTTCGTCGCGGTCGCGGTCGACGCGCGCGGCCACGGCGCCTCGGGTTCGCGCGGCGACATCGCCTACGTCGGCCAGCTCGAGGACGATCTCGCCGATCTCGTCGCCCATCTGCGCGCCGACTACGCGACCGCGCGGCTGACGCTCGTCGGCCATTCCTCCGGCGGCGGCTTTGTTCTGCGCGCCGCCGCCGCGCCGGTCGGCGCGTCCTTCGATCGCTTCGTGCTGCTGGCGCCCTATCTCGGCTATCGCGCGCCGACCAACCGCCCCTCGGTTGGGCCGGGGGGTTGGGCCGCTCCCGACCTTCCCCGCATCGCCGCGCTGACGATCCTCGGCGCGCTCGGAATCGATTGGGCGCAGGCGCTGCCGGCGATCGCCTTCGCCAATCGTCCCGAGGCGGCGATGGCGACGACCTCGCGCTATTCCTACCGACTGCTGATCAACTACGGGCCTCCACACGACTGGGAAGGCGCGCTGCGCTCGGCAGCTGGCAAGATCGAGCTGATCGCTGGTCTGGACGATGAGTTGATGGACGCGGAGGCTTACAAGCGCGTCGCAGCGCCGCTCGGCGTTCGGGTGACGCTGCTGCCAGGAGTGAACCACATGGGCGTCGTCTATCAACCAGCCGCTCTGGCTGCGATTGCGGCGGCGGTGAAGTAGGCTTGCAACCCAGGAGCGCTCGCGATGCTGGCAGTTGAAATCGTTGCGCACACGCCGCTCTGGGTGTGGGCCTTGTTCGCCTTTCTGGTCTACCGGGGCGTCGCCGGAATGCGCACGCGGGAGGTCTCGCCTTTTCGCGTCCTGATCGTTCCGGCCGTCTTCTTCGTCTGGGGAGCTTCCAGCCTGCTTGGACGGCCGGACGGATTGGCGCTGAATGTCGCGACGTTCCTCGCCGCGCTGCTGGTCGGCGGGGCGGCGGGCCAGGCGTTGGCCTCGTTTCTGCCGGCGCCGCGCTTCTCTGCGGCTACGGGATTGCTGACGATGCCCGGATCGCCGGTCAGCTTGATTCTCAACGGCGCCGCCTTCGCCGCCAAATATGCGGGCGCCGTCGCCTTGGCGCTGACTTCGGGCGGCGACGGCCACGCGACGATCGCCAGCGCGGTGGTGGCGATCGGCGGCCTGTTCGCCGGGCTGTTCTGGGGCCGCACGCTGCGCCAATTCCAGCGCGCCTTGCAGGCTGAGGGACTGTCGACGACGTTTGCCAATCTCGCCGCCCTCGTCGTGGGGCGACCAGTCTTACGAGAGGCGTGAGGCGGATATGGCCATCAGTCCCGACGAAGCCGGCGCGATGCTCGCCGATATCGACGCTGTCGTCGCCAAGGTCAAACAATCGCGCATCTATCGCCGGACTGGCGAGATCACGATCCTGTGGGGCGCCATCATCGCCTGTGGCCAACTCGTCAGCATGGCGGCGCCGCGCTGGTCGTTGTGGGACTGGCGCATAGCGGACGGCCTCGGCGTCGCCGCCACGGTCATCCTCATGGCGCGCGGGCGCTCATCGCAGGGGTTGCGGCTCCCCTTGCGCTTCCTCGCCGCCTTCGCCTTGGTCTTCCTCTTCGGCTTCCTGTGGAGCGCGGTGATCGGCCGGTTCGGGCCGCGCGAGCTCGACGCCTTCTGGCCGACGCTGTTCCTGTTCGGCTACGCGTTTGCCGGGTTGTGGTTCGGCGCCGCCTTGACGGCGCTCGGCCTGGCCTCGAGCGCCCTCATCGTGGCCGGGTATTTCTGGTCGGGCGGATGGTTCGATCTGTGGCTCGCTGTCGTCAACGGCGGCGGCTTCATCCTCTGCGGCCTATGGATGCGGCGGGCCTGAACCCATGGACGGGCTCGACGAAACGATCCACCAGCCGGTGCGCCTGCGCCTGATGGCGGCGCTGACCGCGCTGCCGCCTTCCGCCGAGGGACTCGATTTCGCGCGGCTGAAATCGCTGACCGGCGCGACCGACGGCAATCTCGGCGCCCACATCGACCATCTCGCGCGCGCGGGCTACGTCGAGGTCGCCAAAGCTTTCGTCGGCCGGCGGCCGCGCACCACGGTCAAGGCGAGCAAGACGGGCCGCGCCGCCTTTTCCCGCCACGTCGCGTTCCTCAAGAGCATCATCGCCGGCGTGTAAGTTGCGAGAAAAAGTGGCGCGGGCCTCTGCGCCCGCGTTTCCGCCGCCGCGCGGGCGGCCACGGAGGGCCGCGCCACTGTCGCGCCGCTGATCCGACCGTGGATTCCTGCTATGAGCAGGGCGCGTTCGCCGCCCAGGGAGCCGTCGATGTCGGAAGCGTTCCTGACCCATTTGCGTTCGACGCTCGCCGAGATCGACGCCGCCGGGCTGACCAAGCGCGAGCGCCTGATCGCCGGGCCGCAGGGGGCGCGCATCAAGGTCGTCAGCAATGGCGCGACGCGCGAGACGCTCAACCTCTGCGCCAACAATTACCTCGGCCTCGCCGACCATCCCGAGGTGATCGCCGCGGCCAAGGCGGCGCTCGACGCATTCGGTTTCGGCATGGCCTCGGTGCGCTTCATCTGCGGCGCCCAGACCCTGCACCGCGAACTCGAGCTGGCGATCGCGCGCCACCTCGGCAAGGACGACGCGATCCTGTTCGCCGCCTGCTTCGACGCCAACGGCGGCGTGTTCGAGCCGCTGCTTTCCGAGGCCGACGCGATCATTTCCGATGCGCTGAACCACGCCTCGATCATCGACGGCGTCCGCCTTTCCAAGGCGCGCCGCTACCGCTACGCCAATTCCAACCTGAACGCGCTCGAGGATGCGTTGAAGCAGGCCGATTCCGACGGCGCGCGTTTCAAGCTGATCGCCACCGACGGCGTGTTCTCGATGGACGGCCACGTCGCCAAGCTGCCGGAGATCTGCGCGCTCGCCGAGCGCCATGGCGCGCTGGTTATGGTCGACGATTGCCACGCCACGGGCCATCTCGGCGACCAGGGTCGCGGCACCCCGGCGCTGACCGGCGCGGGCGCCCGGGTCGACATCGTCACCGGCACCTTCGGCAAGACGCTTGGCGGCGGCATGGGCGGCTTTGTCGCCGCGGCGCAGCCGATCGTCGACTTGCTGCGCCAACGCGCGCGGCCCTATCTCTTCTCCAACTCTCTTGCGCCGCCGATCGCCGCCGGCTCGCTGAAGGCGCTCGAGATCGCCATAAACGCCGACGATCGCCGCGCGCGGCTGCAATCGCACGCGCGTCGTTTCCGCGCCGGGCTGGAGCGG
Source organism: Hyphomicrobiales bacterium (assembly GCA_003164915.1). GTDB lineage: Bacteria > Pseudomonadota > Alphaproteobacteria > Rhizobiales > Beijerinckiaceae > Roseiarcus. The sequence continues at coordinate 2,038 of PLRT01000200.1, read as the reverse complement.
GCGGGCTTCGCGCTGCTGCCGGGCGAGACGCCGATCATTCCCGTCATGCTCGGCGGGGCGCGGCAGGCGCAGGAACTCGCGCAGGCGCTCGATCGGCGCGGCGTCTATGTCGCGGGATTCTTCTTCCCCGTCGTGCCGAAGGGCGCGGCGCGCATCCGCACCCAGATGTCGGCGGGCTTAAGCGAGGCCGACGTCGATTTCGCCGTCGCCGCCTTTGCCGACGCGGGGAAGGCGGCTGAAGTTTTGTGACGGCGGTCGGCAGTCGGCAGTCGGCAGTAGACTCATCTGCGATCCCACTGCCGACTGCCGAATGCCCATTGCCCATTGCCCACTGCCCTATGGAGCCGAATCGCATGAAGGCCCTCGTCAAGCAAAAGGCGGCGCCCGGCCTGTGGCTCGCCGACGTTGCGAAGCCGGAGATCGGGCCCGACGACGTTCTGGTGAAGGTCCACAAGACCGGCATCTGCGGCACCGACATCCACATCTACAATTGGGACGAATGGGCGCAGAAGACCATTCCGACGCCGATGACGATCGGCCACGAATATGCCGGCGAGATCGTCGCTCTCGGCGCCGGCGTGCGCGGCTTGCGCGTCGGGCAGCGCGTGTCCGGCGAGGGCCACGTCATCGGCATGAGAAGCCGCGCCGCGCGCGGCGGCCGCTACCATCTCGATCCCGAGACGCGCGGCATCGGCGTCAATATTCCCGGCGCCTTCGCCGAATACGTGCGGGTGCCGGCGTTCAACATCGTGCCGCTGCCCGACGACGTCGACGACGAACTCGGCGCGATCCTCGATCCGCTCGGCAACGCGGTCCACACCGCGCTGTCGTTCGACCTCGTCGGCGAGGACGTGCTGGTCACCGGCGCCGGGCCGATCGGCATCATGGCGGCGGCGGTCGCGCGCCACGTCGGCGCCCGCCACGTCGTCATCACCGACGTCAATCCGCGCCGCCTCGCGCTCGCCGTCGAGGTTGCCGACGTCACCCCGGTCGACGTGTCGCACGAGGACCTGCGCGCGGCGATGGCGAAGCTCAGGATGGCGGAGGGCTTCGACGTCGGCCTGGAGATGAGCGGCGCGCCCGCCGCCTTCGATCAGCTGTTCGACGCGGTCGTCCCCGGCGGGCGGCTCGCCCTGCTTGGCCTGCCGTCGAAGCCGACCCTGGTCGACTGGAACAAGGTCATTTTCAAGCAGCTCACGCTCAAGGGCGTCTACGGACGCGAGATGTTCGAGACCTGGCACAAGATGATTGCGATGCTGCAGAGCGGCCTCGACGTGCGCAAGGTCATCACCCATCGCCTGGCCGCAGCCGACTTTCTTTCCGGCTTCGAGACGATGCGGCGCGGCGACTGCGGCAAGATCGTGCTCGACTGGTCGGACGTCGCAGGCGCCGGCTGAGGGACGAGCGAATCGTGGCGGCAGTTCGGATTCGACCGCTGACGTTCGGCGACGCCGCAGCGGCGGCGAGCCTCATCCGCGAGGCCTTCGCCGCCCAGAGCCGCGCGACCGATCCGCCTCCCGGGGCGCTCGGCGAAACGGCGGTGAGCCTCGCCGCCAAGCTCGCCGCAGGCGGCGGCGGCGGCGCGGAGATCGACGGCGCGCTGGTCGGCGTCATGCTGTGGGCGGAAAAGGAGGCGGCGCTCCATCTCGGCCGGGTGTGCGTGCTGCCCGGCTGGCGCGGCCAGGGAATCGCCCGCGCTCTGCTGGCGGCGGGCGAAGCCGAAGCGCGCCGCCGCGCCATCGCGACGATGACGCTGCGGGTGCGGCTGACGCTTGATGAAAATCAGCGCCTGTTTGCCGCCTTCGGCTTTGCGCCGGTCGGGCAGGGCGCTCATCGGGGCTATTCGGCGCCGACCTTCATGGTGATGGAGAAGCGGCTGGATTAGGCGCGGCGACCGGCTTTCGCCGTCGCCTTCACTTGCGTCTCATCCTGTAAGCGAACGCCCCCTCTCCCGCGCAACAACGCGGGGGAGGAGAGAAGGTCGCCGCAAGTGATCATCCTCCCCTGCGAAGCGGGCTACAGCATTCACACATCTCTG
>PLRT01000246.1:559-13744 GCA_003164915.1 Hyphomicrobiales bacterium | reverse complement strand
TCGCCATCCTGTCGAGCGGCGACGAGCTCGCTGCGCCGGGCGCGGCGCGTGGGCCGGCGCAGATCGTCGCCTCCAACGCTCTTGCGGTGGCCGGCGTCGTCGCCGCCGCGGGCGGCGAACCGATCGACCTGGGCGTCGCGCCCGACGATCCCGCCGCGATCGCCGAGCGGCTGGCGGAGGCGCGCCGCCTCGGGGCGGACGCGCTGACGACAATCGGCGGCGCCTCGGTGGGCGACCACGACCTCATCCGCCGGGCCCTCGCCGACGCCGGCATGACGTTAGACTTTTGGCGGATCGCGATGCGGCCGGGCAAGCCGCTGATCCATGGCCGCCTGGGCGCCATGTGCGTTCTGGGCCTGCCCGGCAATCCGACCTCGACGCTGGTCTGCGCGGCGCTGTTCCTCCGCCCGCTCGTCCGCGCCCTGCTCGGCGATCCCGACGCCGGCGCCGACCCGAGCGAGCCGGCGCGGCTGGGCGCCGCCCTGCCGGCGAACAGCGAACGGAAGGATTTCCTGCGCGCCACGCTCGCCGAGGGCGCCGACGGCGCGACGGTGGCGACGCCGATCGCCGAGCAGGATTCCTCGCTCGCCAAGGCGCTCGCCCGCGCCGATGCGCTGCTCGTCCGCGAACCGGGCGCGCCCTCCGCCGCGGCCGGGGCGCCCTGTCGGATCCTCCGCTTCGCCCGGCTCGGCGCCTGAGCGTCGCGCCGTAACGTCGCGGCTGCGCAGTTGCGCTGGAACAAACCGGTCCGCCGCCGGTCTGTCTAGCTTTCCTCGATTACGAGGGGACTATGAAGCAGACTGGCATCTTCAACGCCGGACACGGCGCTGCGGCTTTCGGCTTTCAGGAGCTCGCCGCGATACACTGGAATCTTCAGGCGCCGCAACTCTACGCCGAGGCGATCCGCCGCAACGAGGCGGTCATCGCGCAGGGCGGCGCGCTGGTCGCCGAGACCGGCGTCCACACCGGACGCAGCCCGAAGGACAAAGCGATCGTCCGCGACGCGGCGACCGAACACACGGTCTGGTGGGACGGCAACGCTGCAATGAGCCGCGAGCACTTCGACGTGCTGCTCGCCGACTTCATCGAACACGCGCGCGGCCGCGAACTGTTCGCCCAGGATCTCTACGCCGGCGCCGATCCGGAAGCGCGGGTGTGCGCTCGCGTCTACACGGAATTCGCTTGGCACTCGCTGTTCATCCGCGACCTGCTGATCCGGCCCGAGCTCAACGCGCTCTGCGATTTCGTCCCCGATCTGACCATCGTCGACCTGCCGTCGTTCCGCGCCGACCCGCGCCGCCACGGCTGTCGTTCGGAGACGGTGATCGCCTGCGACTTCACCCGTCGCATCGTGCTGATCGGCGGCACGCGCTACGCCGGCGAGATCAAGAAGTCGGTGTTCACCTATCTCAACTTCACCCTGCCCGAAGTCGATGTGCTGCCGATGCATTGCTCCGCCAATCTCGGCGGCCCCGACGACGTGGCGATCTTCTTTGGCCTGTCGGGCACCGGCAAGACGACGCTGTCGGCCGTCCCCGGCCGCTCGCTGATCGGCGACGACGAACACGGTTGGAGTCGGGAGGGCGTCTTCAACTTCGAAGGCGGCTGCTACGCCAAGGCGATCCGGCTGTCGCGCGAAGTCGAGCCGGAAATCTATGCGGCGAGCGAACATTTCGGCGTGGTGATGGAGAACGTCGTTCTCGATCCGCAAACCGGCGCGCCGGACTTCGACGACGATTCGCGCACCGAGAACACGCGCATCGCCTATCCGCTCGACTTCATCCCGCACGCGTCGACTACCGGCCGCGCCGGTCAGCCGCGTAACGTCATCATGCTGGCCTGCGATGCCTTCGGCGTGTTGCCGCCGATCGCCAAGCTCGACCCCAATCAGGCGGTCTATCATTTCCTCTCCGGCTACACCGCGAAGGTGGCCGGCACGGAGCGCGGCGTCGTCGAGCCGCAGGCGACCTTCTCGACCTGCTTCGGCGCGCCGTTCATGCCGCGCCATCCGGTTGTCTACGGCAATCTGTTGCGCGAGCTGGTGGCGAGCGGCGGCGTCCACTGCTGGCTGGTCAACACGGGCTGGAGCGGCGGAGCGTGCGGCGTTGGTTCGCGCATGCCGATCCGCGTGTCGCGTCGGCTGGTCGCCTCCGCGCTCGACGGCTCGCTGCAGCACGCGGAGTTCCGCCGCGACCGCTATTTCGGCCTCGCCGTGCCCGAGGCGGTTCCCGGCGTCGATCCCGCGCTACTCGACCCGATCCGAACCTGGAGCGATCCCGACGCCTTCGCCGCGACGGCCGAGCGCCTGGTCGCCATGTTCCACGAGAACTTCGCCCAATATGCCGATCGCGTCGATGCGGCGGTGATCGAAGCAGGCCCGAAGTCGACGCGTCCCGCTGCGGCCGTGGCGAAGCGGGATTGGCGCGCCGCTCAGCCACGCGCCGCGCGCGACAACCGTTCGATCACGATGTCGAAATAGCCTTCGGCGTCGATCGCGCGCAGCACCTTGGCGTTGACCGGTCTGCCGGTCACGCCCCACCAATCGACGATCGTCATCCCGCGCGTCATTTCGTCGCAACTGATCTCGACCGACACGTCGCGCCCGCCGAACAATTCGGGCCTGAGCAGATAGGCGACGACGGTCGGGTCGTGCAGCGGTCCGCCGTCGGTTCCGTACTTTGCCTCGTCGAAGCGCTTGTTGGCGGTCAGCAGATGGAAGAACGCTTCCATATGCGGCTTGCCGACGGCGCGCAGCCGCGCGAGTCGCGCCTTGGCGGTCAGCGCCTGATGCGTGCAGTCGAGCGGGATCATCACGATCGGCGCGCCGCAGGCGAACACCCGCCGCGCCGCCTCGGGATCGACGTAGATGTTGTATTCGGCGCAGGGGCTGACGTTGCCCCCTTCGGAAAAGGCGCCGCCCATCAGCACGATGCGCTCGAGCCGAGCGGCGAGGCGCGGCTCGCGAGCGAGCGCGAGCGCGAGATTGGTCAGCGGCGCGAGGCAGCACATCGTCACCGCGCGCTCCGGCCGCGCCATGACGAGATCGACGATCGCGTCGGGCGCGAAGCCGGCAGCCGGCTTCAGCTTCGGCTCGGGCAGATCAAAGCCCTCGAAGCCGTTCTCGCCATGGACGTATTCAGCGGTCTCGAGATTTCGGCACAGCGGACCAGCCGCGCCGGCATAGACCGGGGTTTCGGGGCGGCCGACCAGCTCGAGCGCCTTCAGCGCGTTCTTGGTCGTCAGAACCAGCGGCGCGTTGCCGCCGACCGTGGTGATCGCCAGCAGGTCGAGTTCGTCGGGCGAGCCCAGCGCCATCAGGAAGGCGACCGCGTCGTCCGGCGAGGGGTCGGTGTCGATGATGATTGGACGCGCCATCTCTGCTCCTGCAAGAGATCGGCGCGGCGCCGGTCGCCCGGGCCGCGCCGTTCGGCACGCAGACAATGGCCTTTTGCGCTCCCGCGCAAGCGGTCAGCGCACGGCGACGAACGCGATGACCGCGCCGCGCGGCACGACCGCCTCGGCGACGCGCCGGCCCCAGTTGCCGGAGATGAGACGCACGGATCCGTCGGAATCGACGCCCGAAACGACTCCGACATGGTAGGCGCCGCCACGGCGCCCGCCGAGCACCGCCAGGGCGCCGACCTCGGGCCGCTCGAGCCGCGGTCCATAGGCGAGCGCCGAGGACGCCATGCGGCCGGCCATCGGCCGATGACCGGAGCGCTCGAGCCACGCGTTCACCGCGTCAGCGCACCAGGGGCCCGGCAGGCGGGTGAACTTGCCAGAGCCGATCCAGCGGGCGGCCTCGGCGACGACGCCTCCCCCGAAAAACGGCGAGGCGGACGCCGCGCCGGCGGCTGAATCCCACCCACTCGGCGCAGCGAAGAGGTTCGGCGTCGGGCCGGCGCGGCCGTAAGCCAGCGCCATATTGGGCGCCAGCAGCGTGGCGGCGAGGGCGGCGGCGGTTAAACTTGCTTTCAACATGCAACTCCTGACAAAGACAAACCAACGCATCGCCGCGGCGCCCGCAGCGTATGGTCGTGATCTCCCTTACGGACGGTCGTTGGAATTGCGTTACCTGAAGGTCGTCCGATGGGAAGACGAACAGTGCAACGCGATTGAGATGGCTCTATACGAGCGGGCGGCATCCTATCTACGAATGTGTCGACAATATGGATCGATGGACAACTCGCATTTGCGTCCGGTCCGCCGATATTACGCTTGACTTAGGTCCGCTCGACTGAGCGCCTCCGGCGTCCACGAGAGCTTGGGCCTCGCCCGGGCGCCCCGACCGCGCTCCGCCAGCGCGATCGACCGCCGACGACGCGGGGAGGCGTTCCTCGGGCCCTGGTGCGAGCGGCGTTCGACGCTGCGGCTTAGGAGGCGCTCTGCGCCTTGGCCGCCGCGGCGAGGAAGGCGCGGCGGGAATCCGGCAGCGGCAGGCCGCGCGGCGCAAACAGATCGCGGTCGAGAAAGTAGCCGGTCAGCCGGAACGCGTCGGCGATGTCCGCCAGCTCCGGCGTGCGCGCGTCGCCGCCGCGCAGGAAGGCTGGCAGCGGCAGCAGCCGGTCGCGCCATTCGGCGCCGGCGGCGGCGCTGACCGCGCGGCCGCTCTTGGGCGAGACATAGATCAGGTCTTCGCGCGCCCCGGTCGCGGCGCAGCTTTCGAGATCGAGCGCGAAACCGCACTCGGCGAGCACCTGCGCCTCGAGCCGCGCGACTAGCGCCGGCGCGACCGCCGCGTCGTCGAGCCGGTCGGCAATCAGGGTCAGCGCCTCATAAAGCGTCTCGTGCGGTTCGCGCTCAGGCAACAGGCGCGCCAGCGCGCCGAGCCAACCGAGCCCGGCGAGGCCGAGCGCGCTGCCGATCAACCGTCCCGCCCGCAGCGCCAAGGGCTCGACGGCGTAGACGCCGAGATGCTCGTCGAGTCGCGCCCGCCAGACGAGGCCGAGCGTGTTGCCCGGCTGCAGCGCCGGCCGCAGCCGCGAAGAGCGGCCGCCGCGCACCAGCCCGAGGTGGCGGCCGTGGCCGCGGGTCATCGCTTCGACGATCGACGAGGTCTCGCCGTGCCGGCGCACCCCGATGATGATGCCTTCGTCGCGCCATTCCATCGCGCGGCCGCCTCACGGGTTGGCGCGCGGGCGCGGCGGCGGGATCGTCGAAAGCCGCAGCGCGACGACGAGGCCGACGGCCGAGAGGCCGGCGAGCAGCGCGACGACCGCCGCCCAGCCGCCACGGGCGAAGAACAATCCTCCGAGCCAGCCGATCAGGCTCGAGCCGATGTAATAGAAGAACAGATAGAGCGCCGCCGCCTGCGGCCGCGCGCCCGGCGCGCGCAAGCCGACCCAGCTCGAGGCGACCGTGTGGGCGCCGAAAAAGCCCCAGGTGATCAGCGCCACGCCGACGATGACGACGACGAGGTTGTTGGGCAGCGTCGCCAGGACGCCGGCGAGTTCGGCGGCGATGGCGATCCACAGCACGCGCCGCCGCCCAAAGCGGTCGGCAAGCTGCCCCATGACCGCCGAGCTGACGGCGCCGATCAGGTAGAGCACGAACACCGAGCCGATGACCGTCTGGCTGAGCGAGAACGGCGGCGCGGCGAGGCGAAAGCCGATGTAGTTGTAGGAGCAGACGAACACCCCCATCACGAGGAAACCTTCGGCGAACAACAGCCGCAGCCCGGGATCGGCGAGCGCCTGGGCGAAGCCCGGCCAGAGCTGGGAAAACGAGGCGCCGCGCGGCGCGTGACGCGACGGCGGCAGCGCGAAGGCGATCCACAGCGCGCCGATAGAGCCGAGCAGGCCCGCGGCGGCGACCGCCATCCGCCAGCCCCAATATTCGCTGATCGCCGCGGCGACGAGGCGACCTGACATGCCCCCGAGCGTGGTGCCGGCGATATAGAGCCCCATGCCAAAGCCGACCGCCTTGAAATCGAGTTCGTCGACCAGATACGCCATCGCCACCGCCGGCAGGCCGGCCAGCGTCAAGCCGGCGAGCGCCCGCAGCGCGAGGAAGCTCGGCCAATTCGGCGCCGCCGCGCCGAGCAGGATCGCCAGCGACGACAGCGCAATCGAAGTCGCCATGACCGTCTTGCGGCCCCACAGGTCAGCGACAATCCCTGCCCCGATCATCGACACCGACAGGACGATCGTCGACACCGACACCGCCAGCGCCGCACTGGCCGGCGAGATGGCGAAAGCGCGCGAGAACAGCGGCAGCAGCGGCTGGACGTTATAGAGCAGCGCAAAGGTCGAGAAGCCGCCGAAGGCAAGCGGCGCCGTCAACCGCCAGAAGGCCGGATCGGAGCGTGCGATCCGCGGCGTGTCTCGCGGCGTCGGCTCGGCGGGAAGCGCGGACTCGGCCGGAAGCTTGGAGGCGATGAGAAGCGCGGGTTCGGCGGGAGGCGACATGGTCGGCTTCCTATGCGCCCGGCGCACGGCGATGGAAAGCCTCAGCGCCAGCCCGCGAACCAGATCCGCGCGCTGAAGTCGTCGGGATCGATCGGAAACTGCGCCGACAGGACCGGCATGAAAAACGCGAAGCCGAGCGCGACGACGATCAGGAAACCGACTGCCGGCCCATAGCGCGGCTTGAGCCCGCCGCGGAAGAAGGCGAGCGCCAGCGCCGGGCCGAGGCAGAGGATGGAAGGGAAGTAGTAGTAGAAGAACTCGAGCCCCTTCGGATTGACCGCCCATGGCAGGTACTGGGAGAAGAAGGCGACCGCAACAATCATCCCATCGACGTCGCGCCGACTGATCCACAACCACCCGCAGTATATGAGCGCCGCCTCGCCAGGATAGAACACGAACGGATTGGCGAGGCCGACGATCGACTGCGCGGGGTGTTGCGCGCTCCATGTCGCCGCCGTCCCGCCAACCACCTGGAACAGGCACCAGACCGGACGCGTCATCGCCGGCCACAGATACCAGAGGCTCGCATACGGATGCGAAGCCGAGGTTCCGGTCATGATGTCGATCATCCGCTTCTGGCCGGCGAAGAACTCGACTACCGTCCCGGCGCGGATCACCTGCGGCAGATAGGTGAGGAAATAGGCGACGGCCGGGGCGACCGCGAATGCGATCGCCGCGCCGCCGAGCGTCATCGCCGGCCACTCGGCCGAGGCGTAGAAGTCGTGCTCGCTCGGCTCGTCGAACCGCGCGCGCCACAGCCTCATCAGGCCGATCAGCGCGCAGATCGCGACGATCCCCGCCCACAGGAACACCCCCGAAAGCTTGCAGGCGCTGGCGAGCCCGAGACAGACGCCGCTCGCCGTCGCCAGCGCGAAGGCGCGCCGCGGCGATGTGCGCTCCTTGAGCGAGAAGGTGAACAAGGCGAGCGCCGCCGTGCCGAACGCCATCAGGAAAATGTCGAGCATCGCGATGCGCGACTGGACGTAGAGCACGCCGTCGCACAAGGTCGCCGCCGTCGCCCACAGCGCCTGGCGCGCGTCGCGCGTCAGCGCCAGCGACCAGGCGAACATCGCCGCCAGCGTCGCCGCGCCGAATACGCAGCTCAGCATCCGCCAGCCGATCGGATTGTCGCCGAACATCGCGACGCTCGCGGCGATCAGCAGCTTGGCGAGCGGGGGATGCTCCTGGCGCGTCATCTCGCCGGTCTTGAGCAGGGTCCGCGCCGCCGGCACGTACCAGGTCTCGTCGAAATAGACCTCGTGCGTCGCGTCGAGGCCCCAGCGGAACAGGGCCAGCGCGCCGACGAAGATGACGACGCCGACCAGCGTCAGACCGATCCACGAGAGGACGACCCGGCGCACGCCGCCCGGCGCGGGGGCGGCGGCGGCGGTTTCGTTGGCGGCTGCGGTCATGGCGGCGATTCACGCTTCGGCGTCGAGGCGGCCGATCATGCCCGCGACCTCGCCGCGCCGCAAATGCCACTCGCACCCCGGGCTTTGACGCCATCTTGACGGCGCGCAATGCTCGCGCCCGTCATTTCGGGCACGCTTGCGAAACCGGCGCATCGCAGAGCGCCGGCGACAAGGATGCGCCGCAGGGAGGGAACCGACATGCGGAAATCTTCCGGCTTGCAGACGCTCGCCTTCTTCGTCGTGCTGGCGATCGGCTTGGCGATCGCCTCGGTCGCCGCGACGCCGTCGTACTATTCCGCCGCCGGCTGGATCGTCGTCGCGACCATCGCGATTGCGACGATTGTCGCCGCCGCGATCCGCGTCGCCGACCAATGGCAGCGCGTCGTCGTGCTGCGGCTCGGCAGGTTCCGCGCGCTCGAAGGGCCCGGCCTGTTCTTCATCATTCCCATCATCGAGACCGTCCCCTATTGGATCGACACCCGCGTGCTCACCAGCGCGTTCAAGGCGGAAAAGACACTCACCAAGGACACAGTGCCGGTCGATGTCGACGCGGTTCTGTTCTGGAAGGTGCTCGATCCGAAGCGGGCGGCGCTCGACGTCGCCGACTACAACGGGGCGATCAACTGGGCGGCGCAGACGGCGCTGCGCGACGTCATCGGCAAGACCCTGCTTGCCGATATGCTGGAGGGAAGAGACAAGATCAGCGCCGATTTGCAGAAGATCATCGACGAGCGCACCGAGCCGTGGGGCGTCAACGTCATCTCGGTCGAAGTCAAAGACGTGCTGATCCCGCCGGCGCTGCAGGATGCGATGTCGATGCAGGCGCAGGCCGAGCGCGAGCGCCAGGCGCGCGTCATCCTCGGCGATTCCGAGCGCCAGGTGGCGGAGAAGTTCGGCGAAGCGGCCAAGACCTACGCCGACAATCCGACCGCCTTCCATTTGCGTGCGATGAACATGCTCTACGAGGGCCTCAAGCGCGACAACGCGACGATCGTCATCGTGCCGAGCACCGCGGTCGACACGATGCAGCTCGGCGCCACGGTCGCCAGCCTGAGCACGATGGCCGCGGCGATGGGCAAGACGGCGGCGCCCCTTCCGCCCGCGCCGCCGGCGGCCTGAGACGGCGCGTCAGCCGTCGCTGACGATCTCCTCCGCCCACGCCGGCACCGTCTCGCTCGCCGGGCCATAGCGCGCCTCGCTGAACAGGTCGGCGTTGTCGGCCGACTCGAGGTTGATCTCGCAGGTCTCGATCCCCATCGCGTTCGCTTCGAGCACGAAGCCCGCGGCGGGGTAGACGGCGCCCGAGGTTCCAATGGCGACGAACAGGTCGGCATGCCGAAGCGCCCGCTCGATGTCGTCCATGTAGAGCGGCATCTCGCCAAACCACACGACATGCGGCCGCATGCCGCCGGCGCGGCCGCAATGGGGACAGACGTCGGCGACGTGGAGGTCGTCGAGCCATTCGCTGAGCTTGCCGCAGAGGTCGCAACGCGCCTTCAACAACTCGCCGTGCATATGGATGACGTTGCGAGAGCCGGCTTGCTCGTGGAGATCGTCGATATTCTGCGTCACGAGCGTCAAGGCTCCGCCGCGCTGCGACAGCGTCGCGGCGAGCCGCACCAGCGCGAAATGCGCGGCGTTCGGCTTTGCGTCTCGCATGTCGCGCCGCCGCAGATCATAGAAGGCGAGAACGGTCTCGGGATCGTTCTCGAAGGCTTCGATGCTGGAAAGCTTCATCGGGTCAAGACGGCCCCAAATCCCCTCGCCCCTCTTGTCGCGGAACGTGCCGAGGCCGCTCTCGGCGGAAACGCCGGCGCCGGTCAGGACGAAGATGTTGCGTTTCATGCGCCTTTGTCTCCCGGGTGGCGCGATCCGCGCCTGTGGTCAGCGCAGCGGCGCCGGCTCGCGCACAATGCTGGCGAACATGGGCGGCGGTAGAGCGCAGTCGACGAAAGCGCCGAGGATCGATGCTCTCAAGACATAGTCCGTCGAGAGGTTGCGGCGCCGATCGGCGTTATAGGTCACGGGCCGTCGCCAGCGGAATGCGGTCGATGTTCGCAGCCGACCGCCGCCGTCAATCTCGAGCCCGCCGGAGCGCCGCCGCGCCGCTTCGCGGTCACGTCTTCGGGAACTCCAGCCCCATGGCGCGGTAGCGCTCAGGATCGTCGAGCCAGTTCGCGCGCACCTTGACGAACAGGAAGAGATGCACCGGCGCCTCGTGAGCCTCGGCGATCTCCTTGCGCGCCGCCGAGCCGATCGCCTTGATGGTGCGCCCGCCTTCGCCGATGACGATCTTCTTATGGCTGTCGCGCGTGACGTAAATCGTCTGCTCGATGCGCGCCGACCCGTCGGGCTGGTCCTTCCACGACTCGGTTTCGACCGTGGTCTGATAGGGCAGCTCGTCGTGCAGCCGCTCAAACAGCTTCTCACGGGTGATCTCGGCGGCGAGCGCGCGCAGCGGCGCGTCGGCGATCTGATCTTCCGGATAGAGCCACGGTCCCTTCGGCATCGCCGCGGCGAGCCGCGCCTTGAGCCGGTCGAGCCCGTCGCCAGTCAGCGCCGAGGTCATGAACGTGTCGGCGAATGGCAGGCCGGCGTTGAGCCGTTCTGCGAGCGCCAGCAGCAAAGGCCGATCGACCAGGTCGACCTTGTTGAGAACGAGGAACTTCTGCGCCTTGTGGTCGCGCAACGTCGTCATGATGGCCTGTGTCGCTTCGCCGACGCCGGCGGCGCCGCGCTTGTCGGCGGCGGCCGTTTCCTGCTTTGCGTCGATCAGCAGCGCCAAAGCGTCGGCGTCGCCGGCCGCGCCCCAGGCGGCCGAGACCATCGCCCGGTCGAGTCGACGCTTCGGCGCGAACAGGCCGGGCGTGTCGACNNAGCGTCGATTTGCCGGCGTTGGGCGCGCCAATGAGCGCGACGAAGCCGCAGCGGGTCTCGCTCACGCGCCACCTCGGCGGGCGAGAAAGGCCTGCGCGGCCGCCTGTTCGGCCGCGCGCTTCGAGGTCGCTTCGCCGCTCTCCGACTCGTAGCCGTCCAGCACCACCTGCATGACGAAATGCGGTGCGTGGGCCGGGCCGCTGCGCGCGAGCTCGACGTAGCGCGGGGCCGGCAGCGCGCGCGCCTGCGCCCATTCCTGCACCGCCGTCTTGGCGTCGCGTTCGGGCGCAATGTCGGCGTCCATGCGCGGCCGCCACGACCGCGCGACGACGTCGCGCGCGGTCTCGAAGCCCGCGTCGAGAAACGCCGCGCCGACGATCGCCTCGCAGATGTCGGCGAGGATGGCCGCCTTCTTGCGCCCGCCGGCGCGCGCTTCGCCTTGTCCCATCGCGACGTGCGGGCCGACGTCCCAGTCGGAAGCGACGGCGGCGCAGGTCTCGCGGCGGACCAGCTTGGCGAGCCGCATCGACAGCTCGCCTTCGCTCGCCTGCGGAAAGCCCTGGTAGAGCATGTCGGCGATGACGATGCCCAGCACGCGGTCGCCGAGGAACTCGAGCCGCTGGTAGGACTGGGTGCGGTCCGGGCCGCCGGCGGCCGGCGCCGACAGGTGGGTCAGCGCGCGGGTCAGCAGGTCGCGGTCGCGGAACACGTGCCCGATTCGCGCTTCGAGCGCCGCAACGTCGATTTTCGCTTTCTTGCTCATCTCAGGGCGCATCCGCCCTCGCCGCGGCGCTCGGCCGGGCCTCAGTGAACCGCATGAAAAATACGACTCCAGCGCACGTCCCACGGCCAGAGCCAGAATTCCCACGCCGGCGCGCCGTCGACCGAGAAGAAGATCACCTCGGCGCGGCCGATCAGGTTCACGAACGGCACATAGCCGACGCCGCCGCGATCAGGCGGCACGCGCGAGTCGCTCGAGTTGTCCCGGTTGTCGCCCATGAAGAAATACTCGTCCGGCGGCACCGTGTAGACGTCGGTGTTGGCCGTGTAGGGCATGGGGTTGTTGTCGCCCTCGAGTTGGATGATCTCGTGTTTCACGCCTCCCGGCAGCGTCTCGAGGTAATGGGGCGCCTCGACCGGTTCGCCGAAGCGGCCGGTGGTCTTGTAGGGCGGCAGCGGCTGCCGATCGACGATCTGCCCGTTGATGTAGAGCCGGTCGTCCTTCATCTGGATGTGGTCGCCCGGAAGGCCGATCAGCCGCTTGATGTAGTCGGTCTCGCCGTCGCGCGGCAGCTTGAACACGATGATGTCGCCGCGCTTCGGGGGCGAGGCGAAGATGCGGCCCGGCATCGCGCCCGGGGCGAGATCGAGGAAGCTCGGCAGCGAATAGTGCGAATAGCCGTAGGCGTATTTCGACACGAACAGATAGTCGCCGATCAGCAGCGTCGGGATCAGCGAACCCGAGGGAATGTTGAAGGGCTGGAACAACAGCGTCCGCACGACGAGCGCGATGATCAGCGCCTCGACGACGATCTTGACCGTCTCCCACCAGCCCTCTTCCTTGACCGCCTTGCCGGCGGACGCCTGGATCGGCCGTTTGAGGGCGTTCGGTTCGCTCATGGATGGTTCGAGCCTCGTCGGCGGCCGCGGCCGCGCTGCTTCCCGCGCCTCCTATACAAGTCCGCTCCCGGCGCGCCAAGCGGCGCCTTTGAGCTAGGCGCTCGCTCCGCCGACAAAATGGCGCGAGCGCGGCGAATTTGCGTTTCCGGCCGGTCGCCGCCCCCCGTTGGAGTGGGGGGCGGCCCGGCGAGGCCTCATTGCGGAACCTTGTCGTCGATTCCCTTGATGTACCAGTTCATCGACAGGATATCGCCGTCCGGCAGCGTCTTGTCTCCCGGCTTGCAGCGGTCCCTGCCGTCCTGGTCGAGCACCGGGCAGGCGAAAATCTGCAGCGCCCCGGAGCCGATGTCGGCGGTGGTCTTTTCGGCCATCGCCTTGACGTCGTCGGGCATGTTGGCGAACGGCGCAAGCACGACCATGCCCTTGCCGATGCCGTCCCAGGTGTCCTCCGATTTCCACGTCCCGTCGATCACCGCCTGGATGCGCTGGGTGTAGTACAGAGCCCAGTTGTCGGTGTTGGCGGCGAACCGCGCCATGTCGGACGATTGGCCGAAGCCGAGCACGCCGGCCTTCTCCGCCTCCTGCAGCGGCGCGGCCGAGTCGGTGTGCTGGGTTGAGGACGTCGGCGCCCTGGGCGATGAGCGCCTTGGCGGCGTCCGCCTCCTTGCCCGGATCGAACCAGGTGTTGACCCAGTCGATCTTGCTCTTGGCGTTGGGATTGGTGGTCGCCAGGCCGCGCTCGAAGGCGTCGATGCCGGAGACGACCTCGGGATCGGAAACGAAACGATATACCCGATCGCGCCCGACTTGGTCATCTTGCCGGCGATCTGCCCCATCACATACCGCCCTTCGTAGAATTTGGCGGCGTA
>PLRT01000246.1:0-477 GCA_003164915.1 Hyphomicrobiales bacterium | reverse complement strand
CTGCTTGGCGGCATGGAGGCGGCCCTGGTCGTGCTGGTAGGAATAGCCGAAATCGCCGATCGGCCCGGTGTAGACCCAGCAGCCCTTGACCTTGTCGGCCGCCTGCGCGCCGCCCGCCAACGCGATCGCCAGCGCGGCGACGCCTTGCGCCGAAAGGTCGAGATCGCCGCCGGTCACGGCGTGAGAACGATCGCCCCGGTCGTCTGGCGCGCCTCCAGCGCCGCGTGGACGCGGGCGGCGTCGGCCAGCGGCGCCTCGGCCGGCGCCGGGATCTTCACTTTGCCCGAGGCGACGATCGCGAACAGTTCGCGCGCCATCTTGTCGAGCCGCGCGCGGTCGGCGATGAAGGTGAACAGAGTCGGGCGGGTGACGAACAGCGAACCCTTCTGCGCCAGCAACGCAAGATTGAAAGATTCGATTCCGCCCGACGCCGAGCCGAAGCTCGCTAGCAGGCCGAACGGACGCAGGCAGTCGAGC
>PLRT01000016.1 GCA_003164915.1 Hyphomicrobiales bacterium | reverse complement strand
CGAAGCCATTCCGGACGCGCCGCATCACGACAAGAAGGTCTGGCGCGAGCGTTATCGTTCGATCAACGATTTCGAGCGGCATCTCGACGTCAACGGAACCCGCATCGTCAAAGTGTTCCTCCACCTTTCGAAGGAGGAACAGCGAAAGCGCTTTCTCGAACGCATCGACGATCCCGAGAAGAACTGGAAGTTCAGCGATGCGGATCTGAAGGAGCGCAAATTCTGGGACGACTACGCCAAGGCTTTCGAGGAATGCCTGAGCGAGACGAGCACCGCCGCCGCGCCTTGGTACGTCGTTCCCGCCGACGACAAGGAGAACGCACGCCTGATCGTCTCCCAGATCCTCGTCGATACGCTGGAGGGACTCGACATGAGCTATCCCAAGACGAGCGCCAAGCGGGAGATCGAGCTGCAAGCATTCCGCAAGGCGCTGGCCAAATGAGCGAGCGCCGTCCGCCGAGAAGACGCCATGCCGTCGGGGCGCCGTCATGAAAAGCCTGGTCGTATTCGATCTCGACGGCACGCTCGCGCTGAGCAAGTCGGACCTCGACCCCGAAATGGCGGCGCTGCTCGGCCGGTTGCTCGGCATCGTCAAGGTCGCGGTGATCTCGGGCGGCGCCTGGGCGCAGTTCGAGAAGCAGGTGCTGGCCTTTCTCCCCCACGACGATCGGCTGAAAGGCCTCTCGATGCTGCCGACCTGCGGCACCAAATTCTATCGCTTCGACGGCGACTGGAAGAAGCTCTACTCCGAAGACTTCACCGTCGACGACAAGAAGAAGATCATAAGCGCGCTCGATCAGGCGGTCGATCGCTCCGGCTTCAGAGCGGACAAGCATTGGGGCGATCTGATCGAGGATCGCGACAGCCAGATCACGTTCTCGGCGCTCGGCCAGGAGGCGCCGCTGGCCGAGAAGGCAAAATGGGATCCCGACTTTGCCAAGCGTCAGAAGATCGAGGCGATTCTCGAACCGATGATTCCGGGATTCTCGATCCGATTGGGCGGCGCCACATCGATCGACGTCACGCGGCCCGGCATCGACAAGGCCTACGGGATAAAGAAGCTGAAGGAGACGCTCGGCGTGCCGATCGCGGACATGATCTTTGTTGGCGACGCGATCTTTCCCGGCGGCAACGACTATCCCGCCGAGCAGGCGGGCGTGGAATCGATCCGAGTCCGCGACCCCGAGGAAACCAAGCGCGTCATCGAGGCGATTTGCGCGTGCTTGGAGAAATAGCACCGGGCAACGGCAAGGCGAGGCGCTTCATAGGCGCGCGGCGATCGCCGGTCCGGTGGCATGGATGTGTCTCGGCGCCGGAATGGCCATCCACGGGTGCTCGGTCTGGCGCGTTGATGTAAGATCGAAAGCGAGCGTAAGGATGGAAGTCTCGATCGGCGCCCATTGAGCCCCCGGCATCAGCGAGCCTGGGCGTTCGATTTCAACGCGCCGCTGGCCATTCGGGGTGGGCGCCGTTTCAGCGCTGAAGCGCAATTCCGCGTCGCGGGCGGCGGTCAACGGCAGGTTCGCGTGGAGCTTCGCTCTCAATCGTCAACGGATGCAAGCTTGGATGGCCGCGGCTCAAAGCCATCGCCTGGCTGCGAGCGCGCGCTGCGGCGATCCGCGACCCATTCTCCGCGATGACCGGCGCGATGCTCAGTCCGCAGTTGATGGACGCCTTGCAACGCGAGGCGTTCGACTATTTCGCCTACGAGGCGAACCCCCTCAAAGGTTTGATCGCCGACAAGACGCAGGCAGACTGGCCCGCCAGCATCGCCGCAGTCGGCTTCGCCCTCACGTGCTATCCCGTCGGCGTAGAGCGTGGCTTCATGAGCCGCGCAAACGCCGCCCAGCGAACGCTCGCGACCCTGCGGTTCTTTCATGACAGCGTGCAGAGCCGGGACGTGGACGCGACGGGGTACAAGGGCTTCTATTACCATTTCCTCGACATGAAGGACGGCAGGCGCGCCTGGAATTGCGAGCTTTCGACAATCGACACCGCGCTTCTCCTGGCGGGGATGTTGACAGCCGCGCAATATTTCTCTGGCGACGGCGCAGAGGATTGTGAGATCCGCGAACTCGCCGACGCGCTTTATCGCCGCACCGATTGGAACTGGGCGCAGAACGGGGGCGCGACGGTGACGCTGGGATGGAAGTCGCAGAGCGGCTTCCTGCGCTATCGATGGCAGGGCTACAGCGAGGGCCTGCTGATCTACCTGCTGGGCCTGGGCTCGCCGACGCATCCGCTGCCGGTCGAAAGCTATCGGCAATGGACCGCCACCTACCAGTCGCGAAAGGTCTACGATCAGGAATATCTGTACGCGGGGCCGCTGTTCACCCATCAATTCCCGCACGTCTGGGTCGATTTTCGCGGCATTCAGGACGAATATATGCGCGGCAAGCGCAGCGACTATTTTGACAACAGCCGTCGCGCGACCCACATTCACCGGCAATACGCGATCGCCAATCCCGGCCGTTTCTCCGGCTATGGCGAAGACGCCTGGGGGATCACGGCGAGCGACGGCCCGGGCCCGGCGACCTATCGCATCAAGGGGGAGAAGCGACGCTTCTTCGGCTATGAAGCCCGAGGCGCGCCTGACGGACCCGACGACGGCACCCTCGCTCCCTGGGCGGTCGCCGCCTCGCTGCCGTTCGCGCCCGAGATCGTCGCGCCGGCTCTACGATATTTCGAGACACTGAAGCTGCGGAAAAACAACCCCTACGGATTCAAGGCCACGTTCAACGCCACGATCGCCGAGAGATGCCGCTCGCCGCGACTCTGGGTTTCGCCGTTTCACTTCGGCATCAACCAGGGGCCCATCGTCCTGATGATCGAGAATTTCCGCACGGGTCTCATCTGGAGTCTGATGCGACGATGTCCATACATCGTGACCGGGCTTCGCAGGGCCGGCTTTGCCGGCGGCTGGCTTGGCGCTCGGAAGACGGGGCGTCAGGACTGAGAGGACCGGATTGTCGGCTACACGCACGCCGACGAGCGCCAGTGCATAGCTTGAGATATGGGCGGATCGCCCCGATCACGCGCTTGGCTTCGTCAGGTTGGCTTCGTCAGGATTGTGATGCGGCGCGACCTTTCCACCTTGCTCGACCAGTATCGGCCGCCATTTGGAGAGCGGATCGGCATTGCGACCCCCATCCGAATTGCAACCCGCATCCCGATCACGGACGCGCGCCTTCGACGCTATAAGCGGATCGGTGCGGTCGCGGGCGCAAGGAAAGATCTTCCGAAAACACATAAGTCAAGATCGCGGCAAGAAACATCGCCACGCCGACCCAGAACCACGGCGAGTGATGGACGCGCCGCCAGTCGCGCCTTGGGGCGTCCGGCTTGGCGTGGTGATGGGGGCCATTTCTCGTCACGTGAATCCGTTCCCTCCGTGTCGCCGTCGTTCGCGCGTTGACGAATCGTCGGTCACAGCGTCGACGATCGCCCAAATCCGAAATCGAGACCTGCTCGGCGAATGCAATATAGATGCGTTCTCGGTCCAGGGCGAACCGAGATCGAGACCAATCACCGAGACGTCGGGCGTGAGTAGATTCCGACGCTTCATCGGCGCCCGGCCGCGAGGTATCGAGCGGGCATCGAAGGCTGATGTCTCTCAGCGACAGGGACCAGTTTGCTAGCGACGCTGGACGCTTGCGCAACGCGCGGGCGTTGCGTCGGAGAACTGGCCAAACAGATTGGACGAACCGATGAATGCCAAGACACTCCTCTGCGCCGCCGCCGCCGCGACGTTGGTCTTCGGAATGGCGCTGCCGGCCTCGGCGGACGAGCATGTCAAAGTCGGGGCCTTGCGTTGCGAGGTGTCTGCGGGCCTCGGCCTCATCGTCACGTCGAGCAAGGAATTGAGTTGCGGCTTCACGTCCGTGCGTGGTTGGCGGGAACATTATTATGGCCGAATCCATAAGTTCGGCCTGGATCTCGGCGCAACCGACGGGGGCGTCCTCGCCTGGGACGTTTTTGCTCCCGTTGACGGACCACGGCGTCACGCGCTCGCCGGCGAGTATGGCGGCGTCGATGCGTCGGCGACGGTTGGGGTAGGGGTCGGCGCGAATGTTCTCGTTGGCGGCTCTGACCGCGCGTTTACCTTGCAGCCTCTGTCGGTCCAAGGGCAGACAGGTCTCGCGCTTGCGGCAGGCGTCGAGTCCTTGACGCTTCGCCCCGGTCGCTGAGCGAAGACCGCCAGAGATAGCCAGAGCTTATTCCAAGCGCCGGACGGCGACCCGCCGGGTCCCATTCGGCGCTTGGACCGAGATGGTTCATCCCCGACCGAAAGGGGAACTTTCGCGACGGACGCGGGTTGTGCGGTTTGCCTCGTAAGGTCGTGGGGCCCTTGGGCGCCGATGCGATCTCGTGAAGCGGCCCTTGTGGCGTTTGACCCGAGCATGACGGGGCGGTCCTCGAGCGGCGCCAGCAAACGTGGCGGCCGACCGCCGGCAAAACCATGCGCCTCCGGTCGGCTAGATCTCGAGCTCAAGATCGCCCGCTTCTTCCGCACCGCGGGCATTGATGACGAATAGCAGGGGTTTGGGCGTCGCAAGCCGAGCGTTGGCGGCGGCGTTCAGGGCGACTTGGAGGAAGGGCGGGGCGCGATCCCGCCGCGACCAGCAACAAGGCCCCCGCATAGGTATGTTCCGAGTCTGTCTGGGGGACCGCCGCAGCGGATAAATGATCCGGGATCGAGCGCCTGACGTCGCGTCGCCAGAATTGCGGAATTCCTCGAGGGTCGCCGCCAGATGAACAAACCCATTCGCAAAGCCGTGCTCCCCGTGGCGGGGCTGGGGACGCGCCTTCTGCCGGCGACCAAGACGATCCCGAAGGAAATGTTGCCGATCGTCGACCGGCCGATCGTTCAACACGTGATCGACGAGGCCCGTGAGGCGGGGGTGGAGGAATTCATCTTCGTGACCGGGCGCAACAAGAGCGTGATCGAAGATTATTTCGACACCTCCTACGAGCTCGAAGACATTTTGCGGCGAAGCGGAAAGTCCAGGGAACGCGAAGCGCTGATGGCCGAGCTCCCCAAGGCCGGCTTTGCTTCCTTTACGCGCCAACATGCCCCTCTCGGCCTCGGCCACGCGGTGTGGTGCGCGCGCAAGCTCGTCGGCGCCGAGCCCTTTGCATTGCTGTTGCCCGACATGGTCACCACGGCTGGCGCACGGAAGAGCCGTTGCCTCGCCCAATGCGTGGAGGTTTACGCCGAGCACGGCGGCAACATCATCGCTGTCGAAGAAGTTCCCTACGAACAGACCTACCAGTATGGCGTGGTCGCGGTCGGCGCAGATTTTGGGCATGCGTTCGAGATCAAGGACATGATCGAAAAGCCCGCCAAGGGAACGGCGCCTTCGAACATGATCATCTCCGGTCGCTACATTCTGCAACCGGAGATCTTCGACGTCCTCGAAAGCCTCAAGAAGGGGGCTGGAGACGAAATCCAAATCACCGATGGCATGATCAAGCTCGCCGCGTCGCAGGCCTTTCACGGCGTGCGCTTCGACGGCCAAACTTACAATTGCGGATCGAAACTCGGCTTCCTGACCGCCAACATCGCCTTCGCGCTTGATCGCTCCGATCTCGCCGTGGAACTAAGGGCGGCGATTCGCAAGCTCGTCGGCTGACAGGACGAATTCACTTCAGCTCTGGCGATCGCGGCGACCGCAGGGCAGGGCGCACATTCGGCTGAGTACTTTCCGACCCTTTCTTGTTCGGCCGCGAAAGCGCGGAACATCAACGACTGGCGATGTTTTCAACGACCTATGTCGCGGTCGAGGCCTTCGAGGTCAGCGACCGTCAGCGAGACAGGCTGTCGCTTTCCATCAGGCCGCTGCATCGCCGCAACTCTGGAGAAAATCATGTCTAAAGATAGCGAACTCAAGAAGGTCGTTCTCGACGAATTGAGCTGGGAGCCCAGCGTGGACGCGGCCCATATCGGCGTAACGGCAAAGGACGGCGTCGTGACCCTTACCGGTCATGTCGACAACTTCAGCCATAAGATCGGCGCCGAAAAGGCGGCAAGCCGGGTGAAGGGCGTCAAGGCCGTGGTCGAGGAAATCGAGGTCAAGCTGCCCTACGACGTGAATCGAAGCGACGAGGATATCGCGGCGGCTGCGATTGATCGTCTTGGATGGAACTCGACGATTCCCAACGACGCCATCCACGTGAAGGTCGAAAAGGGCTGGGTGACCTTGTCCGGCACGGTCGACTGGCACTTCGAGAAGGAGGCGGCTGAGACGGACATTCGGGCCCTCTCAGGCGTCATTGGCGTCGCCAATCAGGTCCTGGTGAAACCGACGGTCAGCGCCTCGCGCGTGAAAGACGACATCGAGCAGGCCCTTCACCGATCATGGTATTACGACCCGGACACGATTCAGGTGAACGCCGTCGCCGGCAAAATCAAACTGACCGGAAGCGTCACGACCTGGAACGCCAGGCGATTGGCGGGAATGACCGCATGGTCGGCGCCTGGCGCGACGTCGGTGGACAACGCCATCACGGTCGCCTCCTGACAGTCACCCCGCCGGCCTGAATCTCAGGCAGGCGGGGAAGCCCGCCGGAGCGCTGGCCATCAGGCGAACAGTCGCCTACGCGCCCCAGGTCAGGGACAGGGCCACGTTGCTCGGGATGCCGTCGATGTAATCGACGAGTTGGGCGGAGAGCCCGAACTTGGCCGGGCGGAGGTCGCGTTCCCATCGCGTGTAGAACTCCGCCGCTTCGCCCCTCAAGGTGGTCGGCCAATCCGTCTCGGCGACGTCGATCTTCCGACCGCCATCGCTACAGAGGTCGCAGGGAAAGCGAGTGAGCTCGAAGCTGTTCTCGCCCAGCGCGGCCGCGGCGCGAGCGCGCTCGAGCAGCGCGGTCCACGCCGGTGTATCGATGTGTTCCTGCAGCAGAGCCGTGACCTGGCGCTGCAGTTCCTGCTTGGCGTGATCCTTGGCGGCGACCGCTTCGTTCTGCCCGGTTTGCTTCGAAGCNNGGCGGCGGAACCTTGCTCGCCATGGCGCGCACCAAATCCGACCGACTGACGATCCCCACGATGCGGCCGCCGCGCATGACGGGCAACCGCTTCACGTCATAGACGCAGAACATTTCAGCGATCTCATGCAGCGGCGCCCGCGCTTCGATCGTCATGACAGGCGCGCGCATGACCTGTTCGACCGGCCTGGAAACCAGCGCTTCGAACGATTCGGCCGCGGGCGGTCCGTCCACAAGCAAGGTCAGCCACCAGTCGCGTCGGGCGACGCGATCGACGTCGTTGCGGCCAACGAGGTCGCCCTCGCTGACCATTCCAAGCAGCTTCTGGTCGGCCCCAAGCACCGGAACGGCGCTGATGCGCTTTTCCAGCAGCAGGCGCGCGACGTCGCGCACGCTGGTCCCGATCGTCACGGAGACGATCGCCGTTGTCATGAGATCGCCGGCTGTCTCGAGAGTCGGCGCGACCGCCAACGGTTCCTCGCTGGCGCTAGACGATTGGCGTATCATGCGACCCTCTCCGCCGCGCGACGGGCGCCCGGCATGCACTGCTCCGACAACGCGCTCAGATCTCCCTCGACGATCCGACCGCCTTCACGCCGCCGCCAACATGCGGGTCGGCGCCTCGGCCGCCGCCGGCAAGGATACGCCTCCGGCTGATCGCGGCTTAGGGAAGACCAATCCTACATCGCTGCAGACTACGGAAGCCCTGCCCAGCGCGGCAGACTCGGAATCTACTCAGCCGCTCGTTGGCCGGCGAGAGCGCATCCAGGCAAAGACGAGGCCGGACATCAAGGCGCCCGCGCGACCGCTTCCTGCGCGGCGCCCGCGACCTCCTTCGTCGAGCCGGCGATCCTGTTCCTGTCCGTCGCTGCGCTCTCCGTGTGCTTCGTGGCGACAAGAGATTGCGGGTGGAATTGCGCCGGCCTCGTTTCGCCTCGAGACCGTAGCGGGGGCGTTCGAGCGACGGCGGCGTCGGAAATGGCCTGGCTGGATGAACCCTTCTCCTCGGCCTGTCGGCATGCCGCGCGGCTCCGATCCGGAGCGCGCCAAGGCGATCAAAGCAGTTTGAGGCCGAGGCGGCTCAAGGCGCCAGCGCCAGTCGGCTCTCCGGCTCGTCGAGGCGGCGCAACGTCGGGGCGACGCTCGAGCAGGTTTGCGCTACGGCCGCGCGCTCGCCTTGCGCCGGCTGCGTGGCAGAAACGCCGACCGGCGCCTCTATTGTCCAGCACAACGCCGGCGCGCCAACAGAAATCGCCTTCACTTGAATGGGCGGCGTGATGTGGGTCTGGGCGATAGCGACCGAGCCGCCATGGTGAACGCTTCTGAATTCCCCGGCGCTGACGCCGACGCAGATCGCGGCGCTCGAGACGGCCAGCCGTATGAGGTCGACGGAAATCTTCTGCATCGGATCCCTCCTGCACGGTCGCGCCAGCCCTGGACGTGTGGAAGACAACGCGAGGAAGCCTCAGAGGTAGCCGCTGCAGCCACGGCGACGTCAGACTCGGATTCTACTCATCTCGATTCGCCCGCCGAGGTCACCAGGGGAAGCGCCTCTGCTTCAACGGCTAAGGGCGACGCCGGCGGAATAAGTAGTTTCCGAACCTATCGCTTTCGCGGCGTCGCCGCTTACAGTGACCCTTGGAGCGGTTCAGCCCGCATCAAAAGCGAGGCGCTCGGCTTCAAAGTCTGGCGGCGGCGTGCCCCCCCCTCGCCGCCGCCAGCCCTCTCAGATCGGCCGCGTCCAGGCGATCGGCGATCCAGTCAAGAGTGAGGAATTGCACCATGTCGATATCCACCTTGAATGCGGTCCTGATGGCCCTGGCGGCCCTTAGCCTTTTCGCCTCTTCGACGACGAGAGTGAGATTGAGCCGGGCCGCCATCGGCGCGAATAAGGTCGTCAAGTCATGATGCTGATCATTTCAGCGCTGAAGGGCTTCGCGATCGAGGCGAGCGACGGTCAGATCGGAACTGTCGACGATTTCCTGTTCGAAGACACATCGTGGAGGGTGCGCTGGCTGGTCGTCGATTGCGGAACATGGCTGAAGGGACGCAAGGTGCTGATCCACCCTTCGGCCATTTTGCGCAACGACCTGGATCAACGCCGGTTTATCGTGACTCTGACGAAGGCTCAGGTCGAAAGAAGCCCCGAATTGGCCGAAGACCAGCCTGTGTCGCAGCAGATGGAGAACCAGCTCTACACTTACTATGGCTGGGATCCGCTTTGGGGCGGTCCCTATCTCAGCGAAACGCCCGGCGCGATAGCGTGGCCCTATATGGCGCCGCCGTATTTCGGCATGGGCCTCGACACCGACGAGGCGCATGGCAAGCGCGTTCTACACGGGTCCGACCCGCATGTGCGCAGCCTCAATGAAATTTCCGGCTACCACATTCACACCGCCGACGGCGAAATTGGTCATATCGAGAACCTCATGATCGACGATGCCGACTGGAGCATCCACTATTTCATCGTCGACACCCGCAATTGGTGGTTTGGCAAGCACGTGCTGATTTCGCCGCTGGCGGTGAAATCGATCGATTGGAGCGACCGTCACGTCAAGCTCGATGTGACGCGCGAACAGATCAAGACAAGCCCGCCATGGGATCCTCTGGAGGCCTTCACTCAGGTCTACGCCAAGCGGCTGCATAGGCATTACGGTTGGCCGGGATCTAACGCTTAAGCGAAATCGGTCGACGATCGGCGCGTCCGAGCTAGGCCTGGGTTGCGCCGTCGAAATGAAATAGCGAAAGTCGGAGCGGAGTTGAACCAACGCGGCGAGCGCGAACAGCTTGCCGCGCTTGACTGTCGGCGTGCGAACTGTCGGGCCACAGCGTCAAGCGTTCGTCTTGTACGCCTTCCCACGAAAGTGCGCAGCAAACTGAATCTGACTGAAGTTTACCGGCCGGGCCAGGCGGGTGTAGACCTCGCCGCTGTCCCACGACCGATCACCGCCAGATAGACTTGATCGCGAGGCGTGGCGGGGCGCCCGTTTTTTCGGGCTTGACGGAGTTCACTGCCCAGCCGTCTTCTGCGCGCCCGGCGCCGCCGCGATCTGCGACAGATCGGTCACCCAAAGCGCGCCCGAGCGGGCTTTCTCGTAACCGTAGTCGTAGAGCTGTCGCATCGCGTCGGTCTCGAAACCGGTGCCGCCGCTGTCGGGATGGTCTTGGCCGATATAACTCAAGTGAAAGCTCAGACCCTCGCGGCTGGCGACATCATAGGTCTCGGCGAGGACCGCCCTTGTGCCGACCCGATTCAGAGTGGATAGGGACTGCGCCGCAATGGCTTCGACTTGGTCCGGCACAACCGCGAAGCCCGGAGCGATGCGGGCGTTGACGATGACATAGAGGGACGGACGCACGGCGCGCAGGATCGGCTTGCGGCCGAACAGCACGACCTGCGGCAGCGTATAGATGGGCGCGCTCAGCGTGCCGTCGGCGTGCATCTCCTGGAAGACTTCGCCGCCCGCTTCGACATTGATCAGTTGCGGCGCAAACACAACGGGAACGCTCGCGGAGGCGGCGAGAACGTCGCGGAACAATTCGAAGGCCTGCGGGTCGCCGCTGGCTGCGATGGCCCCCATGTCCCAGACGACGGCGCGCTGCGCATCGAGATTGGTCGTCACGACCAGCAGGCGCCGCCCCTTTTGGTCCTCGCGCGCGATCGCCCTGATGATATCGTCGTCAAGGTAGCGCCCCACCAGCCGACGCAGGCGCTCGGGCCCCAGCACCCCGGAACCAAACAGCGCTCCCAGAGGGTTGGGCTGTCCGATCAAGCGCTGCGCCTCGCCATTGGTGTAGATTTGCCTGAGCCTGTCGTCGTAGTCGGGCCCGAGAAAGGCGAAAGGAGCGATCAGCGCTCCAGTCGACACGCCCGACACGATGGTGAATTCCGGCCGTGTTCCGGACGCGCTCCAGCCATTGAGGACGCCCGCGCCAAAGGCGCCGCCTCCACCGCCGCCGGAGAGGGCGAGATAGACGAATGGCCGCCCTTTCTGCACGAGGGCGGGTCGCACGGCCTCTTGGAGCGCGCTCGCCGTGGCGTCGGCCCAATACCGAATCTTGGGCGCGCCGATGGCGACCGCTGTCATCTGTTGGGCTTCCGTGAAGGACGTGCGCGGATCGGTCGCGCAGCCGACCAGCAGCGCTGCGCTGAGCGCCAGCGAACATAAGACCTGCGCGAGATTCATGATACGCCGCTCTTGGATTGGCTCACGAAGGATCGCCCTTTGGCGGATGGCTGTCCGCCGCTTCTCGTCGCGACGGGACAGGAAGTCATTGACCCGAGAGATCTTTCAGTGAATGAGGCCGAGTCCAAGGACGCCCGACACGATCAGAAAGAAGGCGACGATGTAGTTGAGCAATCGCGGCATCATCAGAATGAGAACGCCGGCGATCAGGGAGACNNCTGACGAAGCGTGGGCGTGTGTGACGACCTTTCTTGTCAGACAACCGACGTCGCGCGGCCGCCGGACTGCCCGCGTTCTGTTGCGAAGCGGAAGCAGGAACGCCTATGCGCGTCGCATGCCAGCTTTTGCGTCGGACCGAATCGTCCGATCGTCCCGCGCCGCCTCGCCTCGTCAAATCCGATCCGCGCCGCCTGAACGTGAGTGGAGGCGGCGCGTCCGGTCGGACCGACAATCAGAGCGTGATCACTTGTTCTTTTGCCAGTTGGCGCCGCCGCCGCCATGACTCCGCGCCGGGCCATGGCCACCAACATGTGAGGCGGCGCCATGGAACTGGGGCCGACGCACGACGTTGTTCATGGGCGCATGGTGCGGGGTCGGACGGACCACATTGTTCTGGGGCGTGTGGTTCTGGGGCGCATGTCCGACAGGGCCGCGAGGGCCATGCCATTGACTGCGGCTCCAGCCGTGCCAGCCGTCGCCGCCGCCCCAACCCTGACCGTTGTTCCAGGCGTAGCCGCACCAGTACCAGCCCGGGCCCTGCCAGCCTCCGTCGTACCAGCAGAAATTATGGCCGAGGAAGAAGAACTGCGCGTCTTCGACCGGAAGAACCTGCGTCGCAGGAAGGGCGCCGGTCATGGCGGCTTCGGCCGAGCCCGCCAGCGGCAGGGCGAATCCGGTCGCAACGGCAAACGCGAGTCCGGTTAGATGGAGCGTTCTCATAGCTGTCTCCTCGTCTGCGTCGATCGACGCACATTTCCCAATATCGCCGCCCCGTCGCTCGAAGACAGAACACCGACGTGACCTCTCCATAGGCTTGACAGGGGATGAGCGAGAGACTCGGAATCTACGCAGAGGAAAGAGAGACGGCGGCCCATTCCATGGCGGCGTTGGGGCCGTCGAGCGCTGATGACTCGTGGGTCGGCGGAACGGCCGTCGACATCGGTCGTGGCTGCCGGGCCGACGAAACGCGTCGACCTGCCAGCTCGATTGCCGACGCGCGAAGCTTTCCGCCGCCCGCGTGGTCCTACGGCGAGGACTGAGTAGATTCCGAGACTGCCATCGCCGCGGGCGGGGCGCCGCGCCGCCTGCAGCGGCAGGGCGCTTGTGGCGGGCGCACACGTTGGCTGCGGCGGCCATCTTCAAGTTGCAGTTTCGCGTCCGCGCCGCATGGCGCCCGCAACCACAATAGCTAGTGGCGTCCGCGCAACTTGAATTCGCTCATCAGCGGACCAAAATTGCGCTTTTGCCCATCGGTGAGACTGTCGTAGAGAGGCATGGCTGCATCCGCGACCATCTTGAGTTGCGCTCCCATTTTCTGAAGATGCTCGGACATCATCGTCATGCGTTCGATCGGCGAGGGGCGTTCGCCTTGACTCATCCGGTCTTGCGCTTGGCGCCATCGAGCCGCGCGCGCCGTCTCAGCGTCGCGGATCGCTGATTCGAAAGCCGGCCAATTCGTGGCTTGCTCGTCAGTGAGCTTAAGCCCCGCCTTCATCGCGGCGAGATGCGCGTCGAGCATGACGGCCTGGCGTTCCTGCAGCCGTTGTATCAAGGCCGCGTTTGGCGCGGCAGGCTGATCGCCGGGCGCGGCGAACGCATTCAGGCCGAAGGTCGAGCCAGCCAAGCCGGCGATCGCGACGGAAGCGAGAAGAAATTTTCTCATAAGTGCACCTGTGGGTTTAAGCATGGGATCGTCCAACGGAGTTCAGCGCGCGAAAGTCAAACGCGGATTTGCCGAGTTCAGGCGGCGATCGCTCGACGCTTGGCCCTGGTCTCTCCGTCGGCAGGTCGATCGAGAAACGCCACGCCCGGCCGACGGCCGAACCGACGCGCGATCTTTCCCCTCGCGAGGGTGGGCGCCCGAAGACCGGGCGGGCGTTCTTCACGAAGAAGCGGCGGAGCCGGCCTCAATAGCCCCAAGGTCCGCAGAGACCGAGGGTCAATTGGATAGGCCCGCAGTAGCCGGGGTAGTAGCCGCCATAGTAACCGCCGCCGTATCCGCCACCGTACCCGCCGCGGTATCCGCCGTAGCCGCTGTACCCGCCCCGTCCTGTTGCGTGGCCACGGTAATTGGCGCCCATGCGTCCGGCGGACTGGCCGCGGGCTTGGGGACGCACGCCGGCCGCGCCGGAGGCGTCGGCGACGGACGGCAGCACGACCGTGCTGGCCGCCAAGGCGAGCGCGGTCGACCCGACGATGAACATGCTTCTCAGCAGATGGGCTTTCATGATGGCGACTCCAGGTTGACGAGAGATGCGGCAATTTCCATCAGTCAACGCGGTCGCGCGTGAAAGCGCCAGAATCGGAAATTACTCATGTTGAATACGCAGGCGCGGTTCGGCGGCGCGCTGTGAAGCCAAAGGGCCAATTTCCGTGAATACGCCTGAAGTTCTGGGAGAGACGCATTCACGCGTCGCCCAAAGCAGGCGAGCCAGTCGCGCGGCAAACCGGCGCGCTACTTTGCGGCTGCAGCCGACGCCAGGGGGGTCGACGCTTGGCTTTGACCCGCCGGCGCACGCGGCGACGAGTAGGCGCCGACTTGTCGTTGCGACGTTCCCGCGCGCTCCATGTCGACCAGGGTCGCACGCAAGTCTTTGGGCAAAGAGCGCGCCTGCGACAAGGCGACGAAGTCAGAGGAGGCGATCGAACGAGTCTTGGCGCCCCGAAACACTACGAAGCCCTTTGGCGTCATCACCACATCGCCTGTTTGCAGCGTGGGGTCGTTCAGCAACGAGCCGGAATAGCTGCGAACGGGCGAGCGATGACAGCTGCATGTGCTGTCGAGCGTGGTTTGATAGCGATTGGCCGTGGGCAGAGCGGAGTAGAGCGCGCCGCGCGTTGAGACGGCGCCTTCGATCGTGTCCGCGCCGACCGCTTCGGTGTACCGCGCGGTAGGCGCGTCCGGGCACTGGGCCGCGCAAGCTTCGTCGCCGCCTGCGCTTGTTGCGCTTGGAAAGAAGAATCCGTCGCAGAGGCGCACGCAGACCGCAAGGCCGCCGGCTCTCTTCTCTTTCGGTCTTGGGTCCGTTGGAACGTCGACGGGCCCGGGCGCCGCCAAGTCGGGGGCTCTCATATCCAAAACGGGCGCCCAGATTCTCCCCCCGCCATCGGCTGCCAACCCCCCAGTGAGCAGGAACGCCGCAGCCAGAAGAGTCGCGATAGACGCCGGAAAGGCGGCGCTCGGACGCAGGCCGGCTGGGATTCGAATCTTGTCCGCACGACCGGAAAGGCGGGCGCGGCTTGGAACTTCATGCTCGCGAAGGTCGCTCATACGCATCCAATCTGGATGCGGGTTTAACGCTGCTATCGAATGGCGGTAGCGCCGGAATCTACTCAGCCCCGGCCTTCAGCCCTTGGGGAGGTTCTGAAGCCTTGCCGAGCGGATGGGATCGTCCCGACAGCGTCAGGCTCTCAATGAAGCGCAAGGTGAGATCGGACGTGAACTCAGCGCGAATGCGTCGCCAGAGGCGCCGTGAGGTTCTGTCTCAAGAGTCTGGGAACGGGCTGCTTGGCGGGAGCGGGGTCAGCGGCGAAAGAGCGGCGGGCGGCAGGCCGACAGCGCCGGTTTGGCGATGAAGCCCGACACCTTCGCGCGCGCCGTCACGGATTGGCTGGCCGCGAGACCGTTCTCCGAAGCAGGAGGGACTTCATTGACCCTGCCGCCGAGCTTTTCGATTCGCGTGACGTCCTGGGCTGACTGGGTGGACGCATTCATCACGTCGTCGATGTTTGACATGACGTTTCCCTCCATTGCGCGGCAGCCATCGGAAACCGAGCGCCCAACACGCCGCTGGATAACGCCATCCGATAGGAGGAATCGCCGTCCTAAGTCAGACTCGGAAAATACCCACCCGACGCGATTTCCGCTGACCGGTTGTTCGAAGTGCGGTGGAGTTTGGATCGGCCGTGGATAGCGGCTGTGAATCTGTCGCATTTGACGCAGTCGCGCCGGCCTTCTTGCTTCTCCCGACCTACCGATTGCCGCGCATTTGCCGAGCGGTCGCGAATCCGGTCTGCGCCTCTGAGGCGCGTGCGGCGCGATCGACGCTCGGATCTGAGTAGTTTCCGAGTCTGGCGCCGACGATTGGCGGACAGCTATCGTACTTTTGCTACCGGGTTTTTCAACGCTCGACGGGAACGGACGATCCCGCGCTCGGCGTGCCTTCCTGGCGGAGACGCGTCACACGCTCTCGCGGCCGATGGGGGGCATGCATCACGCGCGGCGCCTTCAGGCGGCGCGCGTCTGACGGGGACCAGAGCGCTTGTTCACAGCGGCTCGCTCGGCGGCGGCGCCGCGCCGAGGGATCGGCGGAAGATCAAGAGCGTCGGCGCGCTCAACAATCATTTGCGACGTCGCGGCCCCCCGCCGCTCGCGTCGCGCCCGATGGCGCAAGGACGTCGCGCAGGAGACCCGGATTGTCGAGCATGGATCTGAACGCCAAATCCGCCTCTCTGTCACACCGACTTCCCGGGTTTTCAAGGAAAGAGTCGCCCTGGGACAGCGAAGCGCCAATCCGCGAGGAATTGTTCAGCGTTGAACGCCTGGAGGCGCATGCGCGCAGTCTCGCGATTGCGCAGACCATTGCATCGCGGGGGGCTCGAGGTCTGCCGCTGGCCGCCCGATTGGCCGACAATGGCGCGGTCCTGCTGTCGGCCTATCGAGAGATCGTGAAAGCGACCGACGAGGGGCGCGCGACAACCCCGGCGGCGGAGTGGCTCATCGACAATTACCATTTGATCGAAAGGCAGATCCGCCAGATCAGTATGGACCTACCGCCCAGCTACTATCGCCAGCTGCCGAAACTCGGCTCGGGCCCTTTCGCCGGATATCCGCGCGTATTCGGCATGGCGTGGGCGTTCGTCGCGCACACCGACAGTAGTTTCGACGCCAACATCCTCATCAGCTTCATCAACGCTTATCAGACCATCCAGCCGTTGATGATCGGGGAGCTTTGGGCGGCTTCGATCACACTCGAGGTCGTGCTGATCGAAAATCTGAGACGGCTCGCGCAAGAGATCACGCAAAGCCGGGTCGCACGGCACGAGGCCGATGGCGTCGCGGATCGATTGCTGGGCGTCAGCGGGCGCGATGCGGAGCCGGCCTCGATCGTGTTCGCCGACCAAGATGCAGGGTCGCTTTCGGAGGCGTTCGCGGTTCAACTCGTGCATCGGCTTCGCGATCAGGATCCAAAGGTCACGCCGGCGCTGGCGTGGTTGGACAAGCGCTTGTCGAGCCAAGACATGACGGCGGATGCGGCGGTGCGCGAAGTCCAGCGCAGTCACGGGGCCGCGAACGTGACCATGCGCAACATCGTGACCAGCCTGAGAGTGATCGCCGAGGTCGATTGGACGGAATTATTCAAGCGAATTTGTCTCGTCGACAGCGCTTTGATGCTAGGCGGCGCATTTCTGGAGATGGATTTCACCACGCGAACGCTGTACCGAACGGCAGTCGAACGACTGGCGCGAGGGTCCCGCCAAGGCGAACTCGATATCGCGCGCCTTGCCGTTACCGAAGCGCACAAGCCTCACCCATCGCTTCCTCCCTTGGAGCAATTGCGACGCAGCGACCCCGGTTACTATCTGCTTGCGGGGGGGCGTCGGGAATTTGAGAGGCTGATCGGCTTTCGCGGGCGCCTGTGGCGGCCCGCGCGAGCGACAACCAGGTTAAGTTTCGACGTCTACGGCGCCGCGATCATCCTCACGTCGGCTTGCCTGCTTGCGGCGCCATTGACGGCCTTGGCCGGCATGGGTCTCGGCGCCGGCCTGCTCAGTCTGCTGGCTTTTCTCGGAGTGGTTTCGGCGATTGACGTTGGCGTGGCGCTCGTCAACAGAGGCACCGCGTTCTTTGTCCACGCGGTCCCGCTGCCCGGCCTGGAGCTACGTGACGGGGTTCCGGAATCGCTGCGCACACTGGTCGTAGTGCCGACCCTCTTGACCACGCGGGAGGATATCGCGGCGCAAGTGGAGCGACTCGAGATCCATCATTTGGCGAGTCCGGAGGGCGATTTGCACTTCGCCCTGCTTTCGGATTGGGTCGACGCCGACGCCGAGCATGTGGACGGCGACGCGGAGCTGCTCGCTGGCGCCCGCGAAGGCATAGACGGCCTTAACCGACGTTACGGTCCGGCCCCGGCGGGCCCTCGTTTTCTCTTGCTGCACCGCCGGCGCGTTTGGAACGACAGCGAAAGGCGATGGATCGGTTGGGAACGCAAGCGCGGCAAGCTTCACGAATTGAATCGGCTGCTGCGCGGCGCGACGGACACCACTTTCATGGATTTCGGGGTCGCCGCAGCGCCTCCGCCTCAGAACGTCCGATATGTTCTCACGTTGGACTCGGACACGCGCTTGCCGCGCGACACGGTCAGGCGGCTGATCGGCAAGATGGCGCATCCGCTCAATCGGCCGCGCATCGATGCGGAGCGCGGCAGGGTCGTGGAAGGCCACGCCGTGCTTCAGCCTCGGGTGACGCCGTCGCTGCCCGAGGGTGGCGAGGGTTCGTTGTTTCAAAGAGTGTTTTCGAGCTCCAGCGGGATCGATCCCTATTCTTCGGCTGTTTCCGATGTCTACCAGGACATGTTCGGCGAAGGGTCTTACGCAGGAAAGGGAATCTACGATCTCGACGCGTTCGAGAGCGCCCTCTCCGGCCGGGCCCCTGATTCGACTTTGCTGAGCCATGACCTGTTCGAAGGGACGTTCGCGCGCGCCGGCTTCGCCTCGGAGGTCGAAGTCGTCGAAGAATTCCCTTCCCGATACGACGTCAGCGCAGAGCGTCATCACCGCTGGGCGCGAGGAGACTGGCAGCTCCTGCCCTGGATTTTCGGCTTCGCCGGCAGGGGCGACGGAGCGCCGAGCGGCAAGGACAAACTTCCGCGGATCGGTCGTTGGAAGATGATCGACAATCTGCGCCGAACCCTTTCGGCGCCGACCACCGTCCTCGGCTTGGCCCTGGGCTGGACCCTGCCGATCTACCCCGCGCTGGTCTGGACTTCATTCGTGCTCGCCACGATTGTCGTCCCCAACCTCATCCCGGTGATTTCGGCGATTCCGTCGCGACGGCCCGGAGCGCGGATTTCAGCGCATTTGCGCGCACTCGCCGGGGACCTGGGCCTGGCGGCGGTATTGACCGTCTTGAACGTGACGTTCCTGGCCGACCAGACGCGTCTGATGAGCGACGCAATCCTGCGCACACTCTGGCGCCTCTTCGTCAGTCGGCGGCACTTGCTGCAATGGGTGCCTGCCGCGCAGACGTTGGTGGAGCCGCATCTCGGCCTCTCCGGCTATATCGTGCGCATGTCGGGAGCGATCTGTATCGCAGTTGCGGTTATGTTGGTTGCGCTCCTTTTCGGGCATGGGGGTTGGCCGGTTGCGGCGCCCCTCGTGGCGCTTTGGCTGGTCTCGCCTGCGGTCGCGCGTTTCGTCAGTCTTCCTCGAAGCCTCGAGCGCCGGGCGAGCGCATCCGCGGCCGACGTGCAGGCCCTCCGGCGAACCGCCCGCCGCACGTGGCGGTACTTCGAAGTCCTCGTCGGCGCGGCGGACAATTGGCTGCCTCCCGACAATTTTCAGGAAGACCCGACGCCGGAGGTGGCTCATCGCACTTCGCCGACCAACATCGGATTGTATCTGCTGTCCGTCGTCAGCGCTCGCGACTTTGGTTGGATCGGCGCGAGCGAAGCCATCGAGCGCCTGGAGGCGACCCTGGGGACGATGGTCCGAATGCCGCGCTTCCGCGGCCACTTCTACAATTGGTACGACACACGCGATCTCCGCGTTCTTGACCCTAAGTACATTTCCTCCGTCGACAGCGGCAATCTGGGCGGCCACCTCATCGCGGTCGCCAACGCGTGCCGAGAATGGCGGCAATCGTCCATGGCCGCAGCGTCGCGTCGGGCCGGAATCGTCGACGCGCTCGCGTTGACCGCCGAGCAGGCGGTTGACCTCCGTCGCGGGCGCAGAACTCAGACCGTCACGCCGCGCCAACTCGAAGACTCGCTTGCGTCCTTATCCAAGGCGCTGGCTGGCGCGTCCCCTGCCGACGAAGCGTTCACGACGCAATTGACGGAACTCTCAGGCGAGGCGACAGTTCTGCTCGATATTGCACGCGCGATCGCACTCGAGCGCAGCGACGGCAGCGGATCGGATCTCCTGTATTGGTCGCAGGCGAGCCTCTCCGCAATCGACGCGCATCGAGCCGATTTGGCGTCATCGGCGGAGGCCGTCGCTTCGCGCCACGCCCGGCTGATCGTGCTGGAGGATGCGTTCCGCGCCATGGCGATGGCGATGGAGTTCGGATTTCTCTTCGACCGGCAGCGGCAGCTGCTGTCGATCGGATTTGTCGTTTCCGAGTCGGCGCCTGATCCCAATTGCTACGATCTCCTGGCCTCCGAGGCGCGGCTGGCCAGCTTCTTCGCGATCGCCAAGGGCGACCTGCCAGCCCGGCATTGGTTCCGCCTCGGAAGGGCCACGACGGCGGTCGCCCACGGCGCCGCTCTGATCTCCTGGTCGGGTTCGATGTTCGAATACCTGATGCCGCCGCTCGTCATGCGCGCGCCTGCCGGAAGTTTGCTCGATCAGACCGATCGGCTCGTGGTGCGTCGTCAAATCGCCTACGGCGCGAAGCTTGGGTTGCCGTGGGGCGTTTCCGAATCTGCGTACAACGCGCGCGATCTCGAATTGACCTATCAATATTCCAACTTTGGCGTGCCGGACCTTGGGCTGAAGCGGGGACTGGGAGCAAACCGCGTCATCGCGCCTTACGCGACCGCGTTGGCGGCGATGGTCGATCCCGTCGCGGCAGTCGCCAATCTGAGGCGACTGGCGGCGAGCGGCGTGAGGGGGTCCTACGGCTTCTACGAAGCGGTGGATTTCACGCCCGCGCGCATTCAGGAAGGCGAGGACTTCGCGTTGGTGCGCGCCTACATGGCGCACCACCAGGGCATGACGATCGTCGCCATCGCCAACGCGGTGTTCGACGGCGCGATGCGCGCCCGGTTTCACGCCGAGCCGATCATTCAGGCGACGGAATTGTTGCTGCAAGAAAGGGTTCCGCGCGAGGTTCCAACTGCGCGACCGGGGGCGACCGAAGTTCATTCCGCCACGCGTACCGAAGAAGAGGATCTCACGGGCGGTCGCAAGATTGTGTCCGTCCATCTCTCCCCGCCCGCGACCCTGCTGCTCTCCAATGGCCGCTACGCCGTCATGCTGACGGCGGCAGGCTCTGGCTACAGCCGTTGGGGCGATATGGCGATCACGCGTTGGCGCGAGGACGCCACCTGCGACGATTCGGGCGCCTATATCTTTCTCCGCGACGTGCACAGCGGGGCCGTCTGGTCTGCCGGCTATCAACCGACGGGCGCCGAACCCGACGAATATTCCATCCTTTTCAACGAGGAGCGCGCGGAGATCGTGCGGCGCGACGGCGCCTTGACGACGGTTCTCGAAGTGCTCGTTTCCGAGGAGGACGACGCCGAGGTGCGTCGGGTTTCGATCACCAATGCGGGCCGACGCTCGCGCGAAATCGAGATCACTTCCTATGCCGAGCTCGCTCTGGGCGCCCAAGGCGCCGATGTCGCTCATCCCGCCTTCGCGAAGCTGTTCGTCGAGACGGAATACTTGGTCGACCCCGGCGCGATCCTCGCCACGCGACGAAAGCGAACGCCGTCCGAACCGGAAATATGGGCCGCGCATCTGAGCGTCGCCGACGGCGAGGCGGTCGGCAAGCCCGAGTTCGAAACCGACCGGGCGCGCTTCCTCGGCCGGGGCCGCAACGTCGACGCGCCGCTTGCGATGCTGGACGCGCGACCTCTGACCAATTCCATCGGCGCCGTGCTTGATCCGATCTTCGCCTTGCGCCGCCGCGTGGTCGTGGCGCCGGGCGCCACGGTTCGGGTCGCGTTCTGGACGATGGCGGCCAAATCGCGCGCCGCCTTGCTGGATTGCATCGACAAGCATCGCGACGCGGCCGCCTATGAGCGCGCCACGACGCTCGCTTGGACCCAGGGACAAGTCCAGCTTCATCACCTGGGCGTCAGGCCTGGAGAGGCGGCCCTGTTTCAACGTCTGGCTGGCCATGTCGTCTTCTCGGGGCGGGCGCTGCGACCCGCCTCGGACACGATTCGTCAGGGCGCCGGCCCGCAATCCGGACTGTGGTCGCATGGGATTTCGGGCGATCTGCCGATCGTTCTGGTGCGAATCGCCGACATTGAGAATCTCAACTTCGTTCACCAGATTCTGCAAGCTCACAAGTACTGGCGAATGAAACAACTCGCCGTTGATCTGGTCATCCTGAACGAGCGCCGGTCGTCGTATGTGCAAGACCTCCAGGTGGCGATCGAGACCCTGGTCCGCGCCAGCCAATCGCGGCCCGCCCCCGGCGTCGAGCGAGAGTCGGGCCATGTGGTCGTTCTCAGGTCCGACCTCATCCCCGCGCAAACGCACGCGCTTCTGATTTCGGCGGCGCGCGTCGTGCTCGTTGCTCAGCACGGCAGTCTTTTGGATCAGCTCGGTCGCGCCGCCGACCCCAACGCGCCAGTTCGACCGCTCGTCAAGCCTCTGACGCATCGTCCGCAGCTCCTCGCCACGCTCCGCCCGCCCGCCCTCGAGTTCTTCAACGGCCTGGGGGGATTTGCGGCGGACGGCAAGGAATATGTGACGGTGCTCGGCCCCGGCCAATCGACCCCGGCGCCATGGATCAACGTGATCGCCAATGCGACGTTCGGCTTCCAAACGGCGACCGAAGGCGGCGGCTACACCTGGTCCGCCAATAGCCGCGAGAACCAGCTGACCCCGTGGTCCAATGATCCGGTCAGCGACCCTCCGGGCGAGGCGTTCTACATCAGGGACGACGAAACCGGCGATCTGTGGAGTCCGACGGCGCTGCCCATCCGAGACCCGCAGGCGACTTACGTCGCGCGGCACGGGCGAGGCTACAGCCGCTTCGAACACAGTGCGTGCGGCGTCGCCGCGAGCCTCTTGCAGTACGTGCCCGTCGAGGGATCGGTAAAGATATCGCGCCTGCGCTTGACCAACGAAACCAATCGCGCGCGCGTTCTCAGCGTGACCGCTTACGTCGAATGGGTGCTCGGCGCATCACGATCCGCCTCGCTCGACCACGTCGAGACCGAGTTCGATGGCGCCACCGGCGCGATGTTCGCGCGCAATCCCTGGAACGCGGATTTCGGTTCGCGCTACGCTTTCGCCGACATGCGCGGCGCGCAAACAGACTCGACCGGAGACCGGCGCGAATTCATCGGTCGCAATGGCGCGCTGGCCAATCCAGCGGGGCTCGCGACCGCGGCGCCGCTATCCAACAAGGTCGGCGCCGGCTTGGACGCTTGCACCGCGATGCGCACGACGCTCGAAGTGCCGGCGGGCGGCGTGGCCGAAGTGGTCTTCATTCTGGGGCAGGCCGCCACACGAAAGGCCGCCCGCGCGGCCGTGCAGACCTATCGCGCGGCCGATCTCGACGCCCTCGAGGCCGGAGTCGCTGCGCTGTGGGAGGATGTGTTGGGCGCGATTCAAGTCAAGACGCCCGACCGGACGATGGACCTCATGCTCAACGGCTGGCTCCTCTACCAGACGCTCGCCTGCCGGGTCTGGGCGCGTTCGGCCTTCTATCAAGCCAGCGGCGCCTATGGGTTTCGCGATCAATTGCAGGACGGCATGGCGCTGGTCGCGGCTCGCCCCGATCTGACGCGCGAACATCTGTTGCGCGCGGCGGCCCGTCAGTTCGTCGAGGGCGACGTGCAACATTGGTGGCTGCCGCATTCCGGCAAGGGCGTGCGCACCCGCATCTCCGACGACCGCCCCTGGCTCGCCTATGCCGTCGCGCAGTACGTCGAGGCCACGCAAGACAAGCTCGCGCTCGACGAATCCATCCCGTTTCTCGAAGGACCGCCATTGGAAGCGAATGAGGCGGACAATTTCTTTCTGCCGACAATCTCGCAAAAGCAGGCCAGTCTGTTTGAGCATTGCGCGCTGGCGCTCGATCAGAGCCTGACCGACGGCCGCCACCGACTTCCGCTCATCGGCACGGGCGACTGGAACGACGGCATGAACCGCGTCGGCGAAAAGGGCGAAGGCGAAAGCGTTTGGCTCGGCTGGTTCCTCTACGC
>PLRT01000076.1:19450-30112 GCA_003164915.1 Hyphomicrobiales bacterium | reverse complement strand
GACGGCGAGATCTATTCCTGCGACATCAGCCCCAACGGCAAGATGCGCAAGATCTACACCACCCGCACGCCGCTGCTCGGCGTCATCGCGGCGATCACCCCGTTCAACCACCCGCTCAACATGGTCAGCCACAAGCTCGCGCCGGCGATCGCCACCAACAATCGCGTCGTGCTCAAGCCGACCGAGCTGACGCCGCTGACCGCGCTGGCGCTTGCCGACGTGCTTTACGAAGCCGGCCTGCCGCCGGAAATGCTCAGCGTCGTCACCGGNNCGGCTGGTGCTGGAGCTCGGCGGCAACGACCCGCTGATCGTCATGGAGGACGCCGACCTCGACAAGGCGGCCGATCTCGCCGTCGCCGGCGCGACCAAGAATTCCGGCCAGCGCTGCACCGCGGTCAAGCGCATCCTGGTGGTCGACAGCGTCGCGGATCGTTTCGTCGAGAAAGTCCTGCCGCGCGCCCAGGCGTTGAAATGCGGCGACCCGATGGACCCGGAAACCGACGTCGGCACGGTGATCAACGAGCGCTCGGCCAAGCTGTTCGAGGCGCGCGTCGCCGACGCGGTCGCCCACGGCGCCGAGCGGCTCTATGGCGGCGAGCGGCGCGGCGCGCTGTTTTCCCCGGTCGTGGTCGACCGCGTTCCGTTCGATTGTGAGCTGGTGCGCGAAGAGACGTTTGGGCCGGTGATCCCGATCATCCGCTGCCCCGACGACATCGGCGAGGTGATCCGCATCTCCAATTCGACCGCCTTCGGCCTGTCGTCGGGGGTCTGCACCAACCGGCTCGATTACATCGGCCGGTTCGTCGCCGAGCTCGAGGTCGGGACGGTCAATGTCGGGGAAGTCCCCGGCTACCGCATCGAAATGTCGCCGTTCGGCGGGATCAAGGATTCCGGACTCGGTTACAAGGAGGGCGTGGTCGAGGCGATGAAGAGCTTCACCAACGTCAGAACCTACTCGCTGCCGTGGCCGGCGTGAGAGACCCGCGCGACCTGCCGCTCAGCGAGGGCGACGTCAACATCAGCCCGGCGCGCGCCGAATGGCGCGCCGGGCTGAGCGACAGGGCGCGCGCCGCGCTCGACGAGGACGAGCGCTATTTCCTCCGCCAGTCGCTCTCGACGCCGTGCCTGACCGAAATCGTCAGCGCCGAGGGCGCCTGGCTCACCGACGTCGACGGCCGGCGCATCCTCGATTTCCACGGCAACAGCGTCCATCAGCTCGGCCACGGCCACCCGAGGGTGGTCGAAGCGATCCGCCGCGAGATGGCGACGCTGCCGTTCTGCACGCGCCGCTTTGCGAACCCGACCGCGACCGCCCTCGCCCGTCGCCTGGTCGAGACCGCGCCGGCGGGGCTCGACAAGGTTCTGCTTGCTCCCAGCGGATCGGCGGCGGTCGGCATGGCGCTGAAGCTCGCGCGCTACGCCACCGGCCGGCACAAGACGCTGTCGTTCTGGGATTCGTTCCACGGCGCCAACCTCGACGCGATCGGCGTCGGCGGCGAGGCGATGTTCCGCCGCGGCCTGGGCCCGATGGCGCCGGGCGCCGAGCATCTGCCGCCGCTCGACCTCGCGCGGCGCTTCTTCGGCGACGACCGGCCTTTCGACCGCCTCGCCGATTTCATCGACTATGCGCTCGACGTGCAGGGCGACGTCGCGGCGCTGATCGCGGAGCCGCTGCGCTGGACCACGGTCGCCGCGCCGCCGCCCGACTTCTGGCCGCGGGTGAGCCAATCCTGCGCGCGGCGCGGGACGCTGCTGATTTTCGACGAGATCCCGAGCTGCCTTGCGCGCTCGGGCGCGATGTACGCCTGCCAGCGGCTCGGCGCGACGCCCGACATTCTCGTCATCGGCAAGGGGCTCGGCGGCGGGATCATGCCGCTGGCGGCGATCCTCGTCCGCGCGGAACTCGACTGCGCGCCGCAGGCGGCGCTCGGCCACTACACCCACGAGAAGAGCCCGGTCGCCTCCGCCGCCGCGCTGGCGACGATCGCCGTCATCGACGACGAAAACTTGATCGCGCGCGCCCGCACGCTCGAAGCGCACGGCCTCGCCCGGCTGGTCGCCATGCAGGCGAAGCATATGCGCATCGCCGAAGTCCGCGCGTTCGGCGCCTATTTCGGCGTCGAGATCGGCGGCGAAGACGCGTCAGAATTCGCCGATCGGCTGATGTACGCCTGTCTCGCCAAGGGCCTGAGCTTCAAGCTGGGGGGCGGCAAGGTCGTCACTCTGTGCCCGCCGCTGACCATCGGCTTCGACGATTTCGATCTCGCGCTCGACAGGCTCGAAGCCGCGCTCGTCGGGCTTGGAGGCTGAGCGCGGCCGTCCGTCGCCGAACCGTCACAAGGCGTTCACACGCGCTTCATAGCCTGCCCCTAGGCCGAAGCCGGCGCCACCCCGGCGCCGTAGAGGGGCATCCATGAAATCGCTCGTCAGCGCTCTGCTCGCCGGCGCCGCTGTCGTCGTCGCCGCGCCAGCTTTCGCCGCTTCCGACGTCGTCACCATCTATTCCGCCGATGGCCTGCACGACGGCAAGGGCAGCTGGTTCGAGACCCAGTTCGACGCCTTCACCAAGGCGACCGGCGTCAAGGTGCAATATGTCGAGGCCGGCTCGGGCGGCGTCGTCGAGCGCGTCGCCAAGGAGAAGTCGAACCCGCAGGCCGACGTTCTCGTCACCCTGCCGCCGTTCATCCAGCGCGCCGAGGCCGAGGGCCTGCTGCAGAAGTTCAAGCCGGCCGCGGCCGATCAGATCGACGGCGGGGACGATTCCTACCAGCCGGTGGTCAGCAACTACCAGAACTTCATCTACGACTCCGCCAAGCTCGACGCGGCGCCGAAAACCTTCGCCGACCTGCTCGATCCGAAGTTCAAGGGCAAGATCCAGTACTCGACCCCCGGCCAGGCCGGCGACGGCACCGCCGTGATGCTGCAGGTCATCCACGCCTTCGGCTCAAAGGACGCCGCCTTCGACTATCTCAAGAAGCTGCAGGACAACAACGTCGGTCCCTCGTCGTCGACCGGCAAGCTGACGGCGCTGGTCAACAAGGGCGAAATCTTCGTCGCCAACGGCGACCTGCAGATGAACATGTCGCAAATGGCCGACAACCCCAACATCAAGGTGTTCTGGCCGACCGGCCCCGACGGCGTGCGCTCGGCGATGCCGCTGCCCTATTACGTCGGCCTGGTCGCCGGCGCCCCCGACTCCGACAACGGCAAGAAGCTGATCGAGTTCCTGCTCTCCAAGGACGCGCAGTCGACGGTTTCGTCGGTCGCGATCGGCGTGCCGGTGCGCAAGGACGTGACGCCGAACGACACAAACTTCGCCAAGCTCAGCGAAGCGTTGAAGGGCGTTTCGGTGTGGCAGCCGGATTGGACCGCCGTGCTCAAGGACCTACCCGACGACGTCGCGCGCTGGAAGCAGGCGACGGGCAGCTGACATGACTCTCGCCGCTTTCGTCGACGAAGCGGCGACCGTCTCGGGCGCCGCG
The DNA here is from genome assembly GCA_003164915.1 of Hyphomicrobiales bacterium. GTDB lineage: Bacteria > Pseudomonadota > Alphaproteobacteria > Rhizobiales > Beijerinckiaceae > Roseiarcus. The sequence goes on along the minus strand of PLRT01000076.1, from coordinate 26,630 downwards.
GAACTGCGCGGCGCCGCCTCGACCGTCGCCTTCGACCGGGTCAGCGTCGCCTATCGCGGCGCCGTGGTGCTGAAGCCGCTGACCCTCGAGGTGGCGGCGGGCGAGATTCTCGCGATGATCGGGCCATCAGGCTCGGGCAAGACGACGGCGCTGCGCGCCGTCGCCGGCTTCGTGCGACCGGCCGGCGGACGCATCCGCATCGGCGGCGCCGACGTCACCGATCTGCCGCCCTACGCGCGCGGGCTGGCGATGGTGGTGCAGAACTACGCGCTCTTCCCCCATATGCGCGTGTTCGACAATGTCGCCTTCGGGCTGCATGCGCGCCACGCGCCCAAGGCGCTGATCGAAGAGCGCGTCGCGCATGCGCTCGAGGTCGTCGGCATGTCGCAATATGCGCGGCGGCTGCCGCGCGAATTGTCCGGCGGTCAGCAGCAGCGCGTCGCCATTGCCCGCGCCCTCGCGGTGCGGCCGAAGGTGCTGCTGCTCGACGAGCCGCTGTCGGCGCTCGACGCCCAGATCCGCCGCTCGATGGTCGAGGAGATCGCACGGCTGCACGCCGAACTGCCCGATCTCACCATTCTCTACGTCACCCACGACCAGAGCGAGGCGCTGACCCTCGCCGACCGCATCGCCATTCTCAGGGACGGAGCGCTCAGCGCGGTCGGCCGCACCGGCGATCTCTACCGCCGTCCGCCGAACCGCTTCTCGGCCGAGTTCCTCGGCCGCGCCAACCTGCTGCCGGTCGTCGTCGAGTCTGCAGCCGACGGCAGCGGCCTCGTCGCAGTGCGTGCGGGCGAGGAGCGGTTGGTCGTGGCGGGCGCCGACGAACCCGCGGGCGCAGCGCGGCTCTTGTGCGTACGGCCGCAGAACCTGACGCTGGCGCCCGACGCCGCGCACGCCAATCGCATCGCCGGCGTGCTGCGCGAGATTCACTGGCAGGGCGAACTCACCCATCTCGTCGCCGAGGTCGGCGGCGCGCTGCTGCGCGTCGTGGCGACGCGGCTGCCGACGATTCCGGCGCGTGGCGAAAGGCTCGAGATGTTCTTCTCGCCCGCCGATGCGAGCCTGATCGCCGAGGACGCGGATGTCTGACGCGGCGGCCTCGCCGCGCGGGGTGAAGGTCGATCTCGGCGCGCTGTGGGTCGCGCCGCCGCTGATCGCGCTCGCGGTGCTGTTCCTTTATCCGCTGGCTCTGATCGCCCACGCCGCGGTCTACGACGCGACCGACGTCGTCAATCTGCCGGCGGCCTGGGCGACGCTGGGTTCGCGCGCCTTCGTCAACGCGCTCTTCAACACCGCCGAGATCGCGCTCGCTGCGACCGCCGGCAGCCTCGCGCTCGGCTTGACGCTGGCGCTGATCATCGCCTTCGTCCCCTTTCCCGGCGCAACCTTCGTCGCCCGGCTGATCGACACCTTCATCGCCCTGCCGACCTTCCTGGCGACGCTCGCCTTCACCTTTCTCTACGGCTCGGCCGGCGTGCTCAACGGCGCGCTGGTCCAGGCCTTCCACCTGTCCGACGCGCCGGTCCACTTCCTCTATTCGGCCTGGGGCGTGATTCTCGCCGAGGTGACGGTCTATTCGCCCTTCGTGCTCAGACCGCTGCTCGCCGCGTTCTCGCAGGTCGACCGCGGCCAGATCGAGGCCGCAAGCCTGCTCGGCGCGCGGCCCTGGCGGATCGTGCGCCAGATCATCCTGCCGGCGGCGCTGCCGGCGGCGATCGCCGGCGGCAGCCTGTGCCTGCTGCTCACCGTCAACGAATTCGGCATCGTCCTGTTCATCGGCGCCAAGGGCGTCATCACGCTGCCGCTGCTGATCTACGACAAGGCGATCCAGGAATCCGATTACCAGGCCGCCTGCGTGATCGCGATGGTCAATGTCGCGCTGTCGCTCGGGCTGTTCGGCCTCTACCGCGTCGCGGCGCGGCGGCTGGGGGCGTGAGATGCTGGTCTGGTCGCGCTCGGGCAAGGCGATGGTGTGGAGCTTCGCGGCGCTGGTGATCGGCGTCGTCTTCCTCGCGCCGCTCGCGGTCATCCTCGCGGCGAGCTTCGCCCGACAATGGAACGGCGTGCTGCCGAGCGGCTTCACCCTGGAGCACTACGCCGAGGCCGGCGGCGGGGCCTCGGGCGCTGCGGTTTTCGCCAGCCTGACGACCGGAGTCGTCGCCAGCCTGGTGGCGCTGATCAGCGGCGCCTGGGCGGCGCTGGCGCTGCGCGCGCAGGGCGGCGGGGCGGCGCGCATGCTCGGCGTGCTGTTCTTCGTGCCGAGCGCGGTGCCGTCGGTCTCGGTTGGGCTCGGCCTGCTGGTCGCCTTCAGCCAGAAGCCGCTGCTGCTCAACGGCACGACGGCGATCGTCGTCATCGCCCATTTCGTGCTGATCTCGGCCTTCTCGTTCGGCAACGTCTCGGCGGGCCTTGCGCGCGTCTCCCCCGATTTCGAGGAGGTCGCCTCCTGCCTCGGGGCGACGCCGGCCTACCGGCTGCGCCGCGTCACGCTGCCGCTGGTCGCCCCCTATCTCTTCGCCGCCTTCGGCCTGAGCTTCGCGCTGTCGATGGGCGAACTCGGCGCGACGGTGATGGTCTATCCGCCTGGCTGGGTGACGCTGCCGGTCGCCATCTTCGGCCTTACCGATCGCGGCGACATCTTCTCCGGCGCGGCGCTGACCATTATCCTCGTCGGCGTCACCCTCCTGCTGCTGCTGGGAATCGAGCGGACCTCCGCGATCTGGGCGCAGGCGCGCAACGGCTGAAAGTCGGCGCCGATCGCATTTCCTTGACGACAAAGCGTCGCGGTTCGCGGACCGGCCGATCGTGACGAAACGGCCGCGTTGGCGTATGAACCGGCTCAAAATTCCCGCCCAAAGGAGATTACCCGTGGACAATTTCGTATTTCAAAACCCGACTAAGNNCTAAGATCATTTTCGGCCGCGGCATGGAGAACGACGTCGGCGCCGAAGTCGCGCGCCATTCGCGTCGCATCCTGGTGCATTTCGGCGGCGGCTCGATCAAGACCACCGGCCTGTACGACCGCGTCGCCGCCTCGCTGAACAAGGCGGGCGTCGAATTCAAGGCGCTCGGCGGCGTCAAGCCCAATCCGCGCCTCAGCCTGGCGCACGAGGGCGTGCGCCTCTGCCGCGACAACAAGCTCGACTTCGTGCTGGCGATCGGCGGCGGCAGCGCGATCGATTCGTCCAAGGCGATCGCGATGGGCGCCGCCAACGACGGCGAGGTGTGGGACTTCTACGTCGGCAAGCGCGAGCTCACCCGGGCGCTGCCGGTGGGGACCGTTTTGACCTTTCCCGCCGCCGGCAGCGAGGCCTCGACCGCTTCGGTGGTGACCAACGAGGAAGGCTGGCTGAAGCGCGGCTTCAATTCCGAGCTGCTCTATCCGAAATTCTCGATCCTCAACCCCGAGCTCGCCTTCACCCTGCCGAAGTTCCAGGCGGCGTGCGGCGCGACCGACATCCTGTCGCATCTGATGGAGCGCTACTTCACCAACTCCCGGCATGTCGCCTTCGTCGACCGCCTGCTCGAGGCGACGATGAAGACGGTGATCGCGCAGGGGCCCAGGGTGATCGCCAACATGACCGATTACGACGCGTGGGCCGAGCTGATGTGGGCGGGCACCATCGCCCACAACAATCTGCTCAACACCGGCCGGGTCGGCGACTGGGGCTCGCACGACATCGAGCACGAGATCTCCGGCATCTACGACGTCGCCCACGGCGCCGGCCTGGCGGTGGTCTTCCCCGCCTGGATGAAGCACGTGCTGCACCACGACCTCGACCGCTTCGTGCAATGGTCGGTCCGGGTGTGGAACGTCGAGCTCGACATCTTCGACAAGGAGGCGACGGCGCGCGCCGGCGTCGCGCGGCTCGAGGCGTTCCTCCACAGCATCGGCCTCGGCACCACGCTCGCTTCGCTCGGCGTCGGAACCGACCGCATCGACGAGATGGCGCGCAAGGCGACCGACGGCGACAAGCGCCGCATCGGCAATTTCGTCAAGCTCGACGCGGCGCAGGTCGCGCAGGTGCTGAAGCTCGCCGCCTGACGCGCTCGACGTCGTCCCGATCGATCCGCGCCCCGCCCTCAGCGCCAGCCGAGGGCGGGGGCGACGTGTTTGAGGATCGCTTCGATGACGTGCGCGTTGTAGTCGACGCCGAGCTGGTTGGGCACGGTCAGCAGCAGCGTGTCGGCCGTGGCGATCGCCTCGTCATTCTTCAATTCCTCGATCAGCGCGTCCGGCTCGGCGGCGTAGCTGCGGCCGAAGATCGCGCGGGTCGTGTCGTCGATATAGCCGATCGAGTCCTGAGGCTCGGCGCCGCGGCCGAAATAGGCGCGGTCGCGCGCGTCGACGAGGGCGAAGATGCTGCGGCTCACCGAGACCCGCGGCTCGCGCTTGTGGCCCGCTTTGGTCCACGCCTCGCGAAAGGCGCGGATCTGCTTGGCCTGCTGGATGTGGAACGGCTCCCCGCCTTCGTCGAACTTCAGCGTCGAACTCTGCAGGTTCATGCCTTTCTCAGCCGCCCAGACGGCCGTGGCGTCGGTGGCCGCGCCCCACCAGATGCGGTCGCGCAGGCCTTCCGAGTAGGGTTCGAGCCGCAGCAGGCCGGGAGGATTGGGAAACATCGGCCGCGGATTGGGCTCGGCGAAGCCGTCGCCGCCGAGGAAGTCGAGGAAGATCTCGACCTTGCGGCGCGCCATGTCGGCATCGGTCTTGCCGTCCTCGGGCTCGTAGCCGAAGTAGCGCCAGCCGTCGATCACCTGCTCGGGCGAGCCCCGGCTGACGCCGAGTTGCAGGCGGCCCCCGGCGATGAGATCGGCCGCGCCGGCGTCCTCGACCATGTAGAGCGGGTTCTCGTAGCGCATATCGATCACCGCGGTGCCGATCTCGATGCGCTTCGTCTTTGCGCCGGCGGCGGCGAGCAGGGGAAACGGCGAACCGAGCTGACGCGCGAAGTGATGGACGCGGAAATAGGCGCCGTCCGCGCCGAGTTCCTCGGCGGCGACCGCCAGCTCGATCGACTGCAGCAGCGCGTCGGCCCCCGTCCGCGTCTCCGAATGCGGCGACGGCGTCCAATGCCCGAACGAGAGAAAACCGATCTTCTTCATCGACGGTCGTCGCCTTTCTTGTCCGCGCGGCGGATTGTCCGACGACAGCATACGCATCTCGTCGCCGCCGACAATGTCGGAACGGCGCCGGCCTCAGCGATCGCCGAACGTCTCCAAGACCAGGCCGCGCCAGGCCTGAGCGGCGTCGGACAGATAGCCGTTGCGCCGCCAGGCCATCGACATGCTCCATTCGACGCCGGGCTCGTCGAGCAGGACCTGGGCGACGCCGCGACGGCGGCGCTGGTCGGCGATCATGCGCGGCAGAAACGCGACGCCGATGCCGGCGCCGACGAGTTCGGTGATGAAGTCGATCTGGCTGCTGAGGACGGCGACGGTCGGCTCGAATCCGGCGCGCCGGCTCGCATCGAGAATGATGCGGTGCAGGCTGAAGCCCGGCTCGAACATGATGAAGGGCGTGTCTTTCAGCTCGCCGAGCGTGATCGACGGCCGCGTCGACAGCGGATGGTCGTGCGTGACCAGCGCGACCATCGGTTCGCGCCGCACCGGGATGCGATCGAAGTCCGCCGCCACCGGCAATAGCAGGCCGGCGAGGTCGATCTCGCCGGCGCGCAGGCTCGCTTCGAGCTGGTCGCTGCCCTGTTCGACCAGCCTCACGTCGACGCCGGGATAGCGCCGGCGGTAGAGGGCGAACAGCGGCGCAAACAGCGTGCTGGAGCCGATCGGCGGCAGGCCCAGCCGCAGCACGCCGCGCTTCAGGCCGCGCATCTCGGCAATTTCGGCAAGCAGATCATCGCGATCGGCGAGCAGTTTGAGGCCGCGGCGGTAGACGACCTCGCCGATCGGCGTCAGCGCGGCGCGTTGGCCGGCGCGATCGAGCAGCGGCGCGCCGATCTCGTCCTCGAGTTGCTTCACCGCCTTGCTGACGGTCGACTGCGTCGCGAAGACCGTGCGCGCGGCGCGCGAGAAGCCGCCCTGGCGGACGACCTCGACGAAAGCGCGCAGCGGGCGAAGTTCCATGCCTATTCCATTATCGACTTATTGCCATTCAATCAATTCATTTTCAGAATGTTGCGGGGCAATCTATCTGTGGGCCCTCCGCAACCCCTCGGATCGACCATGCCCCGCGCGCACCGTTTCATTCAGCGAAGCGTCTGGCTGCAACTCGGCGTCGTGCTCGCCTGCTGGCTGGCCGGCGAAGCCCTGGTTCGCGCGGTCGCGCTGCCCCTCCCCGGCCCGATTGCCGGACTGGCGATTCTGTTGCTGCTGCTCGGCCGCCGCCGGCTCAGCGCCGTCAGCCTGCGCAGGGGGGCGAACTGGCTGATCGCCGACATGCTGCTGTTCTTTGTGCCGGCGGTGCTGGCGGTCCTCAACCATCCCGAGTTCCTCGGCCTGACCGGCGTCAAGATCCTGTTCGTCATCCTCGCCAGCACAGTCGCCGTGATGGTGACGACCGCCCTTGTCGTCGACGGGGCCTATCGGTGGAGGGCCGCCCATGGCTTCGCTTCAGCCGATTCTCACTGACCCGCTTGCCCATCTGCTGTTCTGGTCGATCGTCACGATCGGCCTCTATGGCCTCGCCAAGCGCCTTTATCGCCGGTGGCCGCGCTGGTGGCTGACGCCGCTCGTCGTCGCGCCGATCCTCATCGCCGCCGTCATTCTCGCGCTGCGCGACAATTACCAGGACTACATCCACGGCACGAAGTGGCTGGCGCTGCTGCTCGGCCCGGCGACTGTCGCTTTCGGCGTGCCGATCTACGAGCAGCGCGCCCTCATTCGCCGCCATTGGCCGGTGCTGCTGATCGGCATGGCGGTGGGAACGCTGGCGTCGATCGTGTCGAGCTGGGGCCTGGCGACGCTGGTCGGCCTCGACGGGACGTTGCGGCTGAGCCTGCTGCCGCGCTCGATCAGCACGCCCTTCGCGATGGAAGTGTCAGGCGACATCGGCGGCGTTCCCGATCTCACTGCGGTGTTCGTGGTCGTCACCGGCGTCGCCGGCGCGGTGATGGGCGACCTGATCCTGGCGCGGCTGCCGATCGTCTCGTCGCTGGCGCGCGGGGCCGTGTTCGGTCTCGGCGCGCATGGGGCCGGCACCGCGCGCGCCCATCAGTTC